>JBARMS010000242.1:0-17332 GCA_049802575.1 Acidobacteriaceae bacterium | reverse complement strand
GAGAAAATGGCGCCCGCAGAGGCGAAACAACAACGGCAACAACACGGCTGGACGCCTGAAAAACAGCGCACACACTCATCAAGGAGCGGAACAGATGAGTTTTTCCGCAAGCTGTTCAGTCGTGCCGCAAACGCCGCAAAATACGCCGGGCTTCAGCCCCTGCACTTCGAAAGGGAACGACTGTCCGCTCTCGTCCTTTTGCCGAACTCTCCCGCGCGCGCTCGAAAGAAGGCGTCTCGCCGCTACTTCTTCTTCCCCTTCTTCCCTTTGCCCTTCACCAGGTCCGCCAGCGACGTCTTCTTCAGCTCGTCATGCAGCGCCGACTCGGCTCCGGACAGCACGCCTTTCAGTTTCGCGCGCATCTTGCCCAGCTCCGATCCCTCGAATTCCGCGATGTGGAAAAGTTCCCGCCCATCCAGCGCGCCGAAAATCTCTGCCAGCGAAATCTGCTTCGCCGGTCGCGCCAGCTTCGAGCCGCCCTGCGGACCTTTGTGGCTGTCCACAAGTCCTGCCTGATGCAGCAGCGAAAACACGCGGCGAATCACTACGGGATTGGTGTCCAGCTTGCCTGCTACGTCATCCGAGGTCTGCAGCACATCCGGTTCGGAAGCCAGCAGAGCGAGCGCGTGCACGCCTGTTGCGAATCGGGTATTGACGGCCATGCTCCACGCTACCACAGGTCCGGGCGGCTCATGGCTACGAGATTGTAACAATTGCCCTCACCTGTTCGGTCTCGTCGCAAGTCACTCTATAATCGCTTTTTCCTCCGGGAGCCTCCTTTGCATATCCTCTTCGTCGGCGACGTCTTCGGCAGTGCGGGCCGCCGCATCGTCCGCGAGCACATCGGCCACGTCATCGCCTCGCGCCAGGTTTCGCTCGTCATCGTCAACGCTGAAAATGCCGCTGGCGGCTTCGGCCTCACCCCCGCCATCGCCGACGAGCTCTTCGACCTGGGCGCGCACGTCCTTACCACCGGCAACCACGTCTGGGACAAAAAAGAAATCATCGACTACCTCAAGTCCGTCCCTGCCGTCTCCGACGAGCGCCCCCGCCGCGTCATCCGCCCCGCCAACTACTCTCCCGGCAGCCCCGGTCACGGCTGGTACCAGGGCACGCTCCCCTCGGGCGAAGCCTACGCCGTGGTCAACCTGCAGGGACGCGTCTTCATGGCCAGCAACGAAGATCCCTTCCGCGTCGCCGACGCCCTGCTCGCCAAAATCACCGCCAAAATCATCCTCGTCGACATCCACGCTGAAGCCACCAGCGAGAAAGCCGCCATGGGCTGGTATCTCGACGGCCGTGTCACCGCCGTCATCGGCACGCACACCCACGTTCCCACCGCCGACAACCGCGTCCTCCCCGGAGGCACCGCCTACCAAACCGACGTTGGCATGTCCGGCCCCTACGACTCCATCATCGGCGTCGAAAAGCAGCTCGTCCTCGACCGCTTCCTCACCGGCATGCCCGCCAAATTCGAAGCCGCCAAAGGCGATCCCCGCATGGCCGCCCTCCTCATCGACGCCGACCCCGCCACCGGCCACGCGCTCGCCTGCGAACGCCTGCTCCTCGGCGAATAGTCATTGCGTAGGTATGGATTTGTAGTTACAATGAGGATGCCAGAATGATCCTATTCGAATGGACCCGGTCAAAGCGCAAAGCAATCGGCGCAAGCATGGCCTCACGTTTGAGAACGGCGTGCGCGTATTTGCGGACCCCCATGCGATTTCCGAGCAGGAACGTATCGAGGATGGTGAAATTCGCTGGCAGTTGATTGGATTATTCGAGGCAAAATCCCTCCTCACCGTCGCATACACGATCCTGGAAGAATGGCCCGACGAAATATTCAGAATCATCTCAGTCCGAAAAGCAACCAGAAAGGAGCGCAGGCTCTATGAACAAAATCGTCCGAAAGACTTTTGACGAGTGCAAACCGTCTCCGCGGGAGATTCGTAGAGTGGCCGCTCTCGTCGCGCGTCCCGACAGCGAGATTGATCTTTCCGACATCCCCGAGCTGGACTGGAAAAACGTCGGTCCCAACCCCTTCTATCGCCCCGTAAAAAAGCAGCTCACCGTCCGCCTCGATGCCGACGTCATCGCGTGGCTGCGCAAAAACGGCAAAGGCTACCAAACCCGCATGAACGCGCTCCTGCGCGCCGCCATGCTCCAGGAAGCCGCGCCCAAACGGAAACGAGCGAGCTGAGCCATGTCCATCTCCACCCCCGAAGAACTCGCCGCCATGCGCGCCGCCGGTCGCGTCGTCCGCCTCATGCTCGAAGCCATGAAAGCCGCCGCCCGCTCCGGCATCACCACCCGCGACCTCGACGACATCGGCGCCCAGGTCATGCGCCGCCACGGCGCCGTCTCCGGACCCGTCATCGTCTACAATTTCCCCGGCGTCTCCTGCATCTCCGTCAACGACGAAGTCGTCCACGGCGTCCCTTCCGGCCGCAAGCTCCGCAACGGCGACCTGCTCAAGCTCGATGTCACCATCCAGCTCGACGGCTTCATGGCCGACGCTGCGGAAACCGTCATCGTCGGCCACGACCCCGCCGAGACCGCGCCCACAGCCCTCGGCAACCGCCTCGCCGCCACCGCCCAGCGCGCCTTTCACGAAGCCATGCACGCCGCCCGCGCCGGCAATCGCGTCCTCGACATCGGCCGCTCCGTCGAGGCCGCTGTCCAGGCCGATGGCTTCCACTTCATCCGCGATCTCTGCGGCCACGGCATCGGCCACACCATCCACGAGAAGCCCAGCGTCCCCAACTGGCCCGACCCTTCCGCCTCCACCCTCCTCACCGAAGGCCTCGTCATCACCGTCGAGCCCATCATCGCCAGCAAGTCCGGCCGCACCACCCTTGCCAAAGACGGATGGACCGTCCGCACCGCCGACCGCGGCCTCGCCGCCCACTATGAGCACACCCTCATGATCACGATGGACGAGCCCATCCTCCTCACGGCCGCGTAAGGCTCGGCGTTTTCAAACGCGCATCGCGAAATCCTGCGTGTGACGTGGAACTATGCGGCCAGGAATTCGATGCGATCCTCCGCGAAGCCACTCAAACCGGCCGCAAGAGAATCCTCAGGGAACCATCGTGCTGCGCCTGCAACGAGGACATGGAACCATCGTGCTGCGCCTGCAACGAGGACCTGTAGCCATAGTGCTGCGCCAGCAGCACGACGGTAGAAGCCCCGGCCTTCAGGCCGGGGAATAAGAGCGCTTTGAACACGGGCTTCAGCCCCGGACCCCGCCACCAGGCACTTCGGTCTAATATGCTTCCGGAGGTTTTCCATGCCCGCCGACTGCATCGAAAAGGAAGCCGAAATCCCCGCGCCCGTCGCCCGCGTCTGGCGCGCCCTCACCGACCACAACGAATTCGGCGCATGGTTCGGCGTTCGCCTTACCGGCCCCTTCAAAGCCGGCGAAGAATCCCAGGGACCGATCACTTCTCCGGGTATGGAACACCTCACCTGGCGCGCCGTCATCCAGCAAATCGACCCCGAACAGTACTTCGCCTTCACCTGGCATCCCTACGCCATCGATCCCGGCGCCGACTACTCCCAAGAAGTGCCCACCCTGGTCGAATTCCGCCTCCAGCCCACCGCCTCCGGCGGCACGCTGCTCGATATCGCTGAATGCGGCTTCAACGATCTGCCCGGCCCGCGCGCGAAGGAGGCCCTCGACGCCCACGAAAAAGGCTGGGCCCAGCAGCTGAAAAATATCGCCGGCTACGTCGCGACGAATCCGTAACTTCAACAGTTACAAATCGCAGTCGCCGATGCAAAGAATGTTGGTCCGGCCCCCGCGCGTCCCGGATCAAACGGCGGGTAGAATTTTTGGAACCGCATCAGTTGCCTGCGTGTTCGCAACCCTGGCTGGATGGTGTCGCCGGAGATGGCGCTCCTCCGAACCTCGCATCGCCGCAAAGTCACTCTCTAACAGCGAGAAATCGCCGTGTCACTCCGAACTTTCGTGCGTGCGCCAGGCCGGATATCTAAACGTAAGAGTCGCCAGCCACATCCAGACCGAATCTCGACGCAAAGCTCCTGTCTGGCGCCCTCTCGTAACTGGCTTCCCGTACCCATAGCCCCCGGACGGTAGTCACTTTCGCCATTACCGGAAACCCGCCAAAAGTGGCTGTAGAGCCATTGAAACAGCCCCGCCCACACGCTACAGTCTGACAATCCTGGACGCGGGCAGAACAAAGACGATGCTCCCCATCCTTTCCGCCGCTGGCCGCAGTCCCCAGCCATCGATCGTCCCAGGAAGGAGGAACGCCATGATTGACGCCTGCCTTGACCTTCTCTTCGGATGTATCCACCGCCACCAGAGCCGTCCCTTTACCCTGAACAAGCACTGCTATACGGTGTGCCTGGACTGCGGCCACGAGACCCCTTATTCCTGGCGCGAAATGCGTCCCATGACGCGTGCCGATCAGCGCCGCGAAGCCTCAGCCAGCGAGCTCGAAACCGCTGCCGCCGCCTGATGCCCACGCGCTGACCCTGCGCCGCCCTCAATCGTTTGTGTTTCCCTGAATCCCGGCCTGCGTGCGTGTCCCGGCTCAGCTCCGCCCTTGCAACGACACCCTCATCCGGCCCCTACTGCACCGCGACGAAACAACTCCCAAACCGCGCTCGGCAGGTCCCCGTCGCGGTGCCGTCCGGGAGACACATCTGATTCATCGATATAAGCCCATCCGTCGGATTGGTCGTCGTGTCCGACAGGTGCAACGGGTAGATCGCATCAGTCGGTCCTGCAAAGTCATTGGCGTTGGCACTCGTCAGGTCGCAAAGCACCTTCCGCCCGTCCTGCGTCATTCCGCGCCCAAACCACTTGTGGCAAATGCCATTCGATCCTCCGGGAACGCACGAAGCCGACGCGCCGTTGACGCTCTGTACAAAGATTGCATCCGAGCTGGCGGACGCGTTGGCGTAACCATCGTCGAAAGTCGAGAACGTGACGGGATTATTGCTGACCGACGTCGTGCATCGTCCAAACCACTTCCGGCAATCGGCCCCGCTTCCATTCGGGATGCAAGCTTGCAGGTTGGCGTTGATCAGGATCACGTTGCCAGGACCGGCCAGATTGGTGTAGCCATCGTCGAAGACCGAGCACTGCACGGTTTCCGGACTGGGAATGTTCCCCGCCGCCTGCTCGTCCTTCGCCCACATGTCAATCACGTCTTCCGCCGAGTGAAACAGCGCCGTTAATTCCGGGATCGCATCCGGATTCGAGTACGGCGGCGGTCCTGCGGCCGGGGTCCAGGTCGCTGGGGGATGGACCCACACCGCCTCCAGAAAGTCGGGCAGCATCCCATAATTGGCCAGCCCGTCGGTTGTGAAATCGAAACTGCGGTTGCCGAGCTTGAACTTGTCCAGGGCATTCAAGGTGATGCCATCCGGCGGGTTCAACTGGCTGCCGACCGTAATGGGATACGGAGTTTGAATGTTGTAAGCATTCCCCACAATCTGCGGAGAAAGTCCGTCGAAGTCGGTGCCGAGCGCAACTCCTCTTCCCCCCATCAGCGCGCGCGCGGCCTTGTAATTCTGCAGCCACAGTTCCACAGGGTCCGGTCCGGAGTTATCCGCCGTGCCCAGCCCCAGAACCCCTCCCAAAGCCGCCAGGCGCTTCACCTGCGAGTAGGGTATGGCGCGCTCGCTCGTGCCCGCCGGAAGCGTGGGATAGCAAGTGCTGTCGTCCCGCAGCCCGGTGTGCGAATCCATCAGCGGGAACTGGTATTTTTCCGCGAGCGACAGCGCATCGGCCGCCGACTGCTCGCCCATGTGCGCCAGGTCCAGCATCACGCCTTTCTGCATCAACTGCACGAACTGTTCCGGCTGCGCCAGTCCCTGACCGTTTCTCTCGCCGCTCCCCGCCCACGCGACAGGGTAGTTCAACGATTGGAACCAGGCGTCGTTGATGGGCTGCGGACTGATTCCGCCGAGAGCGCCGCCGACACCGAGGAGCGATGGGTCCGGCTCCAGAGCCAGTGGTCTGCCCAGGCTGTAGTTGACACATGGGTCGGTGCGGACGGAGTAGAAGTTGCCCGTATGGAAGTAGGTGTTGGTGTTGAACGGGTCGCCGTAGAGCGCCATGCCTCCCATCGCATTGTTCGTGAGGTGGATCGGGATGATATGCCGCACCTGGTGGTTTTGAACCAGGTCCTGCAGGTTATCCATAGTCAGCGCGTCCATTTCCACGCTCAGAACTACCGCCAGCTTGTTGTTTTGGATCGCCTGCCTCGCGTCGGCTGAGCTGGTGACGATTTGCATCCAGTCGCTGTTCGCGCCGACTAATTGCTGGATCAGGTTGAGCTGCCGAATCGCCGACAGGTAATCGAAGAGTGGCGTCGGTGTGGGGATGGGGTTGCCGTTTGCATTGGATCCGGTGTGCCACAGATCGTAGATGATCTCGTTGTCCGTGGTGCTGGCGAACATCATGCGCAGCCCCCCTTCATACGCTCGCCGAATCTCCGTGATGTACATGGCCTGATGCAGCAGGTCCTGCGCCGCAGGCCAGGCGTTGTAGCCCGGATAGCCCGAGGCACTGTGGGGATAGCCGGATTGCTGGGAGACCATCTGGATGAGCTGACCGTGTATCGCGTGACGAATCGCGTCAGCGTCGAACCCGCTGTGCGTGGCGCCGTCGCACGCGGGCAGATTGGCGGCGATCGCCGCATCCGTGCTTGCGGTGGCAAGGTCAAGGCCGGTTTTGCCCCAAAGAATCCCATTGTTTTGGCTGAAGGCGTAATCAGCGTCCCCCTGAGCGTCGGCCCCGAAGGCCAGGAACGTCGCCGGATGCGCGTGCAGATCGGCGAAGCCCCACACCGGTACAGCAGGCAGCGCCGGCGTGTTGACCGCGACGCTGTTGCTCGTCGCCATCCATCGTTCGATCGATCCTGGGACGGTGCCTGACATTGTCAAGATCGGTTCTTTCTGCGCCGCGGTCACGTAGTAACTCAGCGCCGTGCTGGCCGGAGCGTTGTAGTCATACACCGTGACCCATTGCGCTGCATCAGTCGCCGAGGGATAGTCGGGCCCGATCTGGCTTGCCAGGGGTGGCTGGCCCATCGTGCGGTAGACCTGATACTGATCGGCTCCCGGCAGCGGATACCATGCGATCTTGACCGTATTCGGCCCCTGCACCGTCACGACAATATTCGCAAAACTCGCAACAGGCTGACGAAAGATAGGTGGCTGCTTTTCAATCTGCGCGATCGCGCTCTGCCCGGTCGCAAGCATCATGGTGACCGCTGCGCCCAGGGACACCACAGGTGCAAATCGAAGAGGGACTTTCATGGTTGGCTCCGTTCTCGGTCGTGGCATGGACGAAGCGCTCTGAACAAAGCGCTGACCTGCGCGTTCCCCCCGAACTGGCCCTCAACGGTTTGGTTTTCCTCGCATGGGGTCGCGAAGAACCCGCTGAGCGGCGGAGCAATCTCCCTGGGGAACGGCGCGATGAACGGAATCCCGCCCTTTGGGCGAGAAGCATATGCCTAAAACCCGCCACAAGTAAAGACCGCCTGATCCGCATGGCGATGAGCTCGCTGTCTGCCCGCTCCCGGCGCACCCGCCGCAACCAGTCACCTGTTCCCGGACTTCATCCGCCACGCCTTGATGTACTTCCAGTGCACATATGCCGCGTGGTTCACGTGGAACACCAGCCCCTGCCACCCATCCAAAAATCCCAGGCGAATCCCGTAATTGTGGACGAACCCCACCACCGGATTCGCAAACGCCTTGAAAAAATATCCCGCGCGCGAACCCTTCCCCCGCTGCACCAGCCCCAGCGCCACTTCGCCGCTGTACCGGTTCATGTGCTCGAGATACTGCTGGAAATCCGGATACGCATAGTGCATCAGCGGATGCCGCAGCTTCCCCTTCGCCCCCGTATGCTGCGGCGTCGCGTGCGGCCCCACGCCTTCTTCCAGCCGCGCTGCGCCCCGCTTGAACAGCCGCAGCTTGCGATCGGGCCAGAGCCCGCCATGACCCATCCACCGGTTGAGAAACAGATTCCGCCGCGGCACCCAGTACGCGTCATACTCCGGATGCTCCAGCGTGCGCTGAATCTCCGCGCTCAACTCGGCTGACGGCACCTCATCCGCATCGACCAGAAAAATCCACTCGCTCGTGCACCGGTCGATGGCGACATTCTTCTGTTCCCCATGCCCGCGAAATTCCCGATGCACCGTGAACTGCGCCCCAAACTGCTGCGCAATCTCCGCCGTCCGATCCACCGATCCTGAATCCACCAGCACCAGCTCATCGGCCCAGCGCAGCGCCTCCAGCGTGCGCGCAAGATTCTTCTCCTCATTGAAGACAATCATCGCCACCGACACAGTGGCGCGTGTCCGCCCCGCCGGCTCCACGCCCCGCTGCCGCGCCTCGATCGAAATCTCCGTCACAAGTCAATTATTGCCCAGCCTGGGGTGCCCCATCCTTGTCGCCCGCTCCTGGCGACAGGGTGGGCTCGCCGACCCGCTACCCGCTACCCCTATTCCCTATCCCCTATTCCCTGCTCTTCAATCCCTAATCCCTGTTCCCTATTCCCTGCTTTTCGGCACTCCCCGCCGATGGCAATCCACGCACTGCACCCAATGCACGTTGTGCCCGCTCTTCGCGCTCGCGTAGGTCGTGTCCATCGTCTCTACATCCAGCCCGCACGCGCCCTTCGCCCCATGGCACGTCTTGCACGACGCCCGCGCGTTCTCATTGTGTCCGTTGTGGCAAGCCAAACAGCTCAATCCCTCGTGCACTCCCATCGGCGTCCGATCATCCCCTGAACCCGCCTGCATCCCCCACCCGCGCGCTGCCGCTTCCGTCCCCGCATCCGGAATCCGCCCCGCATGGCACTGGTAGCACAATCCCTGCCGCGCATCGGCGCTCATCTTCACCGCCCGCGCCCCCTCGAACACCTGCGGAACCCGCAGCGCAGCCGCCGCAAAATGCATCTGCTCCCGCCGGTCGAAGAACCCCAGCGTCCCCTCCACCGGCTCGCCCGCCACGGAAATCCCCTCCGCCGGCTTCACCTCCGGCTCGCCCTCGCGATGCATCCAGTGGCACGCCGCGCACGGAATCGCCGCCTGCTCCGCGAATCCCGCCCGCACAATGCGCCACGGCCCGCGCCCATCCACCGGCTGCACCAGATCCCGCACCGCCCCATCGAAATGCATCCCGTGGCAGCGGAAGCAATCCTCCATCAGCCGCTGCTTCCGGTTCTGTTCCGCATTCGTGAAAATCTGCGCGTACGTCGCGCTGTGCGGACCCGCGTGCCACCCCGCATACTCCGCCGCATGGCAGCGCGCGCATGCAACCGTCATCCGCAACGCATCCACATCGCGCAGCCGAATCGTCTCCGGCAAGTCGCCCAGCAGATGCACCCTCACATGCCGCAGCTTGGCCCGCACCCCCGTCTCATGGCACGCGACACACGTGACGCCCCGATGAGCCGACCCGTGTGCACCCGACACAAACTCCGCCATCTCATGGCAGCCCGCGCATCCCTGCCCGTGTTGCGACGAGTAGTACGCGGTCGCGCCCCAGCCCGCGCCCAGCACCGCCAGCGCCGTCGCGGCCACGCCCGTCGCCGCCCACATCAGCAGGCGTCTCACGACCGGAACCCCGTTCCCTTCCACCCGCGCACCAACCCCTCCGCCGCCCGATACGCCATCGCCATAATCGTCAGCACAGGATTGAAGCCGCCGTTCGTCACATGCACGCTGCCGTCCATCACGAACACGTTGTCCACGTCGTGCAGCCTGCAGTTTCGATCCACCACCGAGCTCCGCGGATCATCCCCCATCCGGCACGTCCCCGCCTGGTGCTGTCCCGCCTCCACCACCTCCGGCGTGTAATCCATCAGCGATGTGTGCACCGCCCCCGCCTCCCGCAGCCACGTCTCCGCCCGCTGCGCCTGCACCGCCCCAATCGCAAACGTGTGCGGATGGCTGTTGCCCTCGATCCGCGCCACCGGCAAGCCCCACTTGTCTTTCACCACGGGATCAAGCCGCGCCCGCGCGCTCGCCATCGGAATCGGCTGCGTCGGCCCCATCACTACAACCGTCCGCTTGTGCCACGTCCGCATCGCCGCCTTGTGCTCTGCGCCCCATCGCGGCGTCCCCGGCGGCAGCCGGTCCACCATCTGCACCGGCAGCCGGATGAACTCATTCGCCAGCAGCCCGCCGCCGCACAGCCCCGGCGTGCCGTGGTTGTAGTCGCACACCGCGATGCTCGCGCCCGGCCCTGCATCGTCATACGTCTCGTAATCGAAATACCCCACCGCGCCGGTGTAGTGGTGCCCCTGCAAATTCCGCCCCACCTGGTCCCACCGGTTCCCCAGCCCCTGCGGAAACAACCGGCTCTTCGAGAGCAGCAGCAGCCGCGCCGACTCAATCGCCGCCGACGACACCACCACCACATCCGCGCTCTGCACCTGCCTGCGCCCGTCGGCGTCGAAATACACCACGCCCGTCGCGCGCCCCCGCGCATCGGTCGCGATCTCGCTCACCACGCACTCGGTCCGCAGCTCGCAGTTCGACGTCTCGAGCGCACGCGGGATCGCCGTGTTCTGCGTCCCGTTCTTCGCATCCACCTCGCACGCAAACCCGCAGCACCACCGGCACCGCATGCATGGGCCCCGCCCGTTGTACTCGACGCTGTTGCGCAGCATGGGAATGGGAAACGGATGCAGCCCCAGCCGCTGCGCCGCCGGCTCCAGAATCCCAAACTCGCGATTCGGCGGCAGCGGCGGCATCGGCAAGTCCCCGCGCCGCGGCCCGTGAAACGGCTCGCCTGCGTAGTCCCCCGACACGCCAATCTCCCACTCCGCCTTCTCGTAATACGCCTCCAGATCGTCGTAGCCAATCGGCCAGTCTTCCAGCGACGATCCCTCCGGCACGCCATAGGTCGAGCGCATGCGAAAATCCTGCGGCAGAAAACGCCACGCCATCGCGCCGTACGACAGCGTTCCCCCGCCCACGCACCACGCGTTGTTCGACCAGGCGCCTTCGCTCGGCCGCACCGTCTGCGCCTGCCCCGCGGCGTTCACCCACACCCGCGGATTCCCCGCGTCCTCCGGCCCAAACGCATTCCCCAGCGCCGTCACGCGCTGATTGCGCAAATCGTCTTTGCGGCAATCGTTCGCCGTGTACCACCGCCCGCGCTCCAGCAGCACCACGCTCAACCCCGCCAGGGCGAGCTCCTGCGCAACAATGCCGCCGGCAGCCCCCGCCCCAACGATCACCGCATTCACGTGCTTCACGAGCGCGCGCTCCCAACCCTCTTGCTGAGTCGCATCCGCCGGTCCCTCTCACTGCAATCCATTTGGAAAAACAACTCTGTCATCCTGCGCGAGCCTTCCAAAAAATCAGCGCGCCGCCTTTGGCGCGCTGAAACAATTCAGTCGCGAGCCGAAGGACCTGCATTTCGCTGCCCGCTGACTGCTGCCCGCTGACTGCTGACCGCTGCTCTCCCTCGCACCGGCGGTTCATCCAGCCCCAGCATCCGCCAGCTCACCGCATCGCGATTCCCCCCATGCCGCGGCGAACCGTAATAGCTCTCCATGGTGTGCGTACGCACCAGCTCAAAGAACCGCCGATTCCGCTTCTCGAGCGCGAGCGCCACTGCCCGTTGCTGCTCCGGGCGCGCCGCAGCCAGCGTCACGCCAAACTGCTCGAGGCCCCTCTGCTCCGCATCGCGCAAACCCGCGCGATACGCAGCCACGTGCCGCCGATAGGTCCGCGCCAGTTGTCGATCGATGTAGGTGACCGCCCCGGCCTGCGCAGCACTGGGATAATCGTCGGCCGGAATGATCGCGTCACAGAGCGCCGCCAGTGTCCGCGCTTCCGCGTCGCTCAGCGCCAGCCACCCGTCGTGCTCGCCGCGGCATCCCGCCGCCAGCCCCGCGCCGGCCACCGCGCCCCTCCCAATAAACGTCCGCCGCGATATTCCTTCGCGATCGTTCCTCGCGCCCATCCGTCCCCCAGCGTCCGCCGCGCAGCCACAAGGCGCAACACCGCCCACACGTCCTGGGGAGAACGTACCGGCTCATCCTCTATCTGTAAGAGAGCGGCTGTCTGTGACCCGAGTCACCGGGCGCCCCAATCCACGCCGGGTGCCCCATCCACGCTGGGGTGCCCCATCCTTGTCCGCGGCTTCTTGCGGACAGGGTGGGGCTCGTCGCTAACCGCTATCCCAGGACCCCGACGGCAACCTCATCCTCTTCGCCGGCCCCGCCGATTGAACTCCGCGTCCCCGAGCACGGGGTACCTCCAGGCAATTCGCTGACCCGCTCGAATGCCGAACGCCGACGGCTCCTGCTACACCCTATCCCCTGCACCCTATCTGCTGTTCTACAATCTTCCTGTGCTCGCTCTTCTCCATACCGCCATGTCCGTCATCACGTGGCTCTTCCTCGTCGGCGTCGCCGGCTCCCTTCTGGTGATCCTCATCAGCTTCTTTCAGGACCTCTCCGAACTCATCGGCAAAGACTAGCCCGCCTCGCCGGGCGACGAGGGCCCCAGGGATCAGTTCAAAAAAGGGGGTTGTCATCCTGAGCGTAGCGCCGCGCATCCTACTCGTTCACCACATGGTTGCAGCGCGTAGTCGAAGAGCTTGCCCGGAGCGAGCCCATCGTGAGTCGAATGGCGCCTGCGCTTTTCTCGCCCTGCCCCCGGCGGCCCGGCACTGAGCCAGACCTCTGCTATGTCCACATCCGTGAGCGAACCCGCAGCCACCGAAACCATCACCACCCGCACCTCTCTGCCCCGCTCCATCCTCCTCGGCCTGCTCACCTCCGTCCTGCTCGATTTCAGCTTCCCCGTCGCCGGCCCCATGCCGCACGCTCGGTCGCTCCTCGCCTGGATCGCCCTTGTCCCGCTGCTCTACGCTCTGCTCAGCAACCGCAGCGCAGACGAGCCCCATTACCTCAGCCGCGCCGCGCTCACTGCCTGGCTCAGCGGCGTCCTCTGGTACGCCCTCAACTGCTACTGGATCTACCAGACGATGCTTTACTACGGCCACGTCTCGCCCCCGGGCTGCGTCGGCATCGTCCTGCTGTTTTCCGCGATTCTCGGCCTCTATTTCGCACTCTTCGGCGTGCTCCTCGCGTTTTTCCGCCGCCGCCTCGGCCTCGCCTGGGCCCTCACCCTCGCGCCGTTTCTCTGGACCGCCATCGACCTCGCCGCCGCCCGCATCACTTCTGTCCCCTGGGATCAGCTCGGCTACTCCCAAATCGATAACCTCGGCCTCGCCGCGCTCGCGCCCTTCACCGGCGTCTACGGCATCACCTGTGCCCTCGTCCTCTTCAACGTCGTCTTCGCCTCGCTCTTCCTGCCTATTGCCGGCCGCCGCCGCTGGCGTCATCACTTCGCCGCGTGGATCATCATCATCCTCATGGCGCACTTCCTCCTCAAGCGCCCCGACTCCGGCAGCATGGCCACCTCCGCGTACGCCGTCCTCCTCCAGCCCAACATCGACGTCGCCACCAATGACAACTGGCAGGGCCAGGAGTGGGACGGCAACGCCGCCTGGCTCCAGGCCCGCGCCGCCGAAACCTGCACCCCCGCCTACACCGGCATGCCCGGACCCAAACAGCCCGTCGTCCGCCAGCCCGCCGCCTGCGCCCAGAACACCCCGCCGCCCAGCCTGGTCCTCTGGCCCGAAGTCGGCTCGTGGTTCAAGTCCGACGATCCCCGCACCCTCAGCCTGCTCGCCCAGGTCGCCACCACCGCCCACGCCCCCGTCATCGCCGGCCTCTTCGGCGAGGACCCCAACGCCACCTACAACTCCGCGCTCCTCCTCCGCCCCGACGGCTCCATCGCCGGCCGCTACGACAAGATCCACCTCGTCCCCTTCGGCGAGTACATCCCCTACCGCAGCCTCTTCTTCTTCGCCCACCAGCTCACCCACCAGCTCGAGGATCTCCAGCGCGGCCACACCCGCACCGTCTTCGCGCTCACCAGCGCCAGCGGCCAAACCCACACCGTCGGCATCTTCATCTGTTACGAATCCATCTTTGCCGACGAGGTCCGCCACTTCGCCCTCAACGGCGCTCAGGTCCTCGTCAACCTCTCTGACGACGGCTGGTACGGCGACACCTCCGCCCCCTGGCAGCACCTCAACATGGCCCGCATGCGCGCCGTCGAAAACCGCCGCTGGCTCCTGCGCGACACCAACAACGGCGTCACCACCGTCATCGATCCCTGGGGACGCGTCACCCTCTCTGCGCCCCGCCACACCCTCACCTCCCTCGTGGCCCGCTACGGCTACAGCTCCGAGCTCACCTTCTACACCCGCTATGGCGACCTCTTCGCGTACCTCTGCTGTCTGATCGCCATCACCGGCCTCATCGCCGCCTTCCTACCCAACAAGCCCATCCACGTGAAGCTGAAGAAGCGCCATCCCTCCACATCTGCCGCGCCGAAAGAAGACACGACCCCACCTCCGCCCCGCGACTCCAACTTCCTCCAGTAGCGCGAAGCGCCGTCTTTGCACATTCTGAACGCTGCTCGCTGAATGCTGACCGCTTCTTAGCTGACCGCTTTTTAGCTGACCGCTTTTTAGCTAAAATTCCTTCATGCTCTCTGACCTCGAATTCCTCTACGCTCCCGTCCGCGAAAAAGTCCGCGGCTTGCGGGAGTATCTTTGACGCGCCCCGCCTCCGCACCCAGCTCGCCGACCTCGAATCCAAATTAGCCGACCCCAAAATCTGGTCGAATCCCGCCGCCTCGCAGCCCCTCATGCGCGACCGCAAGCGCATCGAAGCCCAGCTCGCCGACGACGCCGACCTCGCCCGCCGCACCGGCGACATCGAAGCCTGCTTCGAGCTCGCCCGCGACGCCAAATCCGAAACCGACCAGGAAGTCGCCGCCATCCTCGTCGACCTCGACAAGGAAATCAAATCCCTCGCCGGCCACGTCGAGCAGCTCGAGTTCCGCACCATGCTCTCCGGCGAAACCGATCCCCTCAACGCCATCGTCACCGTCCACCCCGGCGCCGGCGGCACCGAGTCGCAGGACTGGGCCGAGATGCTCCTCCGCATGTATCTCCGCTGGGCCGAGCAGCAGGGCTTCAAAACCGAAATGAACGACTATCAGGACGGCGAAGAAGCCGGCATCAAGTCCGCCACCTTCACCATCACCGGCGACTACGCCTTCGGCCTCCTCAGCGGCGAAACCGGCGTCCACCGCCTCGTCCGCATCTCCCCTTACGATCAGGCCAAGCGCCGCCACACCAGCTTCGCCTCCGTCTTCGTCTCGCCCGAAATCGACGACTCCATCCAGATCGACATCAAGCCCGACGACATCCGCACCGACACCTACCGCTCCGGCGGCAAGGGTGGCCAGCACGTCAACACCACCGACTCCGCCGTCCGCATCACCCACATCCCCACCGGCATCGTCGTCCAGTGCCAGAACGAGCGCTCCCAGCACAAGAACCGCGACAAAGCGATGAAGATGCTGCGCTCGCGTTTGTATGAGTACGAGTTAGAGAAGAAGCAGGCGACCGCCCGCAAGCTCGAAGACTCGAAGTTAGACATCAAGTTCGGCTCCCAGATCCGCAACTACGTCCTCCAGCCCTACCGCATGGCCAAAGACCTGCGCACCCGCGTCGAAACCGGCGACGTCGACAAGGTATTGGATGGATACCTCGACCCCTTCATCCGCGGCTATCTGTTAGCGAAACGACAAGGCGGCGTGCCAGTCGCAGCGGGAGCGGAGGATGATCTGGAGTAGGCGGGGTTGGCGGGATAGTTATCAGGCGGGAGACAGTGAGGGAGGGCGGGGATTCGGTCGAGGTTTTGGGGATTTTGGCGTTTGGGGAAGGTTGACTGGAAGGATGAGGGTTAGCGATGGCCGCGGGAATCGGCCGGCGCTAACCCTTTGTTGTTTGTATCAGGTGCGGAAGCGGCCGCCGATGATCACCTTGCGGCCGCGCATGATCAGTTCAGGACAAAACGTCAGGGATGTGACTGAGGGCCGGTCAGATGCGAAGAGGCCGTGGATGAACACCGGAGGGCGCAGACGTGAGGATTGAGGGTCGTGCGCTGCTCATTGAGGGTTCTCGTCGAGCTTCTTCAGGAGGTCGTCGACCATCCTGCGCATCTCTTCAAGGCTGGGGACTTCTTCGTCAGCGGGCGGAGCGAGCGGCTGGCGGGCGGCCGCAGGTTGAGGAGCGGCGGGCGCGACTGGGGCGGGTGGGAGCGAAGGAAAGGGGGGAGTGGAGAGAGCATCGGGTTCGCGGAGGACCCATCCGGTCTTCGGCATGGGCATGAGGGGCAGTTCGTCCCAACCCATGAGGAGAGCGCGGAGGAGGCGGCCGGCGGTGCGGTCGGCGATGCGGTTCTCGCGGAGGGCGTCGAGGACGTTGAGGGCCTGGAGCACGGCCTCCTTTCTGGGCATGGAGGCGGCACGGCGGCCGAGATCGCGCCAGGCGGCGCGGCGGCACCACGCGTCGGGATGGCGGCGAGGCTTGCGAGACGCGGGCGCGCCGTGATGGCGGCAATAGTGGTGGTTCCTGGTGGCCATGCAGTGGCACTTCTGGCCGGCGGGCAGGGTGAAGGCACATTCGGTGGGCATGGTGGGCTCCTTTGGAGCAGCGGCTAGCTTCTAGCTGTTAGCTGTTAGCTGTTAGCTGCTAGCTGTTAGCTGCTAGCTGCTAGCTGTTAGCGAAAAATGGTTGGCGAAAAACGGTTGGCGAGAAACTGTTAGCGAAAGACGGTTAGCGAAAGACCGTTAGCGAAAAACTGTTAGCGAGAGACGGTTCGCGAGAGTCTGTTAGCGAAAACGTCGTGCGAGAGATTGCGGGCAAGGAAAAAGGCCGCCTGATTGGCGGCCTTTTTTAGTTTCTTGCTCTCTATTTTTAGAATACCAGGTTTGGAGTTAAAACCTGCCAACTTTGTTGGCGCGGATCACCTGTGGAATCAGGGGGAACACTTTCGTAATGAGGAGGAAAAGCTTGACAAGAATTGTGGAGGCACCCCGAACACTTAGATAATGCTCGGGTGCCCCACATCTCCGCGGGTTTCGGAGATGTGGGATTCAACTTATCTCTCCCTTGTTTTTTGGATTTCAAACTGGGATCTTGGGTACTCGCTCTGCCGCTGAGGATGAGACCAAGGTGGGTCGCGGGTTTAAGTCTGGTTTTCCCTTTCTTTGCACGCTGATGGTGAGATTCGGGTATCGCAGGCTTGAAGCGATCGCGGTGGGTGCGTTTCGCGGGTTCTGAAGAAACGCTCCAGGGCTTCGGATCGCATTGTCGCGGCATCCCACATCTGCGAACACCGCGGAGATGTGGGGCACCCGGGGTTTCTTTTTCTTCCTCAACGGTTCTGAGC
>JBARMS010000241.1:0-22230 GCA_049802575.1 Acidobacteriaceae bacterium | reverse complement strand
CGTCGATCCCGACTCCATCAACCCCAGCGAAGTCGACCTCACCCACGTCGACCTGAACGACAACACCCTCGAGGGCCTCCGCCACCGCACCCTGCCGCTCTTCAGCGTCCAGTACCACCCCGAAGCCAGCCCCGGCCCCCACGACTCCCACTACCTCTTTCAGGACTTTCGCAAAATGATGGAGGAGTGGAAAGGATGAATGCGGCGGCACAAATCGCAAATCTGCATCCGGAACGTACGATTCCCGCATTCGATGAACTGGACTTGATGGAGTATGTTCCTCTCGATCTGAGGAAGGTCGCGCTCGACCAGACCGAGATCCCGGAATTGGCTCGCAACCGCTCAGTTGTGCGACAAATCGAGGATGTGCTCCGCACGATACCGACCAGTCACTACCTGATTCACGGCGATGCCCGCCGCATGTCTTCGCTGAGGACTGAATCCGTTCAATTAGTCCTCACCTCCCCACCTTACTGGAGCCTCAAGCGGTATGACGATGCCGATGGCCAATTGGGTCATATCGAGAATTACGAAGATTTCTTGGAGCAGATTGAAAGGGTTTGGCGTCGTTGCTATGACTCGCTCATTCCTGGCGGTCGGCTCATCTGCGTCGTCGGAGACGTCTGCCTGTCTCGGAGGAAAAACGGAGGTAGGCACACCGTTGTCCCATTGCATTCTTCAATTCAGGGGATATGCAGAAAAATCGGCTTTGACAACCTCGCGCCGATTATCTGGCACAAGATTGCGAATGCAGCTTACGAGGTGTCCGGGGGAGGGGGCTTTCTGGGTAAGCCATATGAGCCGAACTCGGTGATCAAGAACGACGTCGAGTTCATTCTGATGCTTCGGAAGCCCGGAGGCTACCGAAAGCCGGACGTTGCCCGGCGCATTCTGAGCCTAATCGGCGCCGACAATTATCAGGAATGGTTCCAACAGATTGGGTCCGGGCTGACAGGCGCGTCGACCAGAGAGCACCCTGCACCATACCCTGAAGAGTTGGCGAAGAGGTTGATCCGTATGTTCTCCTTTGTCGGGGACGTCGTTCTGGATCCGTTTTCTGGATCCGGCACGACGGCAGTTGCAGCAGCCGGGACGGGCAGAAACAGTATTGGCTACGAGATAAGCGGTGATTATTACAGCAAGGCTTCCGGTCGATTTGAATCTGAAACCAGCGATCTGTTTCACAAGCCTCACTTGAGCAGGTTGGTCGAGCCATGACCGTCGACCCTCGGTGGGAAGGTCGCATTCAGGAAGCTGTGCGTCATTTTTGGCAGACCCGCGAATCTCAGGCGAGCCGACAGGGGCAGGTATCCGGAACTCGCGACGCCGGATTTCGCACCGCGGTGACCGGTGGCAAACAGTTGGACGGCTTTGTTGGCCTTGTCCGTGATTATCTCGAGGAGAGCGGTCTCAACCGTCCCAACATCTATTGCGAGCGCTCAGTGGAGATTCCGGGCTGGTATCGACCCGAGAAAAAATGGGATCTGCTTGTCGTCGTAGACGGCTGTCTGATTGCGGCCATGGAGTTTAAGTCGCAGGTCGGATCCTTTGGGAACGCACTGAGGAGGCGCTCGGTAGCGCTACTGACCTCTGGGCAGCGTACCGAGAAGGTGCCTTTAGTCCTTCACAGCGACCGTGGCTCGGTTATGTCATGATGCTTGAGAAATCAGAGGAATCTCTGAGGCCCGTGGGAGTTTGCGAACCCCATTACAAAGTTTTTGACGAATTTCGCGGTGCGTCTTATGCAAAGCGCTACGAAATCCTGCTGACAAAACTAATTCGAGACCGGCACTACGATAGCGCCGCGTTGCTACTTTCATCGCGCACAGAGGGTGTCAACGGGATGTACAGTGAACCCTCGCCAGAATTGACATTTGCGGGTCTTCTTAATGCGGTTATGGCTCGCGCTATTGCCTGCGCGAAAAATCAATAGCACTCAACGAGCCGGAGAAAAACGACACAGCAATGCCACGCCGCAACGACATCGCCAAAATCCTCGTGATCGGCTCCGGCCCGATCGTCATCGGCCAGTCCGCCGAATTCGACTACTCCGGCACGCAGGCCTGCAAGGCCCTCAAGGCCGAGGGCTACGAGGTCATCCTCGTCAATTCGAATCCCGCGACGATCATGACCGATCCCGAGCTCGCCGACCGCACCTACATCGAGCCCCTCACCCGCGACTACCTCGACGAGATCCTCCGCATCGAGTCCGACATGCTCCGCGCAGAAGGCCGCCCCGGTGTCTTCGCCCTCCTGCCCACCGTCGGCGGACAAACTGCTCTCAACCTCGCCGTCGAGCTCTCTGACTCCGGCATCCTCGACAAATACAACGTCGAGCTCATCGGCGCGCGCCTCGAAGCCATCAAGAAGGCCGAAGACCGCCTCCTCTTCAAGGACGCGATGACCCGCATCGGTCTCGATGTCCCCCGCTCCGCCCTTGTCAACAACCTGCGCGACGGCCTCGACTTCGCCACCAAAATCGGCTTCCCCGTCATCATCCGCCCCTCCTTCACCCTCGGAGGCAGCGGCGGCGGCATCGGCTACAACCGCGAAGAGCTGATGGAGATCCTCGCCCGCGGCCTCGACCTCTCGCCGGTCCACGAGTGCCTGATCGAAGAATCGGTCCTCGGCTGGAAAGAATTCGAGCTCGAGGTCATGCGCGACCTCGCCGACAACGTCATCATCATCTGCTCCATCGAAAACATGGACCCCATGGGCGTCCACACCGGCGACTCCATCACCGTCGCCCCCGCCCAAACCCTCACCGACCGCGAGTACCAGGCCATGCGCGACGCCGCCATCCGCGTCATGCGCGAAATCGGCGTCGAAACCGGCGGCTCCAACGTCCAGTTCGCCGTCCATCCCTCCAACGGCCGCATGGTCGTCATCGAGATGAACCCGCGCGTCTCGCGCTCCTCGGCGCTTGCCTCGAAAGCCACCGGCTTTCCCATCGCGAAAATCGCCGCGCGCCTCGCCGTCGGCTACACGCTCGATGAAATCCCCAACGACATCACGAAAATGACGCCGGCCTGCTTCGAGCCGACCATCGACTACGTCGTCGTCAAGATTCCCAAGTGGCAGTTCGAAAAATTTCCCGGCGCCGACGAAAACCTCGGCCCGCAAATGAAATCCGTCGGCGAAGTCATGGCCATCGGCCGCACCTTTAAGGAAGCGCTGATGAAGGCGGTCCGCTCCCTCGAAACCGGCAAGAAGGCCTCTGCCGAAGTCCTCGAGCGCCGCCGCCTCACGCAGAAGCTCGTCACCCCGCAACCCGAACGACTCAGCTACATCCGCTTCGCCTTCCGCGAAGGCCACTCTCTCCGCGAAGTCGCCCGCATCACTTCCATGGATCCCTGGTTCCTCTACCAGATCCGCGAAATCGTCGAAGCCGACTCCGCTCTCAATCCTTCACCGCAGTCCAAAACCAGCGGCAGCGCCGGGGTCGGCAGTTTGTCACCGCAGCAGTTACGAAAAGCCAAACGCCTCGGCATCTCCGATGAGCGCATCGCCGACGCCCTTTCCCTCGATGGCGCCGCCGGCGTCGAACAGATCCGCTCCCTGCGCAAACAGCACGGCCTCCGTCCCGTCTACAAACTGGTCGACACCTGCGCCGCCGAATTCGAAAGCTTCACCCCCTACCTCTACTCCAGCTACGACGAAGAAGACGAAGCGCCCCCTACCGCGAAGCGCAAAGTCATCATCCTCGGCAGCGGCCCCAACCGCATCGGCCAGGGCATCGAGTTCGACTACTGCTGCTGCCACGCGGCCTTCGCTCTGCGTGAAGACGGCTACGAGACCATCATGGTCAACTGCAACCCTGAGATCGTCTCCACCGATTACGACACCAGCGACCGCCTCTACTTCGAGCCGCTCACCCTCGAAGACGTCCTCGCCGTCTATGAGCATGAGTCCTCCGGCGGCGCGGAAGTCGGCATGATCGTCCAGTTCGGCGGCCAGACGCCCCTCAACCTCGCCCTCCGCCTCAAAGCCGCGGGCGTTCCCATCATCGGCACGTCGCCTGAGTCCATCGACCTCGCCGAAGACCGCAAGCGTTTCGGAAAGCTGCTGGAAGAGTTACAAATTCCCCAGCCGCCCGGCATCATCGCCACCAGCGTGCAGGAAGCCCTCGACGGAGCCGAGCGCATGGGCTACCCCGTCCTCGTGCGCCCCTCTTATGTCCTCGGCGGACGCGCTATGGTCCTCGCCTACGACCGCGAAACCGTCTCCCGCTATATGCAGGAGGCCGTCGAGTATTCCCAGGATCGCCCCATCCTCGTCGATCACTTCCTCGAAGACGCCGTCGAAGTCGATGTCGACGCCCTCTGCGACGGACAGGATGTCGTCATCGCCGGCATCATGCAGCACATCGAAGAAGCCGGCATCCACTCCGGAGACTCCTCCTGCGTCCTGCCTGCCGTCGACCTCGCCCCCGCCACCCTCGAAACCATCCGTGAATATACCCGGAAGCTCGCCTACGCTCTCAACGTCATCGGCCTCGTCAATTTGCAGTTCGCCATCCAGCGCCGCGCCGGCCAGCCCGACAAGGTCTTCGTTATCGAAGTCAATCCGCGCGCCTCGCGCACGGTTCCGTACGTCTCCAAAGCCACGGGCGTGCCTTTGGCGAAGATCGCCTCGCTTCTGATGACTGGCCACGGGCTCATTGAATTTCTCCCCCTCGACGGCAACGACCTCGGTACCGGCTCGCACTTTTACGTCAAGTCTCCCGTCTTTCCCTGGAGCAAGTTCCCCGGCGTCGACACTGTCCTCGGCCCCGAGATGAAATCCACCGGCGAAGTCATGGGCGTCGCCGACAACTTCGGCGAAGCCTTCGCGAAGGCCCAGCTCTCCGCCGGCCTCTCCCTGCCGCTCAAAGGCACCGTCTTCTTCAGCGTCAGCGACCGCGACAAGACCAACCTGGTCAATCTCGCCCGCCAGTACATGGAGCTCGGCTTTCATCTGGTCGCCACCGAAGGCACCGCCAACGCCATCGAAAAGGCCGGCATGATGGTCGAGCGTGTCTACAAGGTCAAGGAAGGCCGCCCCAACATCGTCGACCTCATCAAGGGCGACCGCATCCATCTCATCATCAACACGCCGCGGGGCGCCGATCCCTATTTCGACGAGAAGGCCATTCGCCGCGCCGCCGTGCTCGCGCGCATTCCCACCATCACCACCATGGCCGCCGCCCGCGCCGCCGCCGAAGGCATCGCCGCGCTCCAGCGCCGCCGCATGACCGTCAATCCGCTCCAAAAACTCCACGCCGAGCACGTCGTCGCTCGCTGACCCGGCTCCGCCTCAAAAATGAAATCGGGTGCCCCATCCGAGACAATTCTGATCGAGTGGGTAGTTCAGTCTTTGCTTTTGTGTCAGGGCAAGAGTTCGCTCGTCTGGAAGGCCGTCACGCTGACCGCTTCATCGCCGACCGGCTCTCAGCAATTCCGCCACAGCGCCACGCCGCCCAGCAGCCCATCCATGTTCGACACAATCGAGATGTTCGCCTGCGGTTTCAGCGTCAGCTTCTTGGTATTCCCGCCGCCGATGTACAGATGATCCCAGTTGAATGTGTGCTGCGTCTGCCCGATCGCTTTCGCCACCAGCTTGTTCCACTTCTTCTTGCCGTACTTCTCCAGCCCGCGCCGCCCCAGGTAATCCTCGTAGGTCTTCTTCAGCCAGGGATGATGCCCCAGTTCCAGCGGGCAGATGTGCCCATCGGTGAACAGGCACGACCCCAATCCCGTTCCCAGCGTCAGAATCATCTCGATGCCGCGTCCCTGGATCGCGCCCAGCCCCTGCACCGCCGCATCGTTCGCCACGCGCACCGGCTTCTTCCAGCGCTTCTCCAGCTCTGCCTGCAGCGGATATCCCACCCACTGCGGATTCAAATTCACCGCCGTCAGCACCACTCCCTGCTTGATCACTCCAGGGTACCCGACGCTCACTCGGTCGAATTTCGGCATCTCCTGGCGCAGCTGGTCGAGCGCTGTCAGCAGCCGCTCCGGCGTCGGCGGATCGGGTGTCGGCACCCGCAGCCGCTCGGTCGTCGGTTTCCCTTCGGGGCTCAGGCACAGCATCTTCAGCCCCGTGCCCCCAATATCCACTGCCAGTGTGATCAATTCCGCAGTCGCCATAACCGGTGACAGTGTATCGTGCCAGAGCTTCTCTACGGCTCAACTGCAACCTGTAACCTGCTCTACTGCCCTTCCATCACAATCGGCAGCGACGGCGTCGTCGATCCCTGCGCCGGCTCCTCCGTCACCATGAACAGCTTCGCCTGCGTATCCGCTGGAATCGGCGGCAGCACCACCGTCGCGCCATGATCGGCATCCGGCCGGAACAGCCCCGCCGGAATGGGCCCCTTCCCCTGCTGCGGCACCAGCCACAGCTCATAGGTTTTGCCCTCCGGCAGCGGCCGCAGTCCTCCCGCGATGAACACCAGCGCGCCCTTGCTCTGGAGCCAGCTCACCTGCCCTACCGGCCGCTCCGCCTGCCGGTTTTCCGTCAGCACAATGTGCGCGGAGTCCGGCGACGTCATCACCCCCACAATCTGCTCCGCGTGTCCCAGTTGCTGCCGCAGCTGCGACGCGTCGCCTTCTGACAAATCCAGCTGCCCGTGCACAAACGCCACGTCATGCGCCAGCCATGCCGCAATCGCCAGAAAAATGATGGCCAGAATCCAGCCAATCCATGCCATCGCATACGTTCGCCCGCTGTACACCCTCTCGCTGTTCGTGGTCTCTGTCGCCATCGGCAATAATCTTTCTGGGGCCCGCAATCCTTTGGATGCTCTGCGCCCGTCCCTATGCCGATCCGTCATGAAAATTCGTCTCGACAAATTGTTGGTGGAGCGAGGCCTTGCTCCCACCCGCGAACGCGCTCAGGCCCTCATCCTCGCCGGCCGCGTGCTCGTCGCTGAGCAAAAGATCGACAAGCCCGGCCACTCCGTCTCCGAGGACGCCCCCATCCGCCTTCTCGGCGGCGACCTCCGCTACGTCAGCCGAGGCGGCCTCAAGCTCGAAGCCGCTCTCGCCCAATGGTCCATCGACCTTACCGGCCGCTTCTGCCTCGACATCGGCGCTTCCACCGGTGGATTCACCGACTGCATGCTCCAGCACAGCGCCGCACGCGTCCTCGCTATCGACACGGGCTATGGCCAGATTGCCCAAACCCTGCGCGACGATCCCCGCGTCACCCTCCGCGAGCGCACCAACGCCCGTCTGATGTCGCCCGGCGACCTGCCCGGCGGGATTTCCTTCCTTGCCGTCGACGTCTCCTTCATCTCCGCCACACTCGTCCTCCCTCCCATCCTCGCCGCGCTCCAGCACGCGTCGGAACATCCTTCCGCTGCATTCACGGAGCACGACTTGAGTCGAGCCGCTGCGCCTGTCGAACCAACCGAGTCCTTAGCCGATGACGCTTTGCAGGGGCATGACTTCAGTCGAGCCGTTGCAGGCAAGAAAGAAGTCGGGGCTTCAGCCCCTCAGTCCATCTCTCTCGAAGCCGTCATCCTCATCAAGCCCCAGTTCGAAGCCGGCCGCGAGCACGTCGGCAAGGGCGGCATCGTCCGCGATCCCGCCGCGCACCAGCTCGCCATCCACCGCGTCCGCGCTTGCGTCGCCGATCTCCGCGCCACCCACATCTACGTCATCCCCTCGCCCATCACCGGCGCCGAAGGCAATCGCGAATTCCTCCTGCACGCCCGGTGGCCCTGACGCACCCGAGCCGTCCAACCTCGCTTGCGCCGTATCATGCTACTCTGCGCTCCATGCGGACTCTTCTCCTGCTCGCCGTCCTCAGCAGCGCCGCGTTCCCCCGGCAATCTTCGCTGCCCGCAGGCGCTCCGCAATCCGCTCCGGCCGCCACCGCACCGCCCACGGCTCCCACGCCAGCCACAAACCAGGCTCTCCCGCCCACAGCCCCGCCGCCCGGCCCCACGCCCGCAGCACGACCCGTCGGCCCATCCGCCGTCCCCGCCATGGACGCCACGGACGCCTACCTCTACGCCGTGCAGCCTTTCAACAACGCACGCGGCGCGCCCAACGACCTCACCGACGCCGACCAGTGGGCGCTCTCCATTGCGATCGCCCGCGCCAAAGAGCAGTGTGAGCTGCTCAAAACCCAAAAGCTCCAGGGCGAAGACCTGCTCGCGCTCGGCAAACTCTGCATTCTCGGCCAGGATTTCGACCCCGCCCGCCAGTCCCTCATCCGCTACGTCACCCTGCCCGAAGCCAAATCCCCCGAACTCGGCCACCTGCTCCTCACCAAAGCCTTCCTCGGCCTCCACGACGTCTCCTCTGCTGAGAGTCAGATGGAATCGCTGCTCAGCCTCTTTCCCTACGACGCCAGCATCCACCTGGGCACGGATATGGTCATCGATGCCGCCGAAGACAGCGACGACGCCGATGACCTCGCCGTCGCGCCCCGCCTCAACGAGCAGCAGCTGCCGCACATCCTCGATGCCCTCGCGCACGCAGCCCAGAACCCCGCCAGCCCCGTTCCGCCCAGCCTTGGCGACGCCGTCGACATCCCCGTCATCGTCCGCGACGCCCTCCGCATTGCCGACTCATTCCGCCGATCCGGCCAGCCCGACGACGCCACCAAAATCCTCGATCAGCTCCAGACCGCCATCGATGTCCCCGCCATACTCAACTCCGCCTCGTTTCCCGTTATTCAGGCCGCGCTCATCCGCTACGATCTCTTCCGGCAGCCCAGCCCTGTCCACGCTCTTCACGGCGCGGAGCTGCCCGCCACATCCGCGCTGCCCGCCATGCGCACCATCCCGCTCTACGATCCCGATCCCGCCGCCCACCGCACCGTGCGCCACATCAACGCCACCACCACCAGCATCCGCACGCTCGACGACCGCACCCTCGTCCTCGTCTTCTCGCTCGCCGGCCCCAGCTCCGACTCAGCCATTCACGCCATCCTCAACCGTCTCGCCCTCGACCACATCACGCCCGGCCTCAAGGTCGTCGCCGTCACGTCCATCGCCGCCAATGTTGGAGAGGAGGATGCGCCGTCCCCCGCAGTCCTCGCCAGCATCCGCGCTTTTCGCGCCGGCCTTCCCGCAGCCCTGCCCGTCCTGCTCGTGCCCGATAGCGAGCTGAAGCCCTTCGCCATCGATTCCTGGCCCGCCGCGCTTCTCATCGACGGCAAAGGGCGCATCCTCTGGCTCAACACCCTCACCGGCTCGCCGGGCGCCATCCACCAAATGGAGCACGACATGGAATCCCCCCTGCCGCAGCTTCCCAATTGAACAAGCTGCGCCGCTCCGCCAGCAGCGTGTCCACGAAGTTCTTCGCAGCGCTTGATCTTTGGTTTTGTATGAGGGCACGCCTTCACAGCGTGCGGAAAAACCGCAGCCGTTTTGAAGGGGCACGGCTTCAGCCGTGCCGTAACACCGTCGCAAGGGATTGGGGCTTGAGCCCCGGAGGGATGCCTTTCTTCTGCCGATGGGCCTCTTCCGCAAGCTGCTCAGCCGTGCTGAGAAGCCTCTACATCAGTTCCTCGACAAACCCCTGTGCCACCGCCGCATCGATATGCAGCGGATAACTCAGCATCGTACGGCCGCCCTGCGTCACCGGCTCGGCCTCGTGCAGCGCAGGCAGATCCGTGCGCTCGAAGAATTTCCCTATAGGAATCTCATCGCCCCACAGCGTGGATTTGTCCACCGCCGACAGCCAGTCCGACGAATCGTACCCGGCATCGTCCTCGAGTTTCTTCACCCGCGGACGGAACCACTGGAACGTGTTGTCCTTGTTGTACGTCACGCACGGGCTGAACACGTCGAGGAACGAGAACCCCTTGTGCTGGATCGCCTGCTTGATCAGATCCGTCAGGTGCTTCTGCTCGCCGGAGAATCCGCGCGCCACAAACGTTGCTCCCGCGGTCAGCGCCATGGTGACGGGATAGATCGGCCCCTCGATGTTCCCGAACGGCGAGCTTTTCGTCTTCATCCCCAGCCGGCTTGTCGGCGACGTCTGCCCCGTCGTGAGCCCGTAGATCTGGTTATCCATCACGATGTACGTCAAATCGACGTTCTTCCGCATGGTGTGCATGAAGTGGTTGCCGCCGATGCCGAACCCATCGCCATCGCCGCCCGTCACCAGCACCGTGAGATCCGGGTTGGCCATCTTGACCCCCGTAGCCACCGGCAGCGACCGCCCGTGCAGCGTATGCATGCCGTAGGTTTCGATGAACCCCGGGAAATTCGATGAGCAGCCGATCCCGCTGATGGTCACGATCTGGTGATTGGGAATTTGTAACTCCACCAGTGCCTTTTGCACGGCGGCGAGCACGCCGAAGTCGCCGCAGCCAGGGCACCAGTCAGGATCGACGCGGCCCTTGAAATCGGCCATGGTCAGGGCTTTTGGGGTTTCAACAATGGTCGCCATCTTCTGATCTCCTAAACCATGATTTCGTGGGCGGGGACGGAGAGCGTCGCGTCGCCGGCCAGTTGTTCGCGCACCGCTTCCACGATGTGGTGCGGCATGAAGGGCTCGCCGTCGTACTTGCGGATATGCCCGTCGGCGACAAAGCTGGTTTCGCTGCGCAGATAGCGCGCAAATTGCCCGCTGTAGTTGTTCTCGACCATGATCGTGCGCTTCGCATTCCGCAGCTGCTCGAGAATCTCCTCGCCGTGCAGCGGCGCCAGCCAGCGAATCTGCAGTTGGTTGGCCGTGATCCCCTGCTCGGCCAGCTGCGCGCGCGCTTCTTCGATCACGCCCTGCGTCGACCCCCACCCGATCAACGTCACATCGGCTTCGGCCGGCCCCTGCAACTGCGGCGGCGGCACGGCTGCCGCAATCCCTCTTTCCTTGCGCATGCGTTTTTCCATCATGGCGCGGCGCTTGGTGGCATTGGTGTACATGTCGCTGATCAGCACGCCGTCTTCGTCGTGCTCGTCGCTCGCCACCACGTGCGTGTAGCCGGGAACACCCGGAATCGCGCGCGGCGATACGCCGCTCTCGGTGATCAGGTACCGCTTGTAGCCGCCTTCTGCGTGGCCGTTCGGTTCCGTGATCATCTCCCCGCGATCGATGTGCGGTTTGAAATCGAGAATCTTCGGATCGACGCTCAGCCGCCCTTCCGACAGCAGCAGGTCGCAAAGCACCAGACCCGGAACCTGGAACCGATCCACCACATTGAAAATTTCCGGAATCAGCGTGAAGCAGTCGCCGATATCCACCGGAGCGGCAATCACGCGCGGATAGTCGCCAAACGCCGCGCCCAGCATCTGCCACAGGTCGCCCTGCTCGGTTTTGGTCGGCACGCCGGTCGAGGGCCCCGCGCGCTGGCAGTCGATCACCACAATCGGAATTTCCGCCATCGCCGAGAGTCCCAGCGCTTCCGACATGAGCGCAAATCCGCCGCCCGACGTCGCGCACATCGCCCGCACGCCGGCCTGCGCCGCGCCGATCGCCATGTTGACCACGCCGATCTCGTCTTCCACCTGCCGCACCATGATGCCAGCCTTACGCCCATGCTGGGCCATCCAGTGCAGCACGCCCGTTGACGGGCTCATGGGATACGCCGAGTAGAACTTCACTCCCGCTGCGGCTCCGCCCATCGCCAGCGCCGAGTTGCCGCTCAGCACGGCATACTTCGTCTCCGTCATCGGCAGCGGTGTGGAGAAGGGTGCGAAATGCTGCGTCGCAAAGTCGTATCCGGCCCGAGCGACAGCGATGTTCTCCTCCGCGACAGCCTCAGCCTTCTTGCCAAACTGCTCGCGGATCACGCCCTCCAGAGCGTTGAACCCGATGCCCATCATGCTGAGCGCCGCGCCCATCGCGAGCGTGTTCTGCGCAACCTTGTTGCGCGTAATATCGGCGAGCGTCGATACCGGCAGCGCGCACATCTGAACGCCCTCGGCGTGCTCGCCCGGCTTGATCGTGTCGGCGTTATAAATGCACGCTCCACCGGAGCCGAGCAGGCGCAGATGTCGGTCCATCGTGTCCTGGTTGAGCGGGATCAGCAGCTCGAGCGTGTCGCCCATGTTCGTAACCGGCTCAGCGCCCGTGCGAATGATGAGGAACGTATGTCCGCCGCGAATGATGGACTGATAGGCGTTGTAAGCATTGAGGTGCAGGCCGCGGCGGCTGAAAATCTTTGCGAAGATGTCGCCCGGAGTGGCAACTCCCTGACCGGCGGCCCCACCGATCCCGATGGAGAATGTCTGGCTCATTTCGGCTCCCGCAGAAAGTCAGGACGTTGGCGGGTGAAGCGTTTAACCTGCCACGCTGGGGACCCTCATTCTCCCCGCAACGCTGCGAGCATGCGGGCGGGGGCCCCGGCTTTCTGGAATGGAAACCAGCATACACCGCGGCATGGACGATTCGACAGGGGCTGCAGTGCTCGGGAATTTTTGCGCTGGCTTGCTGGCTGACCGGCTGACCTGCTCGCTTGCTGGGCCGGTTACTCCACGCCCGCTTCGGGCGCGCGTCGTCCGCGCTTCGGCTTTTCCGGTTCCGGTTGCGGTTGCGGTTCCCTCGCCGGATCAAAATACAGCAGCCGCCCGCACGACTCGCACGTCAGAATCTCCCCGCTCCGAATCTGATTCCACATCTGCGGACGCAGCCCCATGTGGCATCCCAGGCAGCGCTGCCCCTGCGCATACGCCACACCGGTCCCGCGCGTTGAGCTCACGCGGTCGTATACCACCAGCAATTCCTCCGGAATCCCCGCCCGTTCCGCCTCGTGCCGCCGCGTCAGCCCCTCCAGCTTCGTCTGTTGCTCTGCCGATTCTGCCCGCGCATCTTCCTTCTCGATCTCGACGGCCTTCGTGCTGTCCGCCAGTTCGGCCTGCGCCGTCTTCAGTTGCGCCCCCCGCTGCTCGGTCCGCTCCATGCTTTCCAACTCGCGGTCTTCGATCTTCCGGATCTCCACCTCGGCAAACTCAATCTCGTGCTGGAAGGCCCGATACTGCTCATTGGTCTTCACTGACGACATCTGGTCGCGCAGCTTGACGATCTTCTGCTGCTGGTCCTTCAGATCGCTTTCGAGGCGCCGCCGCAGCGCTTCTTCGTCCTTCAGCGCCTTCTGCGCCTGCTCCACGGCCGATTTCTCAGCAGCCAGACGCGCCTCAACCGCCGCCAGCCGCTTCGGAAGCGCAGCGATCTCGGCGCGGAGTTGCGCAGTTTCCTGATCGATGGATTGGAGGCGGGTCAGAGCCTCAAGTTCAGGACGCATAGCAGGAATTTGCAGAATACCACCCGCGGGGCTCCCGCTCAGCGCGGCATCGCTGCAGCCTGTCGCCGTTTCCGCGCAAAGTTGAACAAGGCCTTGTCGAAAGTAATGAGTTCCGCGCCCGCCCCGGCTGCGAAAGCGACCAACCAGCAGTCGCCCACCCACTTCGACGCAGGTTTCCCCGAAAACGGCTCGACAGCCGCCCGGAATTCTGCATCGGCGTTGCGCGGTTCTGGATAGAACTTCACGCGCGGATCATTCAGCCAGCTGTCGTAGACCTTCCAGGCCTCGCGCACAGTCAGGACCCTGTCGCTCATTACGGCCGTGTTGGTCAGCAAGCGAAGCAGTCCGATCTGGGTGTAGCGCGAGAACACCAGATGGGAATCATCTTCCAGGCGATTCAGCCAGCCCCAGGCGGATGCGCTGTGGACATGCCCCTCGACCGACAACGCCAGCCAGACGTTGAGATCAGGAAAAAACAAGGTCATGCGGATTCTCGTCCGTTGGGAACGCCGACCCCAATTTTCCCTTGCCTCGCACCATCGGTCGGGTCACCTTGCGCCTCCTGGGTCTCTCCGCGTAGGTCTGCTCCAGCGCGCCGACGATCAGGGACCGGATCGAGACGCCGGAACCGGCAGCTCGGATCCGCAGCTCTGCGTGCAGCGGATCCGGAATATCCACGGTCGTTCTTACTGGCATGACATAATTATGTCACAATCCGCCGCCGCAATCAGCGCGAAAGAAGCCGCACCCATCCCCGATCGAGACAGGCTACTCCGTCACCCGCTCCGCCGTCACCTCGATCTTCTCCTGCTTCGTCGATCCCGGCAGATCGAGCGTCCCAATGGTCACCGTCTTCCCTTCCGCAACATTCACCACTTCGTCCAGCCGCGTCTGATGGATCAGCGGATCCTGCGTGCCAATCCCCGACCGCTCATCGGCCACGCTCGATTGCTCCACCTTCGTCTCCAGCGCGGGCGTATCCGACGCCCCGTCGATCTTAGCCTCCACATTCAGGCCCAGGTCGAGGTATTGGACCTGCGTCTCCGGCTCACCTTCACTCGGATGGCTCGTCGACCCGGTCACGATGGGAACCTTGTTCCCGAGGCTCAGATGCGTTCGCGATCCCTGCGAGACGATCACCGTCACATGTTGCGGCGATCCCTGCGCCTGTCCATTCTCGGTTTGCGTGATCGTGTACGTCAGTCTCCACGTCGCAATCGGGCGATCGAGATCGGCGATAATCTTTTGCGCCGCCGCCATGTCCTCTTCCGTGGCCTGCATCGAAATCGCATTCTGCGCGGCGACATAATTAATCCGCGAGCGCTGCATTTCGTTGCGCAGAACCGACACAATTTCGGTCGCCTGGTCCTGTTCAACAGCATGGTGCAGGTAGAAGGTTTGATACGTCATCGGCGGTTTCGCCGCGTCGGGCTTCGCGTCCTGCGCCACGGCGCTCGCCGCCAGCAGGATCAGGGCAAAGACAGGGGCGCTCAGCACCGCACGGCCCAGCGGCCGGGCAGAGGAACAGGGGATTCGCATCATTGTGGCTCTCCTCAAAAGTCATGTCCGCCGCGCGTCGATGGCGCCCGGCTCATTCCACTGGAAAGACGCGGCCCTCGCCCGTCCGCTCAGTATTCGCTGACTTTTTTCGCCTGCAGGTTGAACCAATGCCCGCGCGCATCACTTTTCCTGCATCCAGCCGCTTCGGGTTATCCTCAAACAACCATCGATGCCCCCGGACACCGACGCTGCCTGGAAACCGAAGCACAATCCATGGGCCGTGGCCCTCACCGTTACCCTGGCCACCTTCATGGAGGTCCTCGATACCTCCATCGCCAACGTCGCCATCCCTCACATCGCGGGCGGCCTCGCCTCATCCCCTGACGAAGCGACCTGGGTCCTCACCTCCTATCTCGTCTCCAACGCGGTCATCCTCCCCGCCAGCGCGTACCTGGTCTCCTTTGTAGGCCGCAAGCGCTTTTACATGATTTGCGTGGCGCTCTTCGGCATCAGCTCCATGCTGTGCGGCCTCGCTCCCTCACTTCCGCTCCTCATTTTCTTTCGCGTCCTTCAGGGGGCCGGCGGCGGCGGACTCCAGCCCAGCGAGCAGGCCATCCTCGTCGACACCTTTCCGCCCAAAAAGCGCGGCCAGGCCTTCGCCGTTTACGGCATGGCCGTTGTCCTCGCTCCCGTCATCGGGCCCACCCTCGGCGGCTGGATCACCGACAACTTCAGCTGGCGCTGGGTCTTCCTCATCAACGTCCCGGTCGCCATCCTGTCTCTCTTTCTCAGCCAGCGTATGGTTGAAGACCCGCCCCACATCCAGCGCGAAGTCGCCGCCACCCGTAAGCGCGGCCTCAATCTCGACTACATGGGCTTCGGCCTGCTCGCCGTCGGCTTCGGCTCGCTCCAGTTCGTTCTCGATAAGGGCCAGGAGAAGGACTGGTTCGGCTCGCACATCATCACCACGTTCTTCTGCCTCTGCGCCGCCGCCCTCGTCGCCCTCATCATTTGGGAGTTCGGGCAGATTCGCCGCGGCCATCGCCCCATCCTCGATCTCACCATGTTCCGCCACCGCAACTTCGCGGTTTCGTTTCTGCTGATGTTCGTCCTCGGCTTCGCCCTCTTCGGCACCACGGTTCTCATCCCGCTCTTCGTGCAGGAATTGATGGGCTACACGGCGACTCAGGCCGGCCTCGTCATTTCCCCGGGCGGCCTCGCCGTCATGGCCCTCATGCCCCTGGTCGGCTTTCTCGTCAGCCGCTACGACGCCCGATGGCTCATCGCGATTGGATTTGCCACGCTCTCGGCCGCGCTCTTCACCATGCACACTCTCGACACCCTGGCCAGCTATTCCTACGTCGCGTGGATGCGCGTCTTCCAGGCCGCCGGGCTCGCCTTCCTCTTCGTGCCCATCAACACCATCTCCTACGTCGGCGTTCCCCGCGAGAAAAACAACGATGTCTCCGGCCTCATGAACCTCGCCCGCAACATCGGCGGCAGCACCGGCACTTCCTTCTTCGTCACGATGATCGCGCGCCGCAGCCAGGAGCACCAGGATCGGCTGGCCATGGGCCTCAACGGTTCCAGTTCCCTGCTCCGCCAGCGCCTCGACGGCCTGGCCGGCTACTATCAGCACGCCGGGGGCCTCACCGGCTCGGCCGCGCAGGCACACGCCCTGGCCAGCAACAGCCTCTATCAGCAACTCATTCGCCAAAGCACGCAGATCGCCTATCTCGATGTCATCGCCGCTCTGGGCGCCACCACTCTGTGCATGATCCCCCTCATCTTCTTCATGAAGATGAGCCACGGCGGCCCTGCAGCGGCACACTGAAAAACTGCCCCGCCACGCGCTGCGTTCCTCGCAACTGCGATGCCGAGGCTTGCGCCGAATATTCTTCCCAGGCTCTCTGCATCCGGATGATGCAGGTTCTCAGGAGGCGGAAACCGCTGTCTCTTCCCTCCACGCGGAGGACGAATCGCTCTCCACCGCGGAGGAGACGACCGCAGACCTTCGGGGACCCCAGCCGTGTCCCAGCTTCCACACCAGCCAGGTGTAGGGCACCGCGCAAATCAGGTCCAGCGCGTAGTGTTCCCCGTTGGCCATGATCGTAATCAGCGTGGCTGCCACGTAGATCGTTCCGAACACCTTCCCCGCTCTCCAGCGCCAAAGAAACGCCGCGCACAGAAAGGCCAGCGTGGCATGAATGGACGGAATCCCGTTGGGGCAACCGGAGAAGACGATGGGATGTGCCGTAATCGGCCCCGGCTCTCGCGGAAAATCCGGAAACGCGAACCTGGGCCCGCAAACCGGTATCGCCAGGTAAATCGGGAGCTGCGCAAACAGGCTGATGAAGAAGGTCCTGATCACCGCCTGATGCTCTCGGGGCGCCCAGTAAAAATAGATCGTGTACACCGCGAGCATCACCAGCAAAGGCGTTGCGTAAATCTCCGCCGCCGCGAAGCTCAGTGCCCGGCTCCGCGCGACCCACCGGCCCAGCACAAATGATGGGCTTCCCAGCCACTGGTCGAATTTGTAGGCGTACAGGTCATAACGGACCCTGCGCAGCCAGGTGATCTGGGTCACCGTCCAGACCAGCACCGTTTCGGCGAACAGGAGCACCGGCATCGCGACGATGTACGTGGCGAGCATGATCTCCGTCCGCTTGCGATCTCCTGGAGCCGCGAACCAGAGGATCGCAAAGAACAGGAGAGCCCCGATCATGGGAATTTCCAGCAGCATGGCTCGTAGAGATGATAGCGGCCGGTTGTTGCTCGCCGCGAATGGATCAGGTGTTCTGATCCAGGCTAGGGAAGCGCTTCGGTCCCCTCAATAGCACCTTCAGGGGAGCCGGTTTTGGCCTGCGTGCGGCCCTCCGCTGGGGATAGAATTCTCTTTCACCCAACGATTCCGCCTCGCGGCAAATACTTCTGGGCCCTTTGGAGTCTCGCTTTGGCATGCAGGTACGTGCGTCCCTTCGGTTCGCTTCTCCTCCTGGCGGCTTCCTCGATTTTCGCTGTCCCGCTTGTGGCTCAGTCCAGCCACCCCTGGACCGTCGCTGAAATCTTTGGCCGCGACCGCGTCTCCACCGGCGAGCCGCCGCAGGGCATCAGCTGGTCGCCTGACGGCAAGCGCGCCACCTGGATCGATGAGGACGGCAACCTCATGCAGATTCAGCCGCCCGAGACCCAGCCCCAAAAGCTCCTCCCCGCGCAGAAAATCACCGCGCTCCTCAATGCCACCATCTCTGAGAAGGACCGCGACCACCGCGACCGCTACGATGAGCCGGACTACATCTGGTCGCCCGACTCCCAGCACCTTCTCTTCGATACCGATGGCCAGCTCTGGCTCTACGACCTGAAAAACACGACCGGCGTCCAGATCGGCAATACCAGCATGCAGAGCGGCGACGATCCCAAATTCTCGCCCAGCGGCCAGTACATCTCTTACGTTCGCGACCATAACCTCTGGGCACAGCGTATCGACGGCTCCACGCCGCCCATCCCGCTCACCACCACCCGCGACGAAACCCTCCTCAACGGCGGCATCGACTGGGTCTATCTCGAAGAGCTCAACGTCCGCAGCAACTACTTCTGGTCGCCCGACTCCAAACAGGTCGCCTATCTCCAGATGAACGAGAGCTCCGTCCCCGTCTATCCGCTCGTTGACTTCAACCTCGTCCACGCCACCGTCGATCCGCAGCGCTATCCGCAGCCCGGCGATCCCAATCCCGCCGTCCGCGTCGGCGTGGTCGGCATCAATGGCGGCACAACGCGCTGGCTCAGGATCCCCCTCGACGCCGGCAACGACTACATCCCGCGCTTCGGCTGGCTCAACCCCCATGTGGTCTGGGTGGAGACACTTTCACGCAGCCAGCAGCACAGCACCCTGTGGTTTGCCGACGTTCACAGCGGCGAAATCCGCCAGGTCTTCACCGAGTCTGACGCCAAATACCTCAACACCACCTACGACGTCACCTTCGTCGGCGACCACCAGTTCCTCATCCTCAGCTGGCGCGACGGCCACACCCACATCTACCGCTACACCTTCGATCCGGCCAACCCCTTTGGCGCGGAAGCCAAACTCGCCAACCAGCTCGAAAGCGGCGACTACGAGGTTCAGACGATCAAGGCCGTCGATCCCCAATCCCAAACCGTCTGGTATCTTGCCTTCGACGCCGCCACGGGACAGCAGCAGGTCTGGGCCGTCCAGCTCGACGGCAGCAATCGCCGGCCGATCACCCGATCCCCCGGCGTTCACGATCCCGATTTCGCCCCCCAGTCCGGCGCCTTCATCGACACTTACTCCGCCCGTCTCACACCGCCCACGGTCGCTTCCTGCAGCGGCACGGGCGTCTGCGAGCCGTTCTGGTCCTCGAAACCGCTCGAGGGCCATCGACTCATTGCCCCGCAGACCCTCGAGCTCACCGCCGCCGACAAAACCACCCCGCTCTACGGAACCCTCCTGCTGCCCCCCGGCAAATCGGCGCCGCACAGCGTTCCGCTCATCGTCAACCCCTACGGCGGCCCCGATGTGGGCACCGCCACCGACAGCTGGGACGGCCCCGGCTTCTTTTTCGATCAGTTTCTCGCCGAGCATGGCTTCGCCGTTCTCCACGTCGACAATCGCGGCATGGGCGGCCGCGGGCGGGATTTTGAACAGGCTTGCTACCACAGCTTCGGGCCGCCTCAGTTCGCCGATCAGATGGCCTCCGTCGATCAGGTCCTCCGCCAGTATCCCGAGCTCGACCCGCATCGCCTCGGCTGGTGGGGCTGGAGCTGGGGCGGCAGCTTCACCCTGTTCGCCCTCTCCCACTCTGAAAGCTTCCTCGCCGGCGTCTCCGTCGCTCCCGTCACCGACTGGCGCGACTACGACTCCATCTATACCGAGCGCTACATGGGCCTGCCTTCCGAAGACGCCAACAATTATCACGAAGATTCCGACGTGACCAGCGCCGCCAACCTCCACGGGCATCTCCTGCTCATGCACGGCACCGGCGACGACAACGTCCACATCGAAGGCGACATGCAGTACATCGAGCAGCTCATCAAAGCGCACATTCCGTACGACTACAACGTCTTTCCGCGCAAGACCCACTCCATCTCCGGCCCCGACGATCACGTCGTCCTCTTCACAAAAATCGTCGATCACTTCGATCGCTACGTGATGCACTCCGAATCCGACGACAAACCCGACCGTCGCCGCTGAAGGGAGCGGCACCGCGGACGGCGCATCCTGAACGCTGCAACCTGTAACCTGGAGTTTGTCCCCTGTCCCTATGCATCCCAGCGAACAACCAAACTCCTCCGACCTCATCCGCGCCCGCACCACCCTCGGCGATTTCGAACTGACCATCCTCTCCGATGGCTGGTATCTCCTCGACGGGGGAGCCATGTTCGGCGTCGTTCCCAAAACCCTGTGGCGGAAACGCGCTCCCGCCGACGGCGACAACCGCATCCTTCTCGGCCTCAACACCGTCGTGGTTCGCACCGGCCAGCACACGGTCGCCATCGAAACCGGCATCGGCAACAAGCTCACTCCGAAACTGCGCGACATTTACGCCGCCAAAGAGCAACTCCCGCGCGCCTTCGCCGCCGCCGAAATCCGCCCCGAAGAAGTGGACATCGTCATCAACTCCCACCTCCACTTCGATCACTCGGGCTGGAACACGACCCAAACGCCTGACGGCCGCACCGTCCCGACCTTCCCGAATGCCCGTTACTACGCCCATCGCGGCGAAGTCGAGCACGGCCATCTCCAGCTCGAGCGCGATGCCATCAGCTATATCAGCGAAAACTACGACCCGCTCGTCGACTCCGGCCAGATGACGCTGCTGGGGTCGGATCAGCCCACCCGTCTGGGAGAAATCACTCCGATTGTCCCCGGCATCTCCGTCGAGTGCTTCCCTGGCCACACGGCCCAGCTCCTCGCCGTCCACATTGAGTCCGCGGGCCAGCACGCCTGCTACATCTCCGACCTCATCCCCACCTCCGCTCACCTCGATCCCACCTGGGTGATGGGCTACGATCTCGACCCCGTCCGCTCCATCGCAGAGCGCCACCGCTTCTATGCCCGCGCCATCCCCGAGCGCTGGATGGTCCTCTTCACCCACGACCACCACCACCCGTACGGCCACATCGAAATCGGCGACAAGGGCAAGCCGGTCTTGCAAACAGGCTCCTGATCGCCGATCCTATCCGCATGGCATCTGCTCTCCTCGTCACGTTTCTGTCTGTCCCGGGCATCTCGTGGCTTTCGCACGAATCGCAGCACCGCTATGACGCCCATCCGATCGCCACGGTGATCGTCATCGCCGCCGTTCTCGGAGTCATCGCGTACGCCTTCCGCCGCAAGCAGGCTTAGGGAGTCCGCTGCCACCCTGCCCGGCGTACTCGGCGCCACCCTCAGGGCCAACACCCAAACCGCCTGTATCGTTTCCGATTGCAGCGCAAGGCAGCGGATCCTCCGCCAGCCAGTCTGTAAGATTTTCTGTCCTTGCCCGTCAGCACCAGCAGAGGAAAGGAGACTCACCCATGAACCAGAACCCCTCCATCCAGGTCACCTCCTGCGGCGACGAGGAATGCGCTTGCCCGCTGCCGTGCTGCCCCTGCTGCCCCGGCGGTAAACCGAGCCATGCCGCGCAGGCTTGACAACGGAAACCAGGGAGCGGCGACTCGCGCGGCGCTCCCGTCACCCTCCGCAAGACCGGCAGCCCGCCCGCAATCCGCGAAACCGCGGCGCACCTCGCCGAGCAGCGCAGCCGCTTCCTGCAATTCCTGCGCGCTCGAGTCGATGATCCCGCCACCGCCGAAGACATCCTCCAGGCCGCCTACCTGAAAGCCCTTGAACGCGGCGCCCAGCTCCGCCAGGCGGAAAGCTCCGTCGCCTGGTTCTACCGCATCCTCCGCAACGCGATTACCGACCACTACCGCCAGCAGAGCGTCCGCTCCCGCGCCATGAGCCAGTGGACGGCCGAGTGGAGCGAAGCCTGGGAGCCCGAGCTGCGAACCGAGATCTGCTCCTGCATTCAGGAAGCGGTCAGCGCCCTCAAGCCCGAGTACCGCGCCGCCATCGAGCAGGTCGACCTCGGCGGCGAATCCATCGAGGCCTTCGCCCGCGCACAGCGCACCACGGCCAACAACGCCAGCGTCCGTCTCCATCGCGCGCGCAAAGCCGTCGCCCGGCAGATCACCGCCATCTGCGGCCCCAACGCAATCCGCGAGTGCCCCGACTGCACCTGCAAATTCTGACGGCTCCCATTCTTCCCCTGATCGAGGAACACCCCGAATTCTCGGCTCTTATTGGCCAGCCCCGCCTTCCCTCTCCAGCTTGCGCCAGGCTTGCCCTAATATGGTGATCACGAGCCCTGATCCGCGGATGGGGAGGTCCACCGTGATTGACCTGGCTTCCCCGGAATTGCGCCGCAATCCCTTTCCGGTTTACCGCCATCTGCGCGACAGTGCGCCCGTGCTGCACGATCCCCGGTTGGACGCGTGGCTGATCTTCGACTACCCCAACGTCAGGGAAGTGCTCAGCGATCATCG
>JBARMS010000240.1:0-5621 GCA_049802575.1 Acidobacteriaceae bacterium | reverse complement strand
GGGCGGGCAGGGCGCAGATTTCGAAGGCGCGCTGCCAGCCGATGCGCAACATAAGCGCGGCGACCAGCGGGCCGGCGGTGGCGGAGGCGAGCGAGGTGCCGAGGAAGACGATGGCGTTGCCCATGGCGCGGCGGCCAGGGGGAATCCAGTTGCGAACGACGCGATTGGCGACGGGGAAGGTGGTGGCTTCGGCCGCTCCCAGGGTGAAGCGGATGGCGGCGAGGGCCCAGAAGGCGGCGTGGGGATGGCCGCGGAGCAGGGAGGGAATGACGCCGGTGAGCGCGGTCATCGCGGCCCAGACGAGGGCGGAGAGCGCGAGGGTTTTGCGCGGGCCGAGGCGGTCGCCGGCGATGCCGCCGGGAACCTGGAAGAGCGCGTAGCCGATGAGGAAGGCGGTGAAGATCTCGCCCATCTGCAGTTTCGTGAGGCCGAGGGCGGGGATCATCATCTCGGCGGTGATGGAGATGTTGGTGCGCTCGAGATAGCTGACGAAGGCGAAGCAGGCGGCGCCGGCGAGGATCCAAGCGCGGGCGCGGGCGATGGGCGGCTCGGCGGGGCCTTTGGGCGTCGGGGCAGGGAAGCTCATGCGGGAAGGCTCTCAGGATACCTGCCGGCTTCCCGGCGGCTGTGGCGATTCGGCGCGGGGCCAGGCGGAGAGCGCTCCGCCATGCCGCGCAACGCTTGCGGCGGCGGGGACTTACCCGCGTACTTTGTTGGGCATACGAATTATTCACAGGGCGTGGTCTTGACACGCGCGAAAACCGCGGTCTATAGTCGGCGCGCTTGCGGGTAAATCGAATTACTCATCTTCTAAACCCGGGTAATTCTTTACTCAACGTATCCCGGGCCCCATGGGTCCCTGCTTTGCAGGAGGCATTGCCATGCATCACCCTGTCGCTGACCGCCGCTTTGCGACGCTGCTTCTCGTCCTGACTGTGCTCGCGCTGTTCGGCGCGAGCCGCGCGTCTGCCCAGGTGGTACAGACTTACGACTTCGAAGGAGGGTCGGCCGACGGGTGGACCTCGTTCTATAACGCGAGCACTCCGGTTTCGACGAACGCAGCGTCCTACACCGGCAGTTACAGCCTGCTCACCACGACCAGTTCGACGGGGACGGGCGGGCCGTCGGTGTCGCTGACCAGCGTGCTGACGCCGGGGGCGCAATACACGATTAGGGGATGGGTGATGCTGACGCCGGGCGAGGATCCGACGAACGCGAACTTCACGATTCAGCGGAGCGACCCGAGCTGCAGCGGCGGGACCTGCTACGACACGGTGGGGAATTACGAGGTCGCGGTCACGCCCTCGGACTGGGCGGAAATTGGCGGCACTTACACGGGCAGCGCGACGGCCACGGGACTGCTGCTCTACGCGCAACTGATTAACAACGCCAATCCAACTTCGTTCTATCTGGATGACGTCGTGATTACGGAGACGGCGCCGCCGGCGGGCGAGACGACGATTGCGAACGATAGCTTCGCGAATGGCAGCCTGGATGGGTGGGCGCCGTTCGGATCAGTCAACCTGCAGAGCGGCACGTCGCCCTTCCCCGATCCGGCGGGCAACACGTCGAGCCTGCTGACGACTGGCCGCACCGCCGGTTACATGGGGCCGAGCCTGAATCTGCTGGGCGTGAACGGCGTGGTGGCGGGAGCGGTGTATCAGGTGACGGGCTATGTGCTGCTGGCTGCGGCGGACAGCACGAATCCCACGGTGACGCTCTCGACGAAGACGACGAATTGCGCGAACGGCTCGGGGATCTATGCGAACACGGGGACGTCGGGGCCGCTGTCTTCGACGGCGTGGACGAAGGTGTCGGGGACGTTCAGCTTCAGCAATCTGCCTGGGCCGCCGACGAGCCTGACGCTCTATCTCCAGTCGAGCAGCGCGACGGACTCGTTCTACCTGAGCGAAGTGACCATTACGCAGATCGCCGCGCCGCCGCTGCCGCCGAGCGACCAGGATAACTCGGGGATTACGACGACGTTTGCGGATGGAGGCGTGGATGGATGGAGCTCGCGCTCGGGCAGCTCAACGCTGACGAATGTTACGGCGCCGGCGCCTGATCCGAGCGGCGACACGCATGCTCTGCTGACAACCGGACGCATCGGGAACTGGGATGGGCCGCAGATCAGCGTGAGCGACAAGATGTATACGGGATCGGTTTATAACATCAGCGTCTATGTGATGATGCAGCCGACGGATCAGTCGTCGCATGTGATCAACATGAGCCTGGTGACGACGCTCAACGGAAACACGAGTTATCCCAGCGTGACGAGTTATCCGGGGATTACGGTGCCGGCGGATGGGCAATGGCATTCGATCAGCGTGCTGGGCTATACCATGTCATCCAGCTACGACCCGGGCGAGGCGTATCTGTATCTGCAGACGGTGCCGTCGTCAGGCAACGATCTGGCGGGGTTCTACATCAGCGACTTTCAGCTGAGTTATGTGCCGCCGCCGACCATTCAGACGGATATTCCGTCGATTTACAAGACTTACTCGCATGACTTTCCGATTGGAGCGGAGATCGATCCGACCGATCTTTCCGGGCCGCATGCGCAGCTGCTGCAGATGCACTTCAACAGCATCACTTCAGGAAACGACTTCAAGTGGAGCAGCACGGAGCCGAGCCTGGGCAACTACACGTGGGGCACGGCGGACAGCGAAGTGGGCGAAGCGGTGTGCCACAACCAGCTGGTGCGCGGACAGAACCTGGTGTGGGCCACGGGGGCGCAGACGCCGTCGTATGCCTTCGGCGACGGGACGAACTCGGCGACGAACCAGGCGACGGTGACGGCGAATATCCAGGAACATATTCAGAGCGAGGTGCAGCACTTCGGCACGAATGTGTACGCATGGGATGTGGTCAACGAACCGATCGATCCATCGCAGCCGGACTGCCTCTATCACGGACCGTTCTATAACGTGCTGGGCGCGAGTTATCTCGACGTCGCGTTCGCGGCGGCGAAGCAATATGCGCCGGCGGGGACGAAGTTATTCCTCAATGATTACTCGACCACCGATCCCACGAAGCTGGCGTGCCTGGTGAAGGTGCTGGGCGAGCTGCATTCGCGCGGCGTGCCCGTGGATGGCGTGGGCCATGAGATGCACAACGCGATCAACTACCCGTCGGTGCCGATGATGGCGACGGCGATCGATACGGTGGCGCGGGACTTCCCCGGCATCGACCAGCAGGTGACGGAGCTGGACATGAGCGTCTACAACGCGGGCGACACTACCTCGAATTACGGACAGAATGTGCCGCCTGCGGTGCTGGCGGAGCAGGGCTGGCTCTACAAGCAATACTTCGACCTGTTCCGCAGCCGCAGGCACGAGCTGAGCGCGGTGACGTTTTGGGGCATGGCCGACGATGACACGTGGCTCGACGGATTCCCAGTGGCGCGGACGGATTATCCGCTTCCGTTCAACATGCAGTTGCAGGCTAAGCCGGCATACTGGGGCATTGTGGATCCGACGCAACTGTCGGGCTATGGACTGCACTTCGATCTGAGCAGCGCGAAGGGCACGGCGCCGCACACGCGGGTGATCACGCTGACGGCGACGAACGGGGATGTGGGACCGGCGTACGCTACGCAGATCAGCTCGCTTGCGCTGCAGCAGATTGGGGGATCGTGGTGCCAGCCGACGGTGAGGGGGACGCTGCCTGCCACGCTCGGCGACATCGCGACCAGCGGCGACGCGAGCGCGTCGTTCACGGTGGACTTCAGCGCCTGCAAGGGGCTGGGGATTTTCGTGGTGACGGCGCCGTGGAGCTCAGCGGTCTACGACACGGGGACGTTCGTGCAGTTGCTGGAGGTGCCGGGGCTGCCGCCGGGCCCGCTGTGGTAGAGCGGCTCGGGTCAACCTGTGGGGATGCCGGTGCGGGAGCGGCCGTCGTCCCTGCCCTGAAGCGACTATCCACTTCAGGACAGGCGTGTCATCCCGGGGAAACCATCGAATCCTCGGTCGAAGCTGAGGATCCTCTTCACGCCATGGATTTGCATCGTGGCAAGATGGACCGTTGCGGGCCGAAAAGGAAACCTTGCAGCGACCCTCATGGGCGCGCTATGACGCTTTGCGCGCGAGGGGGCGGGCGAATTCGATCGGGTTGCGGGTGCTCTCGTCCCGGAAGCCCATGAGGTTGAGGATGGGCGTGGTGCTGATGGTGGTCATCAGGGCCATGACGACCATCATGGTGAAGAGCGTGGGCGAAAACGCGCCGATGTTGTAGGCGATGTTGAGCACGACCAGCTCGACCAGCCCGCGCGTATTGAGCAGGGCGCCGAGGGCGACGGCTTCCCGCCACGACTGGCCGGTGAAGCGGGCGGCCAGTGAGGCTCCGCCCATCTTGCCGAAGACCGCGGCGGCGAGAACGATGCCGGTCCAGAGCCACATGACGGGGTCGTTGAGCAGGTCGAGGCGCGTGCGCATGCCGGTCAGGGCGAAAAAGAGCGGCAGGAGCAGGACAGAGACGATCATGTCGAGGCGGGCGCGCAGGGCGATCTGCCACTCCTGGACGCGCGGGAAGCAGACACCCGCCATGAAGGCGCCGAAGAGCGGGTGAACGCCGATGGCTTCGGTGGCCGCGGCGGAAATGAGCGTGAGCGCGACCGCGATGCCGAGCAACTCGTAGGAGAGCGTCGTGCTTTTGCGGCGCCGCGTCAGGCGCGCCAGCACCGGCTTGACGGCAAAGACCATCAGGACCAGATACACGCCGAGGCCGATGAGCCGCATCGGGAGCGAGGACGGTCCGCCCTCGGCTCCGATGAGCGCCAGAGCCAGAGCGAGCAGGAGCCACGCGACCACGTCGTCGACCGCCGCGCAGAGGATGGCCGTGGTGCCGAGCCGGGTCGCCTGCAGGCCGCGCTCTTCGAGGATGCGGGCGAGCACCGGAAACGCGGTGATGCTCATGGCAATGCCGAGGAAAAGGACGAAGGGAAGATTGCCCATCCCATGCGGAGCAAACCGGATGCGCAGGGAGTGGGCCAGCAGGGCGCCCATGGTGAAGGGCAGCAGGATGCTCATCCCGCTGGCGAAAGCCGCGGTCGTGCGCTGGCGGTAGAGGTGTTCGTATTCCAGCTCGGCGCCGATGAGGAAGAGGAAAAGGACCAGACCGACGGTCGACAGCATTTCGAAGGATGCAAACGAGGCCTGCGGAAACAGGGCGGCATTCGCATGGGGTGCGAAACGCCCGAAGACCGAGGGTCCGAGCAGGATGCCCCCGATGATCTCGCCAATGACGCGGGACTGCCCGAGGCGGAGCGCCAGCCAGCCGCAGCCCAGCGTCACGAGCATCACGACGGCGATTTGAATGAGGAGGAGCGTCATATCCCGCCAATGCAGGAAGGATGAGATGCGGGGCCCCGTGGTTCCTTTGTATCAGGCGCGGGCCTGAGGAAAGGCCGGCCGGGGTGCAGGCGGGGGTGGGTCGCGGGCCGGAGCCTCCGCCGATGGGGCCGGCGCGGAGTTGCCGGGGGCGGGAACCGCCGCTTTGATTCCGCTCAATCGTTTTTGCAGAAACAGGGCGGGCCGGCCCGTATACTGGCGTGTCTGCACAATCAGTTGAGGGAACCGCGTGGCGTCGGCGTGCGTATGATTGCGCATGAGTCAAGCCGGCGC
>JBARMS010000239.1:0-7142 GCA_049802575.1 Acidobacteriaceae bacterium | reverse complement strand
CGGATCCAACCATGCTGGGGAAGACGAACGGCCGCTGGGGCGGTTGGCTTTCCGATGTCCGGGGCTTCGACCCGGTCTTGTTCGGGATCTCGCCCCGCGAAGCGGCCGAAATGGATCCGCAACAGCGGCTGTTGCTTGAAGTCGCCTGGGAGGCGATTCAGGATAGCGGCCGTGCGCCAGAGTCGCTGGCCGGCAGCCGCACCGGGGTGTTTGCCGGTATCTGCTTATCTGATTTCGAACGGATGGCGATGCAGAACGGTTTGGCCATCAACTCCAACACCTGCACCGGCGCGTACCGAAGCGTGGTCAGCGGGCGCATTTCCTTTCTGCTCGATCTGCGCGGTCCGAGCCTGTCCATCGATACCGCCTGTTCTTCTTCGCTGGTTGCCATTCACACCGCCTGCCAAAGCCTTCGCAGTGGAGAAAGCGACCTGGCGCTCGCCGGTGGCGTAAACCTGCATCTGCTTCCCGAACACTACATCGGCATGGCGCGGCTGGCCATGTTGTCGCCGGACGGCCGGTGCAAGACATTTGACGCAGCGGCCAATGGCTTTGTGCCGAGTGAAGGTTGCGGCCTGGTGGTTTTGAAGCGGCTCTCTGATGCTCTTGCCGACGGCGAACGGATCTATGCGGTCATTCGTGGCTCTGCGATCAACCAGGATGGAAGGACGAATAGCCTAACCGCTCCCAGCGGCTTGTCGCAGCAGGATGTCGTCCGGGCCGCGCTCCGCAATGCGCAGGTTCCGCCATCGAGTATTTCGTATGTGGAGACTCACGGTACCGGAACAGCCCTCGGCGACCCGATTGAAGTGGAGGCGCTGGCTGCGGTCCTGGGAACCCCAAGTCAAGGAGTTTCTCCCTGCTTCCTTGGTGCGGCGAAGTCTAATCTTGGACATCTTGAGGCTGCCGCAGGCGTTACCGGCGTGATTAAAGCGGCCCTGTGTCTCTACCACGAAGCGATTCCATCGAATCTTCATTTCAAGGCGCTGAATCCTCACATCTCTCTGGAAGGCACGCGTTTACGCTTGCCCGTGCAACCGCAACCGTGGCCTCGGGGGCAATCCCCACGTTTTGCGGGCGCTAGTTCGTTCGGGTTCAGCGGAACGAATGCGCACGTCGTCCTGGAAGAAGCTCCGCGCGTACCAGCGCGCCGGTCGACGCCTGGCTGGGAGGTCGGTTCGGTCCTGGCAATTTCCGCGCGGCAGAAAGATGCGCTGCGGGACACCGCCCGCCAATATCGCGATTATTTGATGGGCGCTGGACGGGAGGTCACACTCCACGACATTTGCCACGCCGCGGCGATTCGCGGCAGCCACCACGAAGAACGGCTTGCCGTGACTGCGGCAACCCGGGAAGAAATGCGCAGCTTGCTAGACCGATTTCTCGAGGGCCACAAACCCGCGGGCGTGTTTTCGGGCCGATCGTCCGACACCGCCGAGCCGCTGGTTTTCGTGTGTTCTGGGCAGGGGTCCCAATGGCCGGGAATGGGCACGATGCTCTTGCGGCAGGCGCCGGTGTTCCGCAAGGCCATCGAAGCTTGTGACGCTGCCATCAGTCGCTGGGCAGGGTGGTCGTTGATCGAGCACTTGTCGCTCTCCGTATCGGAATCCAGGTTGGCGGAAACCGAATATGCCCAGCCCGCAATATTTGCCGTCGAAGTGGCTTTGGCTCGATTGCTGGAGTCCTGGGGAGTGACACCGGCGCTGGTAGTCGGTCACAGCGCAGGTGAAGTTGCGGCGGCGCACATCGCCGGCATTCTGCCGCTTGAAGAAGCTGTGCGTATCGTGGTCCTGCGCGGAAAGCTGATGCAGCCGGCCGGTGGGCGAGGGCGCATGGTGGCCGTGCGTCTGCCCGCTGCGGATGTCGCCCGTGAGCTTACAAGGTATGGGGACGCGATCTCGATAGCTGCTGTCAATAGCCCGCAATCGACGGTGATTTCGGGCGATTCCGCGAGTGTCGAAGCTTTAGCCGCCGAACTTCGCGAGCGCGGGACGGGTTGCATGCTGATGCCGGTGAACTACGCGTTTCACAGCTCGCAAATGCAGCCGTATAGCGAAGAATTGGCCAGAGCGATTGGGCCGGTCGACGTGCGCAAGGGGCGGATGCCATTGCTTTCGACGGTCTTCGGCAGAGCAGTGGACGCGACGGAATTGGATGCCGCCTATTGGGCACGAAACGTGCGCCAGACCGTGATGTTCCAGCAAGCCGTCGAAACGGCAGTCCAGATGGGTTCTAGGGTATTTGTAGAAGTTGGACCGCACCCGGTTCTGCTCGCTGCGGTTGGTGAGTGCCTGGGCCCGGAAAGCAACTCGGGGCGCCTGATCCCGACCCTTCGCAGAAACCAGGATGATATTGCCGGCATCCTTTCAAGCGCCGGGGCGCTTTATGCTGGAGGCCACCCAATTTCATGGGAAGCCGTTTACGGCAAACACGCCCCTTTCGTTTCCCTACCCAACTATGCGTATCAACGGCAGCGCTTCCAGTTGGAGCGGCCGACGTCGGCGCAACGCAAGATGCTGGCTCCGCTGCTGGGCCGTAAAGTGCTCTCACCGGGTCTGCGAGGTACGGTATTCGAAACCGAACTCGATCTGCGAGCCCTGCCATATTTAGCCGATCACCGGATTACTGACCGTACCTTGGCGCCTATGACAGCCTTCCTCGAAATGGTGCAGCAGGCTGTCTGGCAAATGAACGGCGAGCGCCGCGTGTTGGCCGATGTAACGTTTACGACACCGCTTGTTCTGTCGGAAGACAAACCCTGCACGGTTCAGGTCGTCATTGAAGACGGCGAGTTCCGCATCTTCAGCCTGCGAGACGAGGCGTGGACGCTTCATGCTCACGGAGGCATTGTCGGTGGCTCAGGCGCAGATACGGGGAGGGCGCATCCGCCGCTCGGAGATCGCTGCGCGCCTGAAGCTTTTTACGAGCGTCTGGCCCGCGCTGGGCTTGCATTCGGGCCGGCGTTTCGCACCGTCAAGGCAATGCACATCGCGCCTGGAGAGGCGTGGGTCGAGGCGAGCCTGCAGAATACCGAGAGGCGGAACGCGAATGAATACCAGTTTCATCCTTCTCTGCTCGATGGATGTTTGCAGGCTTCTGTAGCGGCGGCGCCCGGGGACCTGAACCGGCCATTTTTGCCGTTTAGCCTGGAGCGGTATGAACTCTTTAGAACTGCCGGAGATGCGGTCACCGCTCACGCCGTGCTGCGGGGGGCCGCCCGGACGGATGAGCTCAGTGCCGACATCGAGGTGCTGAACGGCAGCGGAGAGGCTATCAGTTGCGTCACCGGGCTGCGACTGAAACGCCCGGCGGATGCCCGCGTTTACTCGATTGACTGGCGGCCCACTGCTCCCGCGATCTCGCCCCATACGCGAAGAGGCAAGTGGCTCGTGATCCATGCAGGCGCCGCCGGCGAAGCACTGATACCGCAGTTGCGGGATCGCGGACAAAGCGCGCGCGTTATCCACCCGGGCGATCCGATGCCCGCGCTGGATGGCTGGGACGGAATGATCTGTCTGGCCCAACTCGATGCAGCAGAAATGCTCCGGGTCGTTCAGGAGGTCTGCCGTTACTGCAGGAAAGATTTCCAGTTCTGGCTCATCACCCAGGGAGCGGTTGCCCTCACGCCGGCGGAGAAATGCGACGGTCTGTGGCAGGCGCCACTGTGGGGAATGATGCGAACCGTCGCCATCGAGCATCCGGAACTGGCCTCTGTACGCGTGGATCTGGATTCCACCTCCCCGGATTATGCGACTCTTGCGGAATTGATCGCGGATTGGGATGGCGAAGAGGAGATGGCGCTTCGATCCGGCGTGCGCTATGTCCGGCGGCTTTCCCGCGTATCGGAAGGGTCGCTCGATCCCGTGCGTTGGACTGTTCCAGAGCGAGGGTCAGTCGAGAAACTGGCGTTGGCGCCCATGGAACGCCGCAGACCGCAAGCAGACGAACTCGAGGTCGAGGTGGAAGCCAGCGCGCTCAATTTCCGGGACGTGCTGAACGTTCTGGGAAAATATCCGGGCGACATCCGGAATGCGGGAGTGGAATTCTGCGGCCGGGTCATTCGAACCGGTTCCGGCGTGGCAAATCACCGGCCCGGTGATCGCGTAATGGGTGTGGCTTTCGGAGCGATGGCTTCCTTTGTCACAGTCCCAGTTTCATTTGTGGTAGCGGTACCAGAAGGTTGGGGCCCCGTCGAATCGGCTGCCGTGCCCAACGCTTATTTGACGGCATGGCATTCGCTGGTGCATTTGGGCAAGATCCAGCGTGGCGAGCGTGTGCTGATTCACGCGGGTACGGGCGGGGTGGGGCTCGCAGCAATTGAGATTGCGCGGTGGGCGGGCGCCGAAGTCTTCGCTACCGCGGGTAGCGAAGAAAAAAAGGCGTATCTGCGATCTCTCGGGATTACGAATGTATTTCACTCCCGGACCTCCGACTTCGCAAAGGAGATAGCGAAAGTAACCGGCGGAAAGGGGGTTGACTTGGTGTTGAACTCTCTCTCGGGAGAACTGATCGGCGCCGGCTTTGAAGTTTTGGCCGAGGGTGGGCGCTTCCTTGAGATTGGCAAAAATGACCTCTGGACTCCCGAACAAGCATCGTCTCTCGGAAAGCGCGTCCGGTACTTCATCGTGGATCTGGGCGAGGTCATGGAGACGGATGCCACGCTTGTCCAAGCCGAACTCGCCGCAATTCGGGATCTTCTCGCGAGTGGCACCTTTCGCCCGCTTCCCACTCGGGTTTTTGATTTCTCCGATGCCCGGTCGGCGTTCCTGCTGATGGCGCAGGCACGGCATATGGGGAAAATTTTGCTCCGGCACGCCACCTCATTGCACGTCAGCCCCGCTGCGACCTACCTCATTGTGGGCGGACTGGGCGCTATAGGCCTGGAGATCGCGCAATCGCTGGCGGCCCGTGGCGCGCGCCACCTCCTTCTGGTGGGCCGCAGCAGCCCCGGCATTCAGGTAAAGGAGCAAATCGAGACCCTGCGGCGCCGCGGAACGCAAGTGGAAGTTCGCGCCGCCGACGCGTGCTGCCGCGAGCAGGTCGAAGAGCTGTTGCGCGATACGGAGCGCACGATGCCCCGATTGGCGGGTGTGATTTACGCCGCCGGTGTGGTGGACGACGGCGTACTGCTGCAACAAAATGAGGACCGAATCAAGCGAGTCCTGGCTCCAAAAGTAACCGGCGCCTGGAACCTGCACGAACTGACGGCTGGAATGCCGCTCGATTTTTTCATTTTGTGTTCGTCGGTCGCCTCCGTGCTGGGTTCTCCCAGCCAGCTGGGCTACGCGGCGGGAAACGCATTTCTGGATGCTCTGGCTCACTATCGGCGGGCGCGCGGTCTGCCGGCGCTGGCTATCAACTGGGGCGCTTGGGCGGATGCTGGAATGGCCGCGCAGGTGGAGGTACAGGGACGGAAGAGAGTTCTGCCAGGTATTCGCCCCATGCAGGCAGTGGACTGTCTCGAATGCCTCGAGAAGATTGCCGCTATCAGGCGTCCTCAGGTGCTGATCGCGGAAGCGGATTGGACCCAATTCGAACCCACGCCTCGTCTGCTCGAAGACCTTACGAGGAGGAGGCCCGATGTCGTGCACTCCGCTCAGGGTGAGGATCTTCAGCGCAAGCTGGAAAAGGCTCCCATCGGAAACCGTCACAGGATCCTGATTGAGTACCTTCGGGAACTGGCGGTGCGCATCCTGGGGATTGATACTTCTCACACAGTCGATGAACGCCAGCCCCTGATCAAGATGGGTTTGGATTCGCTGATGGCGATTGAATTCCGGAATTACCTGGCCATGGCTCTCAACCGGCCACTGAGTGCGACGCTGCTATTCGACTATCCAAGCATTTTGTCGTTGGCCGACTTTCTGCTGGGAACTACGGCTCCTGCGCCCGAGGAGGAGCCCGACGAAGTGATGGATTTGCTGACCGGAATTTCCGAACAGGATGCCGAGGATTTATTACGGCAGGAAATGGAGCATAACTAAGGCAATGATTCCGAGCGATCCGGCAGACAACCTATCCCTGACCAAGCGGGCGGTTTATGAAATCCGTACCCTGAAGGCCCGGGTGGCGGAACTCGAAAAAGCACAGAAGGAGCCGCTGGCGCTCGTGGGCATGGGCCTGCGCTTTCCTGGCGGTGCCGCCACACCTGAGGCATTTTGGGACCTACTGTCCCATGGCGTCGATGCCGTGGGTGAAGTGCCGCCCTCCCGCTGGGCTATCGACCGGTATTTCGATCCAGACCCGGAACGGCCAGGAAAAATGTCTACACGGTACGGGGCATTTCTTGAGGATCCAGCGCAGTTCGATGCCGATTTTTTTGGCATTTCCCCGCGCGAGGCCGTTAGCTTGGACCCACAGCATCGCTTGGCGCTCGAAGTCACCTGGGAGGCTCTCGAGAATGCTGGCTACAATCCCCTGAAGCTCGCCGGCAGTCCTTCCGGCGTATTTCTCGCGGCCGGCAATGGCGATTACGGTCGAATGGTCTTTGGACGCATCGATCGTATCGATGCCTACTCAAGCCTCGGGAATGTCTTCAGTGTTATGTCCGGCAGAATTTCCTATTTGCTTGGACTGCACGGGCCAAGCCTGGTCGTGGATACGGCATGCTCAGGCTCCCTGGTCGCCCTGCATTTGGCCTGTCAAAGCCTGCGCGCGCGAGAGTGCGACCTTGCCTTAGCGGGGGGTGTCAACCTCATCCTCTCGCCGGAACTCCACGTCAACTTTTCGAAAGCCCGCATGATGTCGCCGGGGGGCAAATGCAGGAGCTTTGATGCGGCTGCCGACGGCTATGTACGCGGAGAGGGTTGCGGAATCGTTGTACTGAAACGGTTGTCCGACGCAATCGCGGACGGCGACCGCATTCTTGCCCTGATTCATTCCTCGGCGGTCAATCAGGACGGCCATAGCAGCGGAGTGACCGCGCCGAATGGCGCTGCACAGGAGGCACTGATTCGCAAAGCCCTGGGCGACGCGGAAATTCGCCCGGACGAGATCGACTATGTCGAGACCCACGGGACCGGGACGCCTCTTGGAGATCCAATCGAAGCACGTGCGCTCGCCGCGACCGTCGGCTCCGGGCGCACAACAGCCAATCCGCTGATCGTTGGGGCCGTTAAGACCAACGTTGGACATCTGGAAGC
>JBARMS010000238.1:0-11780 GCA_049802575.1 Acidobacteriaceae bacterium | reverse complement strand
AGCTACTCAAATAGCCGCGATGGGAATCACCGGCCTCGTCGCCGTCATCTGGGTGTACTTCGGAGGGTTATATCTAATTCACGATCCCGGCGAATGGAGGATCGCCAATCAGCAACTCGGATACCCGCTCTATATCATCCCTCTGATTGGCGTGACCCATATCCTGGGTGGCGTGGGCCTTCTGATTCCCAATGTGCCTCGATTGATGGAGTGGGTTTATGCGGGTCTCGCGATCACTCTTGTACTCGCGTTCTATTCACAACTGAAGGCCGGTGGCAGTACCTGGGATCAATTGGATCCGATTCTCGTCCTGGCGTTCGTCTTTGCTTCGTATGGACTAAGACGCTGCATGCGCGTAAACCGGTGGTCGATATGAGGGCTTTTCAACCACCCAGGCCTACTTCTCTTCCTCTTCCCCCGCAGGCCCCGCCTTCTCCCCCGGCCCCTCTTTCCCAAACATCCCGCGAATCGTTTCCAGCGCCGCTGCGTCCCCATCCCGCGCTGCGCTCTTCATCGCCTGCAGCGGCAGATGCAGAAATTTGTTCATCAGCCCGCGCGTCAGCGATTCCACCGCCGCCTGCTGCTCCGGGCTCAGCGTCGCCAGCAGCCTCTGCTGCCGGTGCAGCTCGGCCTGCCGCAGCTCTTCGGCTGTCCCCTGCACCTCCACAATCGCCGGAGCAATGTCGATCGTCCGAATCCGCCGCCGGAACCGCTCCGTCTCCTCCAGAATGATCGCCTCGGCCCGTTCCGCCTCGCGCCCGCGATCCACCAGGTGCGACGTGGCCACTGACTGCAGATCGTCGATGTCGTAGAGAAAGATCCCTTCCAGCTTGTTGATCCGCGGATCCACATCCCGCGGCACGGCAATATCGATCACAAACACCGGCCGGTTCTTCCGCTTGTGCAGCATCTGCTGCGCATCCGCGACGCCAAAGATCTGCTCCGCCGATCCCGTCGACGTAATAATGATGTCCGCCTCGTGCGCCCGCGCGTGCAGCTCCTCAAACCGGATCGCCTCGCCCAGGAATTGTTCCGCCAGCCGCAGCGCGCGATCATAGGTGCGGTTGGCCACCATCATCGAGTCCGCGCCGTGCTGCATCAGGTGCCGCGCCGCCAGCTCGCTCATCTTGCCCGCGCCCACCACCAGAATCTTCTTGCCCTCGAGCGACCCGAAAATCCGCCGCGCCAGATCCACGGCCACCGACGCGATCGACACCGACGACGACCCAATCTCCGTCTCGCTCCGCACCCGCTTCGCCGCGGAAAACGCGCCCTGCAGCAGCTTGTTCAGCGGCCCCTTCACCGCGCCCAGCTCCCGCGCCACCGTCCACGACTGCTTCACCTGCCCCAAAATCTGCGCTTCGCCCACCACCATCGAATCGAGGCTCGCCGCCACGCGAAACATGTGCCGGATCGCCTCCTCATCCTGATACCGGTAGAGGTGCGGCTCGAGCATGGTGCGGTCCACCGAAAAATGCTCCGCCAGGAATCCCGGCAGCTGCGGCTCCGTCCCGTTATGCGACACCAGCAGCTCCACCCGGTTGCACGTCGACAGGATCATCGCCTCCTGCACGCCCGGCGCAGCCAGCAGCGCCCGCGTCGCCTCCGGCAGCGTCTCCTTCGCAAACGCCAGCCGCTCCCGCAGCTCCACCGGAGCCGTTTTGTGGTTCAGTCCTGTGACGAGAAATCTCATTTCAGACCGAACCTGTGCGAGGCGCTGTGTACCGAACCGAGCATGTTCGCTGCCCACACGCAGACGATCACCACGATCACTCCCGACGTGAGCCACGCCGCGCGCCGTCCGCGCATCCCCGAGCTCCGCCGGATAAACAGAATGGCGACGTACAGTCCCCACATCACAAACGACAGCAGAATCTTCGGATCGGCGAAGTACCCAATCCCCACCTTCTCCTGCGCGATGAGCGACCCGGCAAACAGCCCCGCCGTCATGCAGCAGAATCCCAGCACCAGCGTCGACTGCGCGATCTGATCCATCGTGGCCAGCGGCGGCAGCCACGTCAAAAATCCCTTCGGACGCGTCTTCGGCCGCGGCGTCACCCCCGCCTTCGCCCAATCCTTCGTCTTCAGCCGCTTTTCCTGCACCAGATAGAGAAAGCTCGCCAGCATGCTGAACAGCAGCGCCGCGTAGGCCGCCAGCAGCGTCACCACGTGGAACGCGATCCATCCGTTCCGCACCAGCGGCGAGCTGAATGTGTACCGCTCCGGCCCAATCGCCGGAATCACCGTCAGCAGAAACGCGAGGGGGAGGGCAAACAGCCCAAACGAAATCGTCCGGTAAAGAAAAAAGATAAGGAGAAAGATGGCGACAATCGCCAGGGCCAGCGTCGACACAATCTCGTCCGCCATCACCGGAATCAGGTGGTGCGCCGCCGCCAGCATCTCCACCGACGCCACCAGGTGGAAGAACCACGCGCCCATCGCCACCGGCAGGCAAAACCGGTGCCCTCGGGGACGGTTCCCCAGCACAGCCGGGATCGCCAGCAAACTGGCAACCCCATACAACGTCGCCGCAACTCGGAGCCAGAGGAGAAACATAGGGAACTTCAGGGAAGGCCGCGATCCGGGGATGGCGATCCGGGGGTTAAGGAGAAGTATAAATCTCCCCGTATCATGACTTCCGGGACCCTGGCTTCCGGATCCCATTATCCGAAGCGGCCACCCCCCACGATGTGAGGTAAATCACACATCCCCGAGGCCCGGAACGTTCCTCCCTGCGCCAAGTGCCCCATCCAACCCGATTTTGACTGGGTGGGCCAGCCGGGCGCCCCCATCTCCGGGAGCATCGTTCGCCCGGCGAACCACCCTCAACCCTTCCACCCTCAACCCCTCCGCCGAACGGTCATCCCGAGGAGCAGAGCGACAAGGGATCTGCGGTTGCTCCTCTGCTCCCACACCCTCCCGTCACCACCGGCTGTCTGGGCCGTGGCAGGTGCCCACGCCCTTGTCGCTGTAACTAGCCGGACCGGTTGTCTGAGCAGGATCCTTCAGGGCCGACTCGTAATCCCACGCATAGCCGTTCGGAAGGAGCGTCAGGCCCATCACGCCCCAGAACTCCCCGCTGGACGCCTGGAGATTCTCGGCGTTGAAGTTCGGGTTGCCGCTGGGATCGGCGGCCGTCGTGTCGGTTGTGACCACCGTATCGAGTGTTTCGCCGCCGGTGCCGACGACGAATTCTCGTATGCCCTTCTTTGGATCGTAATTCCCGGAGGGGTCCAGCGGACGGTAGCGGCCGTAGAGGTGATCATGTCCGTTCAGCACCAGGTCGGCTCCGTACTGATAGAGCAGTTGCCAGAACGCCTGAGCGGTCGTGCCCTCCAGGCTCAGGCTGTTGGCCGGGCTGTACGTAGGTTGGTGCCAGTAGGCGAGGGTGCACGCGGAGTGATTCGCCGCCAGATCGTTTTTCAGCCAGGCAAGCTGCGCGGCAAACCAGGAGCCCGTGCTGGAACAACCGCCAGGCTGTGTCTCGCACTCGATATTGAGCGAGACAATGTGCCACGAGCCCAGATTGTAGGAATACCAGCCATCTCCAACTCCCACCGGGCCCCCTCCCACGTTGGTGCCGAGACCGCCCGACTGCGCAAAGTGCCCCGCCTGTCCATCCGAATACGGCACCGGTTGGGTGAAGGTGCCGTTGGTGTCGGGATTGCCGGCGATCGTTGCCGTCATGATGCTGCCATCGGCATTGTGCTGCACGCCGTTGAAGTAGGAGAAGTAGCCGTAGCCGGCAACCCCGGTCGCCCCGTGCTCCGTATAAAACTCATGGTTGCCGGGAGCCGGCCGCGTGATCATTTTGAAAGCCCCGTACGACAACTCATACGAGTTCTCAAAGTCCGAATATTGGCCTACCTGGTATTGCTCATCGCCCAGCAGCGCGACCAGCGCAGGCTGCATATTCTCAATTTGCTGCGCCGTGGCGGCCTGGGATGCCAATAGATTCTGAGCCGTATCGCCGCTGCAGTTTTCACCCGCCTTCTCCCCGCTCTCCTCCTCGCCGGGCTGGCAGGCGACGTCGCCCACCGCAGCCAGCACCGGCGGCCCCTGGAACGTGCTGTATGGCCATGGATTGTCGTTCGGCACCCAATTGAAGGGTGACCAGCCCGGGCTCCTGGTCCACGGATTGGGATGGGGGTTCTGATTCTGTGCATTGGCCCCCGCGGTCAATGCCAGCACCGAGGCGACCGTGCCCATGAGCACAGCCGCACGAATCCTGCCTTGCGTCGTCTCCATACAGTCCTCACGTTTAGGTTTTGGGAATTGGGGTGGGGATACTTGCAAAACCACCCACTTGTATCTCTCCAATGTTTCGCCAGTGTTTCGAATGGGTGAAGATGCCGTGACAGGCAGGATTTGGCACGCCGCGCTCCCACCATCGGCAGAGGGATTCTCCCCGACGCTGCGGGGGAAAAGCCGTCTGCCCGGCGCGATGCCGCGCTCAGGCGTAACGAAACAGCGCCATGAAACCAAAGTCCATGTGCTGCTGCATGTGGCAGTGAAACAGCGTCAGGCCCGGATGGTCGGCAACCAGATCCACGGTGGCGCGTCCATAGGCGGGAACGATCACCGTGTCCTTCAGGATGCCGGCCGTCGGCTTGCCGTTGAGCTCGACCAGCTCGAACCGGTGCCGGTGCATATGCAGAGGGTGAGAATCGTCGGTGCGATTGTGAAACACCAGCCGGTACCGGTGTCCCTGCCGCAACACGAATTCCCCCTCATGCGGATATTCTTTGCCGTTGACCAGCCAGCGATTGATCCCGCCGGGGCCACCCGGCACCTTTTCAAAGACCATGTCGATGGTGTGGTCTGGCGCGGCATGCGGCGCTGCCGTGCCAAAGATCGTGTAGTCCCAGCGCGACGGCCGAGGCGCAGTCCATTGCGCCAGCCCCTGCCGATTGCCGTACTCCACCACGACGCCCATGCCGGCTTGCCGCGCGCCATCGCGGATCTCCCCTAAAATCCAGATCCCGGGGTGATTCATCTCCACGATCGCATCCACGCGCTCGCCAGGAGCGATCTCAATCACATCGACCGGCTGGGGCGTGGGCACGGGATTGCCGTCGAGAGCGATCACCTGAAACTTGTGGCCAGTCAAAGCCACGCGATGAATTTGCGCCGCGCTCGCGTTGAGCAGGCGCATCAGCACCCGCTGTCCCGGCTGCACGCGCAGCGGATCCCCCGCTCCGAGTATTTTGTCGTTGATCGAATAAAGAGGAGCGTTGACTTCGAGTCCGTTCTGCCGCAGGTCCGGCTTGCGGGGTTTTTCCGGCATCGGGTCGCTGGGATCCGGCGCCATCTCGTCCTGATCCACCGGAGACAGAAAATACTGCCATTCCCGCAGCGCCAGAAAGACTTCCTGGTCGTAGTGTCCTGGATCGTCCGCGGAATCGATCATGAGAAATCCGAACTGGCCGGTGTAGGCGCCCCGATGCAGGTCCATCATGGCCGCGGTGTGGGAGTGGTACCACCGCGAACCCGCCGGCCGGGCCGCGAATTGGTAGCGGCGTCGGCCATGCGGCGGAACCGGCGGCGTGCCTTCTTCTTCGACCCCATCGACTTCCGGCGGAACGAACAGGCCGTGCCAATGCACGTACTCCGGAACGTCGGTGTCGTTCACCACATCGACGGTGATCTGCTGACCCTCGCGCATCCGCAGCAGGGGACCAGGGACTTGATTGCTGTAGCCGATGGTGCTGACGACCACCTGCGGGGCCAGCTCAACCAGCATGGGTGCGATTTGCAGGGAGAAATCCGCCGCGCGTCCCCTGGCATTCGGTCCCGTGGCCATCGCTCCCGGCCCCTGAGCATCCAATGCCGCCATCCCTTGCTGGGGCGATCCCTGCATCGGCTGGAGGCCTGGCGACTCGCCGGGCGCGGGGAGACTTCCCGCCCCGGCCGCGATGATGGTCGCCCATCCAAGCCGTACAAAATCTCTTCGCTTCATGCGATTGTCATCCCGGCTGCGAAATTCCACCATACAGACGAGTGCATTAGGGAGCAATTTCGAGTGCCCCGAACCCCGAACCCCCGAACCGTGAGCCCTGCGCCCTGTTTTCCGGCACTCCGGATACTGCCAGGGCGCCACCGGCTCCCATTCCGCGGGAGGGCGGGAAATAAAAAATTCTCCGCAAATCTCCGATGTGGCTGAAAACAAAGGACGGGAGCCCCCAACTGCGCGTACGTGTGGGAAACAGGGCAGTTAGAGGATGCCGCCTGGCTATGTGTGGGAAACAGGGCGGTTAGCGGATGGCCGACAGCGGGCCGCGGATGGCGGTTCGACCTTTGCGGTTGGCGGCTTGCGCATCGGCTGCGCGTCGCGTGAGGGCCGGCGGCGATTGCGGGTCCGCCTGGGCGGTGCTGGCTGCGTTGGCAAAGAGCGATGGGCGCGCGGTCCTGGGACCGAACAGAAAAGGACTCGCGAGTGGCGAGTCCTTTTCGTGCTTCCATGTCCAGTGTGCGCGGGGCAAGGTGCGGGTGCAAGGGAAATCGGCGGGCGGGAGGGTACGAAGGTAATGCTTGGCAGATAGCAGTCAGCGGTCGGCAGTTAGCTAGGTGCAGGTAAGGCCAGCACCGTGACTGCGGCTTGGACTCCCGCGATGCCGGTTTGCGGATAGCCATCCTGCAGTTTCCTGAGAAGGCATTTTCGATGAGTGATTTGGCCTGTAGGCGACAACCCAGACGCCCCAAGGCCAGAAATCCTTCCACCTTGGCCGATTTATGAGGACTAATCGGGACGGGTCGTGGCCGAGAGATGGCGCGTCCCGCTTCGCGATGTCACCTTGTGGTCTTTGCCGCTGCCCTCTGCAGATGGGCTTGCATGATCTGCTCCTCGGAACGGAGCGCGTCGCGGATACGCGCTGAGATGGTGCCCCAAGATTCGTAGGGCGGCGGAATCAGCGTCTCTAGATCGAAGCGTTCAATACACACCAGAGCAAGCCGCAGACTGCGGGAGGCTTTGTTCTGGAATACATTGAACAAGTTGACTGCGAGTTGTCCATCGCGTGCCCACCAATCGTTCACCTCGTCGTTCAGGGCGTGAAGCGAATCGTAGTACGCCGTCAACGCCGCGGCATCGTCCTCGGCAAGTTCACGCACCACGGGAGCGCTGGGATAAAGATTTGGCCAATGCGGGAGGAAGTCCTGCTTCACATCGTTCGGTTTCAGGGAACTGTTGGTCGAGTGCGCGAGAAAGTTCGCTAGCGCTCTGCCGTGGATAAAGAGAACGCGCTCGATGGTGCGTTGAAGCTCCGGAGCCAGAATCCGGCGCGCCTCACGTTGACGACTGGGAGATTCCTCGGACGAAGCCGCCACCGAGGGGGCGTCCTGGACAGCCGCCGCGGGCGAATTCGGATCGCCCACCACAAGTCGAAGACCTCCGTTCACGCGGATTTCATGCGGGGGCACATTCACATACTTCCGATGTCGTCGTCCCGCAAAGTCCACGGCGAGCTGATCGCCCTCCAACGCAAGCCGTAGATGGTGAACCTGCTCGACCGCTGCCGAGAGCTTCAGGTCGGCAATCGTTGCGATCCAGGCAATCTCGAGGAACAGTTGTGGATCATGGCCAAAATCGGCATAAAGGTCAAAGAACGACGACCGTTCGATCTTGACAATCGAGTTGAGGCCTTGCAACAGATTCTCGCGCATCGCTTCGTTCGCGAGTCCAATGAAGTCGTTCTCCGAAGACTGAAAGGCCTTCGGTGATTCGTTCAACAGGAGCCGGCGAGCGCGCAGCTCCGCGAACTCGTCCGCAGTGGTTCCAGAAGTGCCCATCTCCATGTCATTGCTAAAGCTTGTCTGCGATGGTGTGAACCTCGCCTTCCATATGGCACCTGATCCCTCTATCGTGCGGTCCAGCGTCTCCAGCGTGGCGACCGCGACGTCGAACCCAACTGCGACAACAACAGGCTTTGTGTGGCCCCGCAGCCGCGTGAAGATCGCATCGACTTCGCTGGTATCGGCAAGCACGCTGAGTTTGATCGCATCAGACCAGCTGCACCGGTGAACGACGGGAAACGCTCGCATAGAAAGCTCCGTCGATATCAATTCCGCACGCGGAGACCGATCGCAGGTAAACGACGGTGGCGGCGCAACCGCTGGCACGGCGGGCGCGGAAAGTGCGGTTGGGGCCAACGAAAAATCAGGCTTCTTCCCGATTGGTGGAGGCTGGATCGTCTCTCCGTGCAAAACCCGGATCAACTTCTCGTACTCGGTCGTACGGTACGGAGTCCCACGCAGATCCACACCGATCCGGCCTTTAAGATACAGTGGCAGCGCCGTGGCAAAGCTTCCCAGACGGAGCACGGGAATGAACTTCCGGGTGCGTATGTTTTCAGCCATCTCCGACGTAACGATCAACGACTCATAGCCCACGCCCCCTTCGCGGTTATTTGCACGCTTCGCGTAGTTATCAGTGCAGACCACGATGACAAACTCGCTCTGCGTCACCGCTTGCTCCATAAAATACTGCTTCTCCATGCCGGGATGAAGATGGAACTGATCCGAAAGGATTTCGATTCCATCCCGTCGGAGGGAGGTGGTGAGGTTCTTCACCCAGGCCTCATGTTCGTCGCTGTCCCATGAGTACGAAAGGAAAACACGCGGTACGCCTTCTGTCGCCGGGCCGAAAATAGACGGATGTGCAGAGTCTGGCATATCAGGGATTATATTTCTGCGCTGCTAATGACTGATCCGATCTCTTCGCGGTTCGATCTTCCTCCGCTATCTGTGCGGGTTGAAGGAAGGTGCTGAAAGAGGAACGCAGCCGTCGCAACATTCGTGAGCAGAGCTTGCCATATCCTGGTATGACACATCAAATTCTCGGTAGGGCTTGGGTCGAGATACGATCATTCCTAGAAAGTTGTGTTGATATGCGAATGCCGTCTCGAACTACGAGAGGAACAGATGCAGGATATTGAGGTTTTTCAGTCCGTCTACGCAGATCTTCGGTTTCCGTTGATTGGTGCGGACCTCGATAAGCTGCGAGAGTTCCTTCAAAAGCCGGTCGAAGAGCAGACGAGTAGTCACTTTGCCGTATCGTTGCGCGGATTGAATGAGCATCGGAAAGCTGTCCTGATCGCGAGTCTCCGCGGACTCTTCAGCAAGACGGAAATGTCCACAGACGCAATTCGCGATTTGGCGGCGTCGGAATCTATACGGAGTGCTGGCTTATCGGATGCGCTTCTGTCGTGGACACGACAGCGCTTTGCTCACGGCGTGGCAGAGATCGGTAAAGACCTGGTATGGATGGAAGAGAGCCCGTGGCCATTCGCGTTCTCTACCTTGCTACAGCAATACGTGGATGTGGTGAGGTTGCATCAAGTGCTGATTGAGAAACGCGTCAAAGAGATGACTGCCGCCTTCGAGGCATCTGGATGGGCGAGCGAAAATCTCACACGCCCTCTCTCAGAATTCCCGCGGCAGCTTCCAACACATCTGCTCTACGCGATGGCGTCACTCGGAGCATGGTTAGGCGGAGCGATCAACGTTCAATACTTCGCGTATTACGCCACGATTCGACAGATTTTTCATTCCAGCCTGAACCTTACCTACGCGCAGAGGATGGGTTTTGGGGAGCACGAGGCCAATACCCTGAACGCCAGCGGTATGATTTCGGTGCCGCTTACCTTGATCGCACCGCTGCTTCACGCTCAAAGGACGAACTTCGTGTTCGGCTCCATTCAAGTCGACGAGTTCAATCCTGCCAATCCGCCTGCGTTGGCGAACGGTGTTCCTGACGATGTCGACGATAGCCTTGCATCGCCGGGGTTCGTGGTCGACAAGTATTACAGAACACCGTTCCGGGCGCGCCGTCTCAGAGGGCAAGCCTTGTACGGGGCCCAAAATGTGTTGCGCGACCACTACACGGACTTTTATACGAATCTTCCGGCTCACACCTTGTTGCGCTGTAAACACTACTGCGTTCCGCTGATCGACGTGGGTAGCCCCGATGAGCTTAGGTCATATATCGCCAAGATTCCTCTTCGGAATGAGCAGGGACTCTTCTTCCGTGGCCAGCGCCGGTTGTATCAGTTAGAACGGCACGAGTCTGTCCGGGGACTTCTATTTGGGCAGTCATGTTCCATTGAACCATCGCTAGTCACGACGGCTTCGCGAGAGGCTGGATTCGATTATGACGAGCTTCATCATGCGTTAAGGAGCTTCCTGGAGGATGACGTTCTTCAACGATCCGACAAAAGTGGTGAGAAGCTCTTTGCTCGTTGGCGGCAACAAGCTTCGAACGCTCTCTGTCGTTTGGACTACGCGGTTGTGGCTCTAGCACAGCACTACGGCATTCCCACTCATGGACTAGACGTCACGACCAATCCCAACGTCGCGTTATGGTTTGCCACGAACCTCTATTCGCGTGACAGCGAGGGTGTGGCAGCCTACAAATCCCTCGATGCGACCCAATGGCCGGATTCCCAAGCCGACTGGCCGGTCATCGCCGTATGTCAGATGGTCACGAATTCGATTGAGCAATCCTTGCATGACTGTGAAGAGTTGAGAGAGTTTGGTTTTGAGGCTCAGCGGCCCAATCGGCAGTCCGCGCGCTTTTTTCAAGGTGGTCATAGCGACCACCAAAACAGGTTGGCGGAGGCGCTGGTGTGCGTCCTTCGCCTTGCGCCCGGAGTCTATGAAGCGAATATGTCGTTCGACGATCTGTTTCCTCGACCGGAAGTCGACCCCGCCTACGCCGCCATGCTGAAGTTTGCCTCTTCCAGATCAGGCGCGAAATGGGGGAGATTTGTGAATCGATTCCATTACCAGGAAACCCAGGTCGGCCCGCGTGCGTAATTAGCTGGGCAACCGCCGCTCGCAGCTTTCGGGTAATTATCCCGGCAAGTAATGGAAAACGGGGTCTCATCCCGCGATCTCCCGACGGGCGTCAACGAGTGCATTATCGCCAATGCACTCAGCGAGCCAGAATAGAGAACGGTAAGCCCTCTCTCCGGAAGCTTCCCGCACCGTGTCTCACCCCACCGGGCCCCGCTGACTCGCTGATCTGCCGACCGCTGACTGCTATCTGCCATCTGCTCGTCATCGATCGGCCCAGCCCAGTCTCCCTTACGGCAAATCCTTTTCCGGCACCTGGAGCGGGAAGAGCGGCTGGGGCGTGCCCAGGCCGAAGTCGACCCGGCTGCCCAGCATCCGGTTGAGCAGGGCCTTGTTGTTCGACTCGATCTTCCAGGCCAGCACATGGTCGCCCACCTGGACGGCCAGCACCGCCATGGTCTGGTCGGCCTCGGTGGGCTGCAGATCGCCCTTCACCACTGGCTGCCCCTCCGACTCGGCAAAGTGGACCCGATACCCCTCGATGGGCCACGTGGTCTCCGGCGCCACCGGCGCCATGCCCAGGATCTGGGTCGACCCCGTCACCAGCGGCTTGAGCAGATTGTCCATGGCCTTGCGGTTCTTCAGCGCTTTGGGGGGCAGGCAGCCGGGGTCGAGCGCGACCAGCAGGATCGATCCCCAAACCCCGCCCGCGCGGCCGCTCGCCGCCTGGCCCGTCGCCGTTTGGCCGACGGAGAGCAGCACCCGGGAGCAATGCCCCGTGAGCAGGTCGGTGGACTCAGCATCCGGATCGCCGGTAAAGGCCGCATTCCGCGCCGCTCCCGGCAGCTGCGCCGGGTCGATCGCGACCAGCTCCGACGGATAGATAAAGGTGAGGTGCAGCTCGGCATCCGTATAGGTCCGCGTGGCCGGCCGAGCGGCCTGCGGCGCGGCAGCCTGTGCCGCTGGCTGGGCTGCACCCGCCCCAGGCG
>JBARMS010000237.1:0-7541 GCA_049802575.1 Acidobacteriaceae bacterium | reverse complement strand
CATGCGATGCGTTCCTCTGTGGGCAGAGAGTAGACGTCTTCGTGATGGAGATGAAGGTCGCCGCCGAGCTGGCCAAATTCGCCCGAGTCGGCCAGTCCGGCAAACGGATCGACGGAGGTAACGCCCGCCAGCGCCACAGCGCCCTCGACGAGGTGGCGGAGGCCTTCGGGCGTGAAGTCACTCGACGACGTGCTGGCGACGCGGTAGCCGTTGTTGTCCTGGAGCAGCACGCGCAGGCCGATTCCACGCGAGCCGGATTCCTTCAGAGTCTCGACTTCGCCAAGGCGGACGGAGGTCGAGAACTCGTCGCCCTCGCGGATGGTGACTTCGGCGTCGGAGGCGCCGGCGCGGAGGGCGCTCGCGACCACATCGTCGGCCAGCTGCTCCAGATCGATGGCGGATTCAGCAGCCGTCGTCATCGCCCGGTCCCGCCGACGGTCATGCGGTCGAGCTTGACGGTTGGCATGCCGACGCCGACAGGGACGCTCTGGCCGTCTTTGCCGCAGGTGCCGACGCCTTCGTCGAGGGCGAGATCGTTGCCCACCATGGAAACGTGCTTGAGCGCCTCGGGGCCGTTGCCGATGAGGGTCGCGTCGCGCACGGGCGCGGTGACTTTGCCGTCTTCGATCAGGTAGGCCTCAGAGGCGGAGAATACAAATTTGCCGCTGGTGATATCGACCGAGCCGCCGCCGAAGTTCACCGCGTAGAGGCCGCGTTTCACGCTGCGGATGATGTCGGCCGGGTCGTCTTCGCCCGCGAGCATGTAGGTGTTGGTCATGCGCGGCATGGGGATTTGCTGGTAGCTTTCGCGGCGTCCGTTGCCGGTGCTGGGAATGCCCATGAGCCGGGCCGAGAGCTTATCGCTCAAATAGCCTTTGAGAATGCCGCCTTCGATGAGCACGGTTTCCTGGGTTGCGGAGCCTTCGTCGTCGACGTTGAGAGAGCCGCGGCGCGAGGGCATGCGTCCGTTATCGACGACGGTGACTTTGGGGCTGGCGACCCGGCGGCCAATCAAGCCGGCAAAGGCCGAGGTTTTCTTGCGGTTGAAGTCGGCCTCGAGACCGTGTCCGACGGCTTCGTGCAGCAGGACTCCCGGCCATCCCGGCCCGAGGACGACTTCCATTTCGCCAGCCGGCGCGGCGACGGCGTGCAGTTGCAGGATCGCGGTGCGCGCGGCCTCTTCGGCAAAGTGCTCGGGGCCTTTGGCTCCGGTGAAGGAGTCGATTTCGACGCGTCCGCCGCCGCCTGACGTGCCTTTCGCGGACCGCTCACCGTCTTTGGCGAGGACGAAGACGTTCATGCGCGCGAGGGGCTGCGTGTCGCTGGCAAACGTGCCGTCGGACGCGGCGATGAGGATGCGGCGGACCTCGTCCGCATAGCCGGCGCGCACCTGGGTGATGCGCGGATCGTATTGGCGCGCGGCGCGGTCGGCGCGATTGATCAGATCGAGCTTGGCGGACAGATCCGTATCGAGTTCCGCGGCCGGAGCCGGGTATAGGCCCGCGACTTCGGTATGAGTGAATCCCTGAACGGGTTGTTTGGCGGGGCCGGTGGCGATCAGGGCCGCGGTGCGTGCGGCGCGCAGCAGGCGATCGGCCGAAAGATCGTCGGTGTACGCATAGCCGGTGCGCTCGCCACTGACGACGCGCACGCCGCAGCCCGCGCTCACGCCCTGGCTGGCGGACTTGACGATCCCCTCATCCAGCCCCAGCGACGTGGCGGCTACCGACTCAAAGTACAGGTCAGCGTAATCGCCGCCGGCGGAAAGGGCTTCGCCGAGGCAGCGATCGAGCAGCCGCTCCGTAATGCCAAACTTCTCAAAAAAATAGCGCTTATGATCCACTTTGGCTCCGTTGGCGCAGAGAAAACGAGGCAGCCGCCCATGGGCTCCTGCGGCTGTTTCTTCCATTCGCCGGATGTTCTTCTACTTTAGATGTTGCTTCCCTGATTCTTCATCAGAAATCGATCTGGCGCCGAGCCGGAAGTATGGCAGGATCGAAGCATGAAGAAGACCGTTGTGCTTTGCCTGGCGATGCTGTTTGCGGCGTCGGCCTATGCCGCGCCCCGCCATCATCGTCACCGCCACCACCACGCTCATCACCACACCGCCTAAACCGGAGGGGGCGCATTTCCGCGATTCGCCCCTTCAGCCCTCTTGCAATCCCCCTGTTTGCTCCCGGCACGGAGCCGACTGTGACGTTTGCCCGGCCGGATTGCCGCGGCGCAGCGCACAGTGTAGCTTGCAGTTATGAGCACGACACCCGCCACGCTGCCCGAAGTGGATCCTCGCTACCCCGTTGGAAAATTCCGCCGCGCCGACGTCGATCTTACCCATCACGCCGCCGCGATGGCGACGCTGGCCGCGTTGCCGGCCAATTTGCGGTCGGCTGTCGCCGGGTTGACGCAGGAGCAACTGGACACCCCCTACCGGGAGGGCGGCTGGACGGTGCGCCAGCTCGTGCACCATCTCGCTGACAGCCACGCCAATGCCGTCATTCGCGTGCGGCTTGCGCTCACCGAGGACTGGCCCACGATCAAGCCCTACAACGAGAAGCTGTGGGCCGAATTGCCAGACGCGCAGAAGGGTGCGCTGGATCCGTCGTTGGCGTTGCTCGACGGCCTGCATGCTCGATGGGCGTTGCTGCTCGCCTCGCTGGCGGAAGAGCAATGGCAGCGCGGGTATACGCATCCCGAGAACGGCCGCCAGTCGATCGCGGAAGCCACGGCTCTCTACGCATGGCACTGCCGGCACCATCTCGCCCATATCACGGAATTACGAAAGCGTAGCGGCTGGTAGCTTTTCGCTTGCAGCCCGGGTCAGGCGGCGCGGAACATCGCTGGTAGATGCCTGTTGCCGCCGTCCATCCAGCGCCGGTTTGCGCCCCCGCCGATCTTGCCCATGGGGTCGAGAATTTCCTCGACGCGCATCCGCATGCGGCCATTTTTGAGGATGGGCGGCTGCTCTTCGATCTGCAACTGGCGCATTACTCGGTTGGCGCGGAACGCGGGCGCTGCCTTCTTCACCTCTGGTCTGACGAGCGCAATCTGGTTCGCACCGTGACGGCGATGGAGCCGCGCCGTGAAACGCTGCGCCTGGAGACGCGGCGTTTCGGCCAGGCGAAGCCGCAGATTCTCACCCTGGTGCCTGATCCTGATTTCCGCACGCCAACAGCGCGGGACACCTCGCGGCGCAAGTATCTGCGCGGCCTGGAGCAGGCTCTGACGAATCATTTCCCGGAGTGGTTGCCGGAGAGTTTTCGTTCGGCGATGGACCTGGAGCACAGCTTCGGTCCGGCCTACGCGCGCGGCGTGCTGAGGCGCGGCCAGCGGGCGTGGGCGGTGCTGGGCGTCGGATCCGATGAACCGGCAGCAACCATCGAGGGGGCGCTGACGCTCGGCATCCTGTGGCTCGCGTGGTGCCGCGAACACAGTGCAGGACGGCGCGTCGTTGAAGGGCTGAAGCTCGTGGTGCCCGCAGGGACGCCGGGCGTGATCCGTGCGCGCATGGCGTGGATGCGTCCCGCGCTGGCGCAGTGGGAACTCTACGAACTGCACGCATCGACGGGCGGGTTGACGCAGATTGCCACGGAGCAGGATGGAAATCTGCAGTTGCAGCTTGCGCGCGCGTTCGATGCGCAGGCGGCGCTGGACCGTTCGGTGCGCGCGGCCGAGTATTTGCGGTCGCTGCTGCCATTGGGACTGATGGCCCAGACTGAAATCCGTCCGCACAGCGCGACGGAAATTGCCTTCTCGCTGCATGGTCTCGTCTACGCGCGCATCCGGCACGGTCTGGCCCCCGGCACGTTCGTGCGGCAAGATCAGATCGTCTTCGGCGCGGGACCGAGCGAAACCGCTCTCGACGAAGACTCAGAGGACATATTTCGCGACCTGGCCGATCGGCTGTTTCAGAGCCGGCGCGCCGATGCGCCGGGGCGTGACGCTCTGTACCGGTTGCAGCCGGAACGATGGCTGGAATCGATTCTGCGCCGCGATCTTGCGGTCCTCGATCCGATGCTGGGCGGCGGCCCGGTGTACTCGCAGGTGCCGGCGTTCGCCTCGGCCAGCCGCACGCTGCTCGATCTGCTGACGGTGACGCGGCGCGGCCGCCTCGCGGTGCTGGAACTGAAAGCGGACGATGACCTGCATCTGCCGCTGCAGGCGGTGGACTACTGGGCGCGGGTGCGCCAGTTGCATCGGGATGGAACGCTGCAGGCGCAGGGCTACTTTCCGGGAGTCGAGTTAGCCCCGGACGATCCGCTGCTGCTGCTGGTCGCGCCCGCGCTGCACATCCATCCGGCGAATGAGACGGTGTTGCGCCACCTGTCATCGGCCATTCCGTGGGAGATGATTGCCATCGACGAACACTGGCGTGAAGGATGCCGCGTCGTGCTGAGGAAACGCAGCGCCCTGTAATTTCTCATCTCAGGCGGAACAGGATCCGCCTGGGCGAAAACCCAATCCGCAAGCGTGATGGAACCGTACGACGAAGTAGCCGCGGCGCGGCGTCTGCCGATCGAGCGCGCGGCATCCGCTTAATCCGCCCAGATGTCCTCCCGTGCCGGTGAAGCGGCCATCGGCAATCGATCAGTCTTCATCGGCATTACCGGAATTCGGCGCAGCTGGCGAAGACGCGGCTTCTGCATTCCAGTTGGGAATCGGCTCGTCGAGGAGGTTACGCACGAAATAGTCGAGGAGGTTGCGATCGGTGTAGCGGGTCCAGGGGCCACGCGTGCCGTGATCGGCCTCGGGAACGACGAGCAGATCGAATGTCTTATTCGCCTTGATCAGACGATCGGCCACCTGGAACGTCGACGATGGATCGACGTTATGGTCCATGAGGCCCACCACCAGCATCAGCTTGCCCTGCAAACGCCAGGCATTGTCCACATTCGATGACTCGGAGTACTGCGGGCCGACGGGCCATCCCATCCACTGCTCGTTCCACCAAATCTTGTCCATGCGATTGTCGTGGCAGCCGCTGTTGGAAACCGCGACCTTGTAGAATTCCGGATGGAAGAGCAGCGCACCCATCGCGCTCTGTCCCCCGGCGGAAGTGCCGAAGATGCCGACGCGCGAAATGTCATACCAGGGATATGTTGCGGCCACTGCTTTGTGCCAGAGGATGCGATCGGGGAATCCCGCGTCCTTGAGATTGTGCCAGGCAACGTCATGGAAGGCCTTCGAGCGGTTGTTCGTCCCCATGCCGTCCATTTGCACGACGACAAATCCCAGCTGCGTGAGCGGCTCGGTTCGCGTGGAAAATGACTTGGGCACGAACGAGCCCTGCGGGCCGGCGTAGATGTCTTCGATGACGGGGTATTTCTTTTTCGGATCGAAGTTCGCCGGGCGATAGATTACGCCCCAGATATCGGTAACGCCATCGCGGCCTTTGGCCGTGAACACTTCCGGTGCATGCCATCCGGCGGCGACGAGCTTGCTGATGTCGGCCTGCTCGAGCTGCATGAGTTGCTTGTTGTCGGCCGTGCTGTAGAGAGCCATCGTCGGCGCCAGGTCAATGCGCGACCAGAGATCGACGTAGTATTTGCCGTCGGCAGAGAAAACGACGTGGTGGTTCGCCTCGGCCGGCGTGAGCGGTGTGAGCCCGGTGCCGTCAAAGTTGATGCGGTAAGCGTGGACGAAATACGGGTCCTCACCCGAATTCATCCCGCCGGCCTCAAAGAAGATTTGCCGCTTCTGGTCGTCGACGTAATTGACGGCGCGAACCACCCAGTTTCCTTTGGTGATCTGGTTCTCGACAGCACCGGTATGGCCGTTCAGCAGATAGAGGTGCTCCCAGCCGTCGCGCTCCGAGGCCCAGATGATTTCTTTTCCGTCTTCCACATCGTGCCGGTAGATCTTGCCGGTGTCGAACTGGGTGTCGACCAGCGGCTCGTAATTGATGAACGTGGAGGTTTGCTCGGTGATCAGAGCGCGTGCTGCACCGGTGTTCGCATCGACTTCAATCACGCGGAAGACCTGGTGGCCGCGCTGGTTGTAATCGAACGTGAAGCAGCGGCTGTCCTTCCACCATGCTGCGTCGCCGAGACGGTACGGATTGGGGAAGAGCGATGGGTCGACGGGAATTTCGCGCTTTGCAGCAACATCGAAAAGGATCGGCTGCTGCAGGGCGAGCGTGTCGCCGGCCTTGGGATAAACCATCGTCGAGTATTCGGGCTGAAGCTGGTTCGGCGGATCAGGATCGACGTAGCGCACGACGCGGTGATAGCCGGGACGAATGCGATAGGCGACGAGGTGCTTCGAGTCCGGCGACCAGGCGACTGTGTCCATGGCGTAGAAATTCCCTTCGGAGCCGTCCGCGCTGAGGGCGAAGGTCTGCTTGCCGTCTTTGGATCGGACGTGGACGTTGTAGTCCTCAACGAAGGCGAGCCACTGGCCGTCGGGCGAGGCTTCGGTGTGCTGAGGATCGTTGACGGCGTGCGGAGTGTCATCGTAACCGTAGTCGTCGCCGCCGTCGTCAGCGGCGCCGCGGCGGCGCGGTGAGACTACTTTGCTGCAGGTGTTATGGGTGAGGTCGCAGTGAAAGTTCGAGCCGCCGGCTCCGAAACCGCCAGTCGTGAATTCGATAGCGGAGCGATTGTCGACAAAGCGGAATCGGGCAAACGGCAGCGTGACCGCTGTATAGCTTTCGCCGCTCGCGGACGAAAGGGCCGCGGCGAGTTTGGCGTGATCGAAGGCCGGCTGTTTCGTCTGAGCGCCCGCGTCAACCAGCTCAAATTCGTGTCCGCCTTCGACCGACTTGCGGTAAACGAACGTGTCCGTTGCTTCCTGCCAGACGGGCGGATCCGGCACGTTGATCGCCAGCTTGCTGTACTTTTCCTGGATGTCGAGCGCGCGCTGCAGATCCGCTGCTGTGACCTGGCCGAAGGCCCACTGAACCACCATCATGAAACCGATCAGGCATCCAGCCTGGAAAACTCTGCGCACTTGCATGTGCCTCCCGAGACAATGTTTTGTGAGATCAGGAATAACAGACTGTTGTGCCGCGCCGGGTGATGGAAACCCGGCGCGGCACAGAGAAGATTACTGCGAGCAACTAGAACACCAGCTGAACCCGGAACTGGATGTCGCGCGATCCGCCGGAGCCCAGCTCTGCGGGATTGGTTTGCGTGGCAGGCACCGCCGGGTTGTTCTGCACATTGACGTATTGCGCCGGGTTGTTGGTTCCCCCGGAAAATCCGTCGACCACGGCCCACTGAGGGTGGTTGAAGAGGTTGAGCATGATGGCCTGAATGTTCATCCTGAGCTGCTCGAAGATCGGGAAATCCTTGGTGACCGAGAAATCGGTGTTGACGATCTGCGGTCCGTGCAGAAAAACGAACTGCCCCAATTGTCCCGGAGTGGTTTCGGCGCCTACCTGCCCGCTGGACGGGGCCTGGCCGGCTGGAGCGAAGACGGATGGATCCATGAGCAGCCGCGGAATGCTGCCGGCGGAAGAGCCGGTGTTTGGATAGTAGCCGACCTTCTTCTGGAGTTGCTTCGGGGTAACGCCGTTGAGCACGACGCCCGAGTCGGCCGCATCG
>JBARMS010000236.1:0-17292 GCA_049802575.1 Acidobacteriaceae bacterium | reverse complement strand
GCACGGCGATGGGCAGCCGCAGCGCGAGCTCGTGGGTCAGCAGCTTGACCGACGTGAACGCGAGTGCCGCGCCCAGCGCGGCCGCGCATCCGCTGAAGACCAGCCCCTCCACCAGCATCTGCTGGATCACGCGTCCGCGGCTGGCCCCCAGAGCGCCGCGCATCGCGATTTCCCGCTCGCGCGCCGTCGCCCGGGCCAGCAGCAGATTGGTGACGTTAACCGCTGCGATGAGCCACAGCATGCCCGCGGCGGCCAGCAGGGCAAGCAGCGCCTTGCGAAGATCCGCGTGGACCAGAGATTCGCTGTAGCGCTGGATGCCGGCGACGCCGTAGAACACGCGCTCCTCTGGATCCTTGTAGTTGGTGATGACGCGGTTTTGGATGGTTTGCATCTCCGCGCCGGCGGAGGCGAGCGAAACGCCGGGTCGCAGCCGCGCCAGGACTTCATAGCGGTTGGATTGCCAGTCGCGGCCTTTATCCTGATCGCCGAGCTGGATGGCCATCCACACCTGCGCGTCGAAGGGAGCCGCGACGGGATATTTGAATCCACGCGGCATCACACCGATCACGGTGAACGACGCATCGTTGATGCGAACGTTGCGGCCGAGAACGTTCCTGTCCCCTCCGAAGAACTGCTTCCAGACGATGTGGCTCAGAACAATCTGGCCTGCATTCTCATTCGCGCCGTAAGCCGGCTTCACCGGAACGAACGCGCGGCCCAGCTCCGGCGCGATGCCCAGCAACTGAAAGAAATTCGAGCTGACCTCGGTGGCGTTGATGTTGAGCGATGAGGAGGGGCCCTCCAGATAACTGCGGCCGTTGCCCCAGCCGCTGTCGAAGGCGATGCCGGAGAAGGAATGGCTCTGCTCCATCCATTGCTGCAAATCGAGCCAGGGGACGTTGTAGCTGATCTTGTCGGTTCGATTGGTTTCGCTGAGCGTAACGATGCGCGATGCGTCCCTGAAGTGAACCGGCTCGAGCAGCACGCGATCGACGACGGTGAACATCGCCGCGGCAGCCGCAACGCCCAGCGCCAGCGTCCCGATGACAGTAGCGGCAAAGCCGGGCGAGCGTCGCATCTGGCGCAGCGCGTAACGGAAATCCTGCCCCAGCCGTTCGAGAAACAGCCAGCCCCACGTCTGGCGCGTCACGTCATTCGCCAGGGCGATATTGCCGAGTTCGCGTTCCACTGCCGCTCGCGCTTCCTCCTCCGGCTCCCCGCGCGCCACGCGATCGGCAACCGCCATGCGGCGATGGAACTCCATTTCCGAGTCCAGCTCGGCCTTGCGGCGATCGAACCGAAGCCATCGAAAGCTCATCGCATTCTCTCCCCAGGTTGGGTTCAGGCTTCCATGATGGAGGCAATGGCCGCGACCATCGTGTCCCACTTCGATCGGTCGCGCGCCAGTTGTTTGCGGCCCTCGGCGGTGATTCGGTAGAAGCGCGCCCGCTGGTTCTGCTCCGTCATCTTCCACTCGGCAGCAATCCACTTGTGGCGTTCCATGCGATGCAGCGCCGGGTACAGCGAGCCGGTCTCCACCTGCAGCACCTCGCCGGAGCGCGCGCGCAACGCCTGGCTCACAGCGTAGCCGTACTGCGCTCCCCACTGCAGCGTCTGCAGGATCAGCATGTCCAGCGTGCCCTGCAGCAGCTCGATCCGGTTGCGGTAGTCCTCTTTGGCCGTCTTCACGGTGTAGATACTCTACACCCATAAACCAGTAGGGTGTCTACATCCTTGCTGGGTACGGCCACGCGGCCACTCCTCGACCGGGCTGCCCGGCGATTGCGGGGGCGATTCGCGGAGCGGCCCTGCAATCCGGCGGCGCTGCTGATTGCTTCCTGCGCCCGATTCCCAGGCCTGGCCCCGCCACGCCATGCGCGAGCATGAATCATGACAAAACACGCCAATCACAGGCTGTATCTGCGCCGGGCATCCCTGAAGAGCGCTGATCCTTCCAAATTCCTATGTCGGCGAACCCTCGCGCCGCAGTGCACTTAACCATTATTTCGGTTGCGCTCGCCATTTTCTGGGTGGCGTGTGTGGCCACCTTTCGTCTCGACGAAATGCTGGTCGGCCTGGGCGCGCTTGTGCTCTCCGCGACCTTCACGCTTTTCGTGGTACGGACGCTGCCGCTCCGTTTCCGCCCATCGGTCGGCAATCTGGTGCAGGTCTGGCGTCTGCCGTGGTCCATCGCCGTCGATGCCCTTCAAATTGCTTTCGCCCTGCTGCGCGATTTCCTCGGTCACCCCGCAGAATCGCACTTCCGGTCGGTGGCATACCGGTATACCTCCGGCAGCGGCGCCGACACGGCGCGGCGGACCCTGGCAGTCGCAACCTCCACCATTTCTCCCAACTTCATCGTCATCGGCATCGATACAGATCGACGCCAGATGCTCTTCCACCAGTTGAAGAAAACTGCCGTTCCGGCGTTAACGCAGCGGCTCGGCGCGGAGAACGGCCGGTGAATCACTGGATCGTGACCGCGAACGTGGTGGGCGCATCCCTGATTCCCTGCGCCTGGATGTCTCTGCGCGGCACGCCGGAGCGCCGGCTCGTCGGCGTCGAGATGACCGGCATCATCGTCACTCTGCTCCTCGTGCTTCTCTGCCTCGGGTACGGACGTCTCGTTTTATTCGATCTGCCGCTAACCCTCGCGCTGATGACTTTCGGCGCCGGTGTCGTCTTCGCCCGTTTTCTGGAGAAGCACCTGTGAGAGTCGCCGTCGACATCCTGCTCGGTTTCTGCGCCGTCTCCGTCTGGTTCGGCGTGCTCGGCATGGTGCGCATGCGCGATCCGTTCCAGGCGCTCCACTACCTCTCCCTTCCGGCGATCCTCGGCATGGGCTCGCTCACGATTGCCGTCTGGATCGAGACCGGCTGGACCCAGGCGACCTGGAAATGTCTCATCATTTTCGTCATCTTCATGGCCGCCAACTCCGTCGGCACGCATGCCGCCGCGCGTGCCTTCCGCGCCCGCGAAAAAGGCCACTGGGAACCAATGCCCGGCGATCCGGAGATTGAATTTCTGAGCGGGAGACCCAAAGCATGATGATCCTTGGCACCGGCCTGCTCGCGCTCATCGCCATCAGCGCCTTTGTCATCGTCCGCACTGACGACGTCACGGAGCAATTGCTCGGCCTCGCCTTCTACGGCCTGCTTTTCGCCCTCATGTTCTTCGTCTTTCAGGCGCCTGATGTCGCGCTCTCGCAAATCACCGTCGGCGCCATCGCTCTGCCGCTCATGGTCATGCTGGCCATCACGCGGATGAAGCATCGCAGAGCGCTCCGCGAGCGCGAGGGCAGCCGTCGTGAGTAGGCGAGTGCGCCTGGGTCTGTTTGCCGCCGGCGCTCTGGGCCTCGCCGCCATTTATTGTGCCGGCATCCTCAACCTTCCACCCTGGGGAACCTATCGCGGCCCCTACGGCGATGTGATCGCCGGCCTCGCCGTCTACGAGCGCCACGCCACCGACACGGTCAACGCCATTACCTACGACTATCGCGGCTTCGACACCCTGGGCGAGGAGTTCATCCTCTTCAGCGCCGTGACCGGAGTGATGCTGCTCCTCCGGCCCGAAAAGAAGAACAAACAACCGCAGCAGGAAAATCCAGAGTCCTTCCGTGACCGTGCCGTACTCAGCGAAACTGTGCAGGTCTTCACCACGGCGATGTTCGGCTTCTCTCTGCTCTTCGGCATCTACATCGGCACACACGGTCAGCTAACCCCGGGCGGTGGATTCCAGGGAGGCGTCATCATCGCCGCCGCTCCCATGCTGCTCTACATCGCCGAAAACACTGATGCCTTCCGGCGCATTCTCTCCCATCCCCTCATGGAATTTCTTGAGGCGGCGGGCGCGGCGGGTTACGCCATCGTCGGCTTCATCGCCCTGGCGCTGGGCGCGCCATTCCTCACCAACGTCGTGCCGCTGGGCCAGACCGGCGACGTCTTCTCGTCCGGCACCATCGCCATCATCAGCGCCTGCGTCGGCGTCGAGGTCGCCGCCGCCTTCATGCTGGTCAGTTGGGAATATCTGCGCGAGATCCTTTCGCGCGGCAAAAACGAAGAGGACTGAATGCTCGCTCACTATCCCTATTTCATCGCTGCCTGGATCTTCCTCTGTGGCCTCTACGGCATCGTTCGCAGCCGCCACCTGGTGCAAACCGTTATCTCGCTCGCCATCCTGCAAACCTCGACGTACGTGCTGCTGCTCGCCATCGGCTTCCGCAAGGGCGGATACGCCCCCATCTTTGCCGATATCTCTCCCGGCGTGGTCACCTGCGACCCCGTCGTGCAGGCCCTCATGCTCACTGACGTGGTCGTCGAAGCCACGGTGGTCGCGCTGCTGCTGGCCATGGTCGTCAAAGCGTACGAACAGGGCGGCACCACCAGCCCCGACGATTTGCGTTTTATGCGAGGCTGATCCGCCATGCCTTCGCCCGCTCTGCTGGTAGCCGTCCCGCTCACCGTTGCCGCATTCCTGGCCGGATTCCGTAAGCTGTTGCCGCGGTGGAGTGCGGATTTGCTGTCGATCCTCACCGCGCTCGCCAACCTCGTCCTCGCCGGTATATGGCTTGTGCACGCGCAGCATCGAACCGAAGTCTACTGGTTCGGCAACTGGTTTCCGCGCGGGCAGATGGCTCTCGGCATCGGCTTCGTGATGGATGCCACCGGCTGCGGCCTGGCCGCGCTCACAGCTTTGCAGGCCACGCTGGCCCTCCTGTTCTCGTGGAAGCACACCGACAGCGGCGGCGATCACTACCACCCCCTCATGCTCGTGTTTCTTGCCGCTATGTGCGGTTTTGCCGTCACCGGCGACATCTTCAACCTCTTCGTCTTCTTCGAGCTGATGAGCACTGCGGCCTTCGCGCTGTGCGGGCTCAAGACCGCCGAACCGGCCCCGCTGGCCGGGGCGTTTAATTTCGCAGTCACCAACACCGTCGCCGCCTTCATGGTTCTCACCGGCATCGCGCTGCTCTACGCCGCGACGGGCGCTCTCAACCTCGCCCAGATCGGTCTCCTCCTCACCGGACGCCACGATCGGCTGGTCATCGCGGCCTTCGCCTTCCTCATTTGCGGGTTCCTCGTGAAAGCCGCGGCTGTGCCCTTCCATTTCTGGCTCCCGGATGCGCACGCCGTTGCGCCTACTTCCGTGTGCGTCCTCTTCTCAGGAGTCATGGTCGAACTGGGCCTCTTTGGCGCCATGCGCCTCTACGCCACCATCTTTCAAGGCTGCTTCGCCGGGACCGAAATTCCCACGCTCTTCGTCATCTCGGGAACCGCGACCGCTGTCTGGGGCGGCGTGATGTGTTTCGCCGAGCACCACTTCAAGCGCATGCTCGCGTTCTCCACGGTCAGCCATGCCGGGCTCATGACGCTCGCCTTCGGTCTGTGGACGAAGGCTGCGATGTCCGGGCTGTTCTTCTATCTCGTCGGCCATGCCTTCGTGAAAGCCGCCCTGTTCTTCACCGCGGGCATTCTGCTGCATCGCTTCCGCAGTGTCAGCGAGCCATGGCTCTTCGGCAAAGCCAAAGTTCTCCGATGGACCGGCGTCTTGTGGTTCCTCGGCGGCCTGGGTCTCGCGGCCATGCCCTGCTTCGCGCTGAGCATCGGCGAATCCCAGGTCACGCATCAGGCCGAGTGGACCGAAGTGATCTTCCTCATCGCCGGAGGACTGACTGCCGCCGCCGTTTTGCGCGCCGGCTTTCGCGTCTTTGCCGGCCTGGGCGATGCCGGCCCCGTCGACCGCATGGCCATCGTCGATGAAGAGCCGGAAACCGACGAGCAGAACCAGACCATTCCCTGGTACCTTTTCGTGCCGCCCCTGCTCTGCCTGATTGCCGCCATCGCCTTGACGTTCTGGAGCCGTTTTGCCGACGACGTGGCCTCCGCCGCCGGCGGTTTCATGGATTTCCAGAGCTACGCTCACGCCGTCTACCACCAGTTTTCCTCTGCAGTCGTCCTCGCGGCCCCGCACAAATCAATGCGCGAGGACCTGCAGCCCGCCGCGCTGCGTCTCGCCTTCGCGCTCCTGGTCGCGCTCGTCGCCGTCTTCCATCGGCGCATTCCTCGCCTGCTGCGCTGGCCGTCCCATCTCGAAGGACCGATGCGGCCGTTGCGCGAATTGCAAAGCGGCCATCCCGGCGACTACGTTGCCTGGCTCACCGTCGGATCTGCTCTCCTCGGCGGGGTTGCTTTCTGGCTCGGTCGCTAACGGCTCGCAGCGCGTTCGGCCCCTCCGGGAGCGGAACCCTGCAATACTGGAGGCGCGGCCCCTGCGCGCTTAGCGGGGCTTGCCGAAACGCATCCAACTACGAAGGACCCGAAAAACTGCACAAGCCGTGCTGATGTCTGAACGGGATGGTCGCGGATCCCGTATTCGGTGCTGCAAACCCATCATGAGGTTGAGCCATGATCCGCTTTCCAAAACCACCGAGAAATCTCAAAAAGGCGCTGCTGATCGGCGGGGCCGCGGCAGCCGGAACCGGCCTCCTGTGCGCCGGCGGCGCGGCGATTGTGGTCTCCCAGGCCATCCGGGGCAGGCAAAAGACAAAGCTCACGGGCAAGGTGGTGCTCATCACCGGCTCCTCCCGCGGCCTCGGGCTGGCGCTTGCCGAAGAGTTCGGCAAGCGCGGAGCCAGACTCGTCCTCACCGCCCGCGATCCCTGGGAACTCGAGCGTGCCCGCCAGGCTCTCGTCGATCGTCGCGCGGTCGGGTCTGCCGATGACGTGCTGGTGATTCCAGCCGATCTGCGCCAGCCGCAGGAAGCGGCCGGAGTGGTGGAGAAAGCGACGGATCACTTTGGCCGTGTCGATGTGCTGGTGAACAACGCGGGCATCATCACGGTCGGACCGGTGGAGAATCAGCGCATCGAAGACTTCCATGACGTGATGGACTCCAACTTCTTCACCGGCCTCCACTGCGCGATGTCCGTGCTGCCGCAGATGCTCGAGCGCAGGAGCGGCACGATCGTGAACATCACTTCGATCGGCGGCAAAATCCCCGTGCCCCACATGCTGCCCTACACGGCCAGCAAATTCGCGGCGGTCGGTTTCTCCGAAGGTCTTCATGCGGAGCTGCGCGCCAAAGGCGTACATGTGCTCACCGTCTGTCCAGGGCTGATGCGGACCGGCTCGCATCTGAACGCGCTCTTCTCCGGCGACGCGCAGCGCGAGTACCGCTGGTTCAGCGTTTCCGCCAACACGCCGGGCCTCGCGGCCAGCGCAGCGGCGGCTGCGAGGAGGATTGTCAACGCGACCATCGCCGGCAAGACGGAAATTGTGATTACGCCCCATGCGGCGGCAGCGGCGCGCCTGGCGAGCGTAGCGCCTGAGGCGATTGCCGTGGCGATGAGCATCGCAAATCGGCTGCTGCCCAAGCCGGTTCCGGCAACCGCAGAGCCCAGGCCGGGAGCCGCGGTGCAGCCGCAGAACAGGCTGCCGCCGATCGGCAGGGCAACGGCCAGGAAGTACAACCAAACCGCCTGAGAGTCGGTGCATTTGCTCCAGTTTGCGAAGCGTTCAGGCCAGAAAAACAATAATGGCTGGGCTGGCCACCGCCGAATATTGGCCCGTGAAGGTCAGCCGTCCGGATGGGCGATCGATGCGGAAAGAGGTAATGGCATCGCTGCGCTGGTTGCAGCTGTAAAGAAAGCTGCCGGTCGGATCGATCGCGCAGTTCCTGGGATAATCGCCGCGGGTCGACACTTCACCGGTCCATTCCAGCCGGCCATCGCCGCCGATGGAAAAGACCGCGATGGTGTCGTGCAGGCGGCCGGCAGCATACAGAAATTTGCCGTCGGGGCTCACCAGAATCTCCGAAGCAAAATTCGTCCCGGCAAAGCCAGGCGGCAGCGCAGAGACGGTCTGCCTGGCGTGGAGCGACCCAGCTTGCGCATCGTAGTCGAAAACGGCGATCGTCGAAGATTCCTCCTGAATCGCATAGACCCACCGGCCGTTGGGGTGGAAGGCGAAGTGGCGCGGCCCGTCGCCGCTGGGCAGAGCGGTAGGTGGAGCATTCTCCGCGAGCTTCCCGGTCTGCCGGTCAAATCGGTAGACGTAGATACGGTCCTGGCCGAGGTCCGTCGCCAGCACGAACCGGTTTTGCAGATCTGCGAGCGCCATGTGGACGTGGGGAGCGTCGTGTCCGCTGATGGCGAAGCTGCCGCGCGGGGCGTTCGTCGCGCGTGTGCTGCCGACGGAACCCTGATCGCGCCGAAGATCGACCGCGGAGCCGAGAGTTCCGTTCGGAAGCACCGGCAGCACAGCGAGGCTGCCGCTGCCGTAGTTCGCCACAAAGGCGTACCGTCCCGTGGCATCCAGGCTGATATAAGCCGGTTGGCTGCCGCCTGAGCTGACCGTGTTCAGCGACGTCAGATTGCCGCTCGCTCCATCGATTGCAAAGGCGCTGACCGAACCGTTGCTCTCTTCATTAACGGCGTAGAGGTATCGCTTCGATGGATGGAGCGCGATCCAGGAAGGGCTCGGCGTTTTGGCCGCCAGCCTGCCGTTCAGCAGTTCGCCCGTGCGGGGGTCCATCTCGAACGTGTAGATCCCTTCTCCATTGCCGAAATTGTCGGCAGCACCTGTATAGGTGCCCACATAGGCCCGCGTTGTGCCGGGCCGCAGGGCTGCCCCGGCGCGGTCGAAAGTGGATGCGAGCGCGAGAGCCGAAGCGCTCTGCAAAAAACGCCGTCGTGAAAGAGGCTGAATCATCGACATTCCATTCTTCCTTTGAGTCAACGAACCGATCGCCGCAACATCAGCCGGCCCGGGCCAGCCGAATCCTACCGAACCACCAGCGAAAGCGCGCCCGTGAACCCCAGCGCCACAACCGAGATGATGGTTTCACACACCGACCAGGTTTTGATGGTCTGCGCCACCGTCATGTTGAAATACTCCTTCACCAGCCAGAAGCCGCCGTCGTTCACATGGGAAAAGATCAGCGACCCAGCGCCCGTGGCCAGCGCCAGCAGCTCGGGTCGCACACCGGCGGTATGCAGCGCGATGGGAGCGACAATCTGCGCTGCCGTGATCATCGCCACCGTGGCCGATCCAGTCGCGAGCCGCATGAGCGCAGCCAGCACCCAGGCCAGCAACAGGATGTGGATATGGCTGTGCATGGCCAGGTTCACGATTGCATGCGACACGCCGCTGTCCTGCAGGATCCGCCCAAAGCCTCCACCTGCGCCGACCAGCAGGGTGATCGTGGCAGTCGGGGCAAGGCACTCGTTGCTGAAGCGGAGGATCGTATCGCGGCTGAATCCGCGCATTCGCCCCAGGCTGATGAAGCTGACGAGCGCGCCGATCAGCAGCGCCATGTCGTCGTTGCCCAGCAGGTGCAGCGTTTCGTTGGCCGCGCTGCCGTGGCTCGCGATGGAGTCGGCCCAGCTGCCGAGCAGCATGAGAACGACCGGCAGCAGAATCGTCAGCAGCGTCAGCCAGAAACTCGGAAGGCTCTGCTCCCTGCCTTCATCGATGAACTGCGCCGCCATCGGATTATCCGACGCGAGCTGAACATGAGGCGCGATGAGCTTCGCATATAAAGGTCCGGCGATGAGCGCCGTGGGAATGCCGACCAGCAAAGCATAGAGAATGGTGCGCCCCACGTCGGCGTGGTAAATCATCACGCTCATCATCGCCGCCGGATGCGGAGGCACCAGGCCGTGCACCACCGAGAGCCCGGCGGCCATGGGCAATCCGACCAACACCATCGAGGTGCGCGTGCGCCTCGCGACCGTGAAGGCGATCGGCACCAGCAGGACAAATCCAACCTCGAAGAATGCCGGCAGCCCGATGATCAGCGCGATGACCACCATCGCCCAGTGGACGTTCTTCTCGCCGAATAAGCGGATGAGCGTGTAGGCAATCTGGTCGGCGCCGCCCGACTCAGCCATCATCTTGCCGAGCATCGTGCCCAGCGCAATGATGATGGCGATGTGGCCCATCGTTCCTCCGAAGCCGGCTTCGAAGGAGTGAATGATGGCGTCGCGCGGCATGCCCGCGACCAGGGCCAGCGCCAGCGAGGCGATCAACAGGCTGATGAACGGATTCAGCTTCGCGACGGTGATCAGCAGGATCAGCCCAATCACCGCAACCGCCGCCGAGATCAGCAGGAAGAGACTGTGGGAGTCGATCATAGGCGCACCATCAGCGCTGCTTTTAACCTCGGCTTGGTTGTTTTTGTCAGGGGTGCCCTACCGGTCCGGCTGCTTCCAGGCGACACAGTCGATCTCCACTTTGCAGTCCACCACCATGCTGGAGACCACGCAGGAGCGAGCCGGCGGATTCTCGCCGAAGAATTCGCGGAAAACTGCATTGAACGCGCCGAAGTCGCGGGGATCGTCGAGCCACACGCCGCAGCGCACCACATGTTCCGGCCCGTAGCCGGCCTCGATGAGCACGGCCAGCAGATTGCGAATGGCCTCCCGCGCCTGAGCCGCCACATTCCCCGTCACCAACTCGCCGTTAGCCAGCGGAACCTGGCCGGACACATACAGCCAGCCATCGGCCTCGACTGCTCGCGCGAATGGCAGATGCTGCCCGCCAGCGCCCTTGCCGCCCTCCGCGCCATACCGCGTAATGCTCATTGCGCGCTCCCTTCTCTGCTCATTCTGCCTCGCGCCACGAACCGTCCGTTACGGTTGCCGGTGCTTCCTCGTTCGGTCCAGGAAAGCACCCCGTTCACCCAGACGCCGGCAATGCCCGTCGCCGGCTGCACCGGATCGGCAAATGTAGCCGTGTCGGTGACTCTTTCCGGATCGAAAAGAACCAGGTCGGCGAAGCAGCCTTTTCGAATGAGCCCCCGCCCCTCCAGTCCGAACCGTTGCGCCGGCATACCCGTCATTTTATGCACAGCTTCCGGCAGCGAGAGCAGTTTCTCGTCGCGGGTGTAACGCCCCAGCACGCGCGGAAACGTGCCCCACAGCCGCGGATGCGGGCGCGGATCGTTCGGCAAGCCGTCGGAGCCGATCATCGTCGCCGGATGCCGCAGGATGCGCCGCATGTCGTCTTCCGCAATGCTGTAGTAAATGGCGCCCGCCGGCTGCAGCTGCTTCGCGGCTTCCAACTGGCTCACATCCCACCCGGCGGCGATCTGCGCCAGCGTCTGCCCGGCGACCTCAGGATGGGGTGTGCTCCACGTGATCGTAATCGTGACGCGCTCGTCCACCTGTCGCAGATCGAGCGTGCTCGATCCGGCCGCGTAGGGATAGCAGTCGCACCCGACCGGCTGCGCAGCACGCGCCGCATCGAGCGCCTCCAGAACCTCGCCGCTCCGGCCCCAGTTGTCGATGCCCGCGCACTTCAGGTGCGAGATAACGACCGGCACGCCCCGCACGCGCCCGATTGTGAATGCCTCCTGCATCGCATCCAAAATTCGTTCCGACTCCGATCGCATGTGCGTTGCGTAGACCGCCCCGCAGGCCGCCAGCGGCTCGGCCAGCGCCAGCACCTCCTCGGTGGGCGCGGCGTAAGCGGAGAGATACGCGAGCCCTGTGCTCAGCCCCAGCGCGCCATGGTCCAGCGCCTCCTGCAACTGCGCCCGCATGGCCGCGATCTCCTCATCTCTCGCCGCGCGATCCAGCCGATCCAGGTGGTTGTTGCGCAGCGCCGTATGCCCCACCAGGGCCGCGACGTTGACCGCGGGTCTGGCTTCGGGAATCGCCGCAACATAATCCGCGAACGCAGGGTAGCGAAACTCCGCCGCGTCGCCCAGCAGGTTCATGGGATCCGGAAGTTCGCCGCGCAGCGTCACCGGAGCCGCGCTGATGCCGCAGTTGCCCGTGATCACGGTCGTCACGCCCTGCGAGACCTTCGGCAGCGCGCGCGGGTCGCGCAGTACGCTGAGGTCGTCGTGCGTGTGCGTGTCGATGAAGCCGGGAGCCAGGCACAGGCCCTCCGCTTCCATCACCGCAGCAGCCTGCATCGACAGCCCCGTTCCGACAGCAACGATGCGATCGCCGCGAATCGCAACGTCCGCGCGCTCGGCATCCGCGCCCGTGCCGTCCACGATCTGTGCATTCCGAATCAGCGTGTCGCAACTGAGCATGGCAGCTCCGGGCGGCGTTTCGGGTCGGCCTTGCAAGCGAAGGTTAGGATAATTCCATCGCTCCTGGAAGCACTGAGAGGAGATTCGCTTGCCCAGAGACAGCATATCGGCTCCGCCCCTGCTCCAGCTCGCGATTGCCGCAGGCAATAAAGGACTGGGATTCTTCGAGGGCACGCTGCAGCCGGCGCAGGTCGCACAGCGAGGCTGGAACCTGCTCCATGAGGACCTCAGCCTGCCCACGGCGGTTCTGTATCAGGAGCGGATCGCGCACAATCTCGCCTGGATGCAGCAATTCATCGCCGCTTATGGCGTCAAGCTCGCTCCGCACGGCAAGACCACCATGGCTCCGCAACTGTTCGCGCTGCAGTTGCAGCATGGCGCGTGGGGCATCACGCTGGCCACCGCGCAGCAGACGATGGTCGCCTGGCAGCATGGCGTCCGCCGCGTGCTCATGGCGAATCAACTGGTGGGCAGGGAAAACATGAGCATCATCGCCAGGCTGCTGGAAGACCCTCGCTTCGAGTACTACTGCCTGGTCGATTCGGACGATCTCGTGGACCAGCTTGGCAGCTTCTTTGCCGCGCGCAGGCAGCGACTCCGCGTTCTGCTGGAACTCGGTGTCGCCGGCGGACGCACCGGCGTGCGCAGCGACGAGCAGCTGCAGTCGGTGCTCGATGCGCTGGCCCGCTGGCCCGATGCGCTGGTGCTGAGCGGCGTCGAAATCTACGAGGGCGTGCTCGATGACGAGTCCGCAATTCGGTCTTTCCTGGCAAGAGCGGTCGCGGTGATGCGTGGCCTGGCCGCGCAAAAGCGCCTGGTCCGGACCCCTGCTCTCCTTTCAGGAGCCGGCTCTTCCTGGTACGACGTGGTCGCCGAGGTTTTCGCCGCTGCCGGCTTCGGCGCCGAGGTCGAGATCGTCCTGCGCCCCGGCTGCTACCTGACCCACGATGTCGGCGCCTACCGCGAAGCGCAGGAAAGAATCCTGAGCCAGAATCCGATCGCTCGCCAAATGCGCTCCGGCCTGGTTCCCGCGTTGCACGTCTGGGCCTATGTGCAATCGCGGCCTGAAAAAGAACGCGCCATCGTCGGGATGGGCAAGCGCGATGCGGCGTTCGATGCCGGATTTCCCACACCTGCGCTGCATTTCCGGCCCGGCGGCGCGGCGCCGGCGCCGGCGCTCCCGCACTGGCGCATCAAGAAAATGATGGACCAGCACGCCTATCTCGAAGTCGGATCCGAGGACGACATTCGCGTGGGAGACATGCTGGCGTTCGACATCTCCCATCCCTGCCTGACCTTCGATAAGTGGCGCACGCTGCCGATGGTCGATGCCGATTACCGCGTGATCGATGTAATCCAAACCTGGTTTTGAAGTCTGGCCCGATTCGCGCTGCCCGTCTCCCCGGACCGCAGCGGCAACCTCCGGCTATTTCGGTTGCGCCGCGACGCCGCTCAGTTCCACGTGATCGCTCATCGCTCCATCTTTCAGCACCACCGCAACCCAGGGGGTGCTCGGATCCACAATGCGGGCATGCCACGTGACGACCTGGCTGCCTTTCGATCCCAGATGCACCGGCTCACTCGTCGGCTCCGTGACCTCGAGGTTGTCGGCGCGGACCGAAATCGCATGCTCCCCCGCTCCCTCGACGGTCGCGCGCAGAACGATCTCTCCGGAGTCGCCCGATGCCCAGGACGCTGCAAGAGAAGCGGCATGGTCGCCGCGCAAATCGATCGCATACACGCCGCCCGCCAGAGCGGTGAGCGATGTGCGTGCCGCGCCGCGCGTGATTTGATAACGCCCCTGCGGAACGAGAGCATGGAAGGTGCCATCCGCAGCAATGGGAGCCGCAGTGACAGCTCGTGTCTCTTCGTTCAGAAACTCAACTGTTCCCGCGCTTCCCCCGTCGGCTGTGCCGCGCACGACCGCCGGCCCGCTCACATCGCGCATGAGCCAGATCCATTCGCCCGCCGGCTGCGTCCACACTTCCTTGTAGGTCCAGCAAATCTCGTTCGGCCAGTACGGCTCGTCGGCGATCCCTTTGGTTTCGATGCCCACCGGGATCTCTCCAACCATCTGCCCCGAGCGGACGCTGTAGAGCGGACCCCAGTCGTAGCCCTCGCCATACATAATGCTGGCCGAGAAAGGGTTTCTCCCGATCAGCCACTGCGCCTGCTGCTGCGCAAGATCCTCATCGTCGAGATTGCCGCGCAGCTGCGCCGCAACGGAGAGCCCCTTCGCCTCAGAGAGCAGAACGCTGGAATTCCCGCGGAACTGGAACCAAACCGGATAGCGCCGCAGGTAAAAGTCTCCCCCAAGGGGCAGACCCTCTTTCACCTCCGCCTCAAACATCGCGCGGTTCGCTGTTTCAAGCGGCCGCCATCCGGGAGATTCAGGAAGAGTGGCCGCATCGCTCAGGCGATAAACCCCGGCCGGCAGCACGTGATAGGGAGCGTCCAGCCGCGCCGCTGCCTCCTGGTAATACTGCGTGTGCAGCACGATCGCCGCATACCACTGCATCCAGTTCGGATCGTCCGGCAGGTCTTCGCACAGCCGCGCCAGCGCGACCATCGGCTGCTCCTCCTCGCCCATGTGAAAACGATGAAACAGGTATTTCCGATCCGGACCGGTGTAGAAGTACCCGGTGAGAGGCACGCTCCAGGGCTGCAAGTGGCGTTCCTGCGAAGCGAGAATCGCTTTCCCGAGGTCGACGCCCTCCTGCGCGTACATCGCGTCCCCGGTCGCCTTGTACAGTTCCATCGAGGCGATCGCTCCAAAGGAAACTCTCTCGAGATTGTCCGCCTGGCCGTAGACCTCCGGAACCGGCGCAGCCTTCTTCAGCCCATCCACCGCGAACTTCCAGTCCTCCTCCGCCGTGGCCAGGCTTCGCCGCGCCAGTTCTGGATCATCGCGCTTGAGCACGCGGCTGGCCAGCGCTTCCACCGCCGCCACGCGGAAATTCCATTGCGGGTCATTGACCGCCTCGCCGTGCCGGTCGTCGGCGTCGCCCATGATCCCATCGGTCCAGTAGCTGATGTTCTGGCCGGTGCTGCGATACCCGTCCCCGAACCGGGTCTTCAGCACCCAGTTCAGTCCCCACCGCGCTTCCTCAATGACGCGGTTCAGCAACTGCGGATCATCGCCCTCCTGCTGGAGCCGCTCCGCGAGCTCGAATAATGCGTACGCCATTCCCGGAGTATTGCCCGTGATACTCAGATCGCCGGCGTCATGATAGCCGCCATTGACAACCATGCGCAGGTCGCCGTGAACCGTGTAGGCGTCCTGATGGCAGATGCCGTGAATGCCGGGAATCAAGGTGCCGCAGCGCTCGCTGTACATAAAGTTGATGACCTTCCAGATGCTGTCGCGCCACGCATCCGTGCCGATGCGAAAGGTGCGCGTCTTCTCATCCCCCGCGCGCAGGTAGTAGGTGCCCGGCCGCTCGACCGAGCTAAAATCCAGCACCTCGAACGTCCCCAGATCGGCTTTGCGCTCCGTCACCGGGCCGGTAAAGATCACCTTGCCTGTGCCATCCTCCACCAGAGAAAACTCGCGCGCAGCCAGTCCGCTGGCGATGGCCGTCTTCGTCGTGCCAGGTGCATATCCCGCGTGACTAAAGGCGATCTTCCCCGCGGCAACGTCCCATCCCTCATCATGATCGGGAACCACCGATTGCAGTTCCAGCTGGTCGAGATAGAAGACCGTATGGTCGCCAGGATCGGGAAACATCTTGGGAAGGGCATAGCCGAAACTCAGTCCCGTGACCTTGTCGCGATCGAGCGAGGGAATCTCCCACACAACATGGTTCCACTGGCGATTGCGCAGGGGAATGGAGTCATCGCGGCCCTCGTTCTGATCGTCCGGCAGAACGTGTGCGCCTTCGTTATGCACGGTGATATTGAGCGAGATGGCCGGCGCGCCGTCGATGTCGGGATACACCCAGACGGAAACGCGGTTGTATTCGCGCCAGTCTTCCGAGGGGAATTGGCGCGTCGCGACCAGATCCTGCCAGTCTCCGCTGCCCTCAACGCGGCCGATGTTGTCGGTCGATGCGACCCGCAGCGAAGTGCGTCCCTCCTTCACCTCGGCCGATGACAGCGTCATGGTGCCCACACCGCTCAGCGACCAGTGCGCGAGGTCTTCCATTCCGTCGAGCGGCCGTGAGCGCAGCACCTTCTTCTCCAGCTGGCGATAGGCGGCGCCATCCTGAACGACGGGCTGCATCGGCATCGTTGCCTGCTGTGCCCAAACGGTGCAGGGAAGAAGGGCCAGCAGGGCAGCCGATGGGGCGCGAACGCGAATCATCTTTCCGGTCGAGACACTCAGCCACAGAGCCATCAGGGTATCGTCTCCTGTCTCCGCATGTTAGGCCAAGTTCAGGAGAGACGCGCGGCGCCACCGGCCGCTTCGCCGGGTTCGAGGCAGGGAAGTGCGAGACCCTTCACGGGACGGTTCGATTCAGCTTTGCGCCAGCGCAATCCGCAGCGCCGATCGCAGGTGCCGCAGGATCAGATCCTTCGTCAGTCCCCGGCGATCGAACATCAAATTGAGCGCGATCCCGTCGAGAAGCGCTCCCATCTGCGCCGTTTGCGTGCGCTTCTGTTTCGGCGTCAGGCAGGTGAATTCGGGGATGAGCTTTTCGACATTGGCTTCCACACAGCTCATGCACAGCGCCGCGTGCAGCTCCGCCAGGCGCCTGGTTCTTTTGGGATGACGGATGGCGTAGAGCTTGAACTCCACCGCCAGCAGCATGCGCCGCCGGTTCTCGATGACCGACAGCATGTGGCGGGCCAGAACTTCGATCCGCTCGTCGTCTGATCCGGCTTCGCTCAGCTCTTCGCCCATCTGCCGCTTTTCGCGCCGCAGATTCTCTTCGAAGAGCGCAAAGAATACGTCTTCTTTGTCGCCGAAATTCGCGTAAAAGGCGCCGCGCGTTTTGCCCGCTGCTGCCGCGATGTCTTCGAGCCGCGCCATTTCAAAGCCATCGCGGGCGAAAATGCGGCGCGCCGCTTCCATCAACGCCCGCCGTGTGGATATCGCGCGGGCCTGCTGGCTCGTTTTGCTCACGCTGTTGCTGATGCGCGGGCGTGCTGTGCGCTTCGTAATCATTGGCTACCAGGGCCTCCCTCACTTTTTGCATCGGGCGGAGGGTCGGTCGAATCTGAAGCCAATATACATGCGTGTATGTTTTCCGCAACCCTTTTCATTCAGGAGTAACAAAATGACGGCGCAGCAAGAGCGAACCTTCAGCG
>JBARMS010000235.1:0-11125 GCA_049802575.1 Acidobacteriaceae bacterium | reverse complement strand
CGCGCGGTGCGGGCGCTGGCCGCAACGACGGTTGCGCCGCGCCGAAGCGCGTCCGCGAGCTGCGTGGCGAGGCTCATGGGGAGTCAGAACCAAGTGTAAACTGGCCTGTGAAGCATCTTCTCGCGCGAATTTCCACCGCTTGCCTGCTGGCAGCGGTTTTCTATTTTGGAGGGTGCCGCCGCTCGGGCGGGAACGCACCGGACGCGAGCCAGGCGCAGCAGCAGGCCGGGGCGAAGCGCTATCACATCCGCGGCATCGTGGTCTCGAGCGATGCGAAGACCGGGGCCGTGACGCTCGATACCGACGCGATTCCCGGCTACATGGAAGCGATGACGATGCCTTACACGCTCGCGCAGCCGAACATCGCGAGCGAGCTGCATCGCGGAGACACGATCACGGCGACGCTCACGGTGGAAGCCAATGCCGATGTGCTGGACGAGATCGTGATCGTCGGCCAGGCAAAGGCCGACTACAAACCGGCCGTCACGTACAACGATCTCGAGCCGGGCGAGGCGATACCGGACTTCCGTTTCCTGAATCAAAGCGGGAAGTGGATCAGCCTGGAGCAGTTTCGCGGCAAGGTGGTGCTGCTGACCTTCATCTACACGCGCTGCCCGCTGCCGAATTTTTGCGTACGGATGAGCCGGAACTTCGCGGAGATCGACAAGGCGCTCGAGCAGGATCCGGCGCTTGCTGCGAAGACGCATCTGCTGAGCGTCAGCTTCGACCCAAAGTACGATACGCCGAAGGTGCTGCGCAGCTACGGCGGCGCGTACACCGGGCGCTATACGCAGGAAACCTTCGCGCACTGGGACTTTGCCGCACCGGCGGAGAAGGAGCTGCCCCAGGTGCTGCAGTTTTTCGATGTGGGCGCGACTCCGGAGCACGATCAGACCATTACGCATTCGCTCTCGACCGTGGTGATCGCGCCGGATGGCAAACTGTACAAGTGGTATCCCGGCAACGAATGGACCGTGCAGCAGGTGCTGGGAGACGTGAAGAAGCTGGTGAGCGCATAGGGCTGACAGCAGACGATGGGAGTGAGGTAGAGAGACGATGGCGAGCGCGTTGCGGATTCGCAAAGAGGGCGAGCTGGATTTTCTGTCGGTAGGGGCGCTGGTGCACCGGCTCGACCCGGGCATCGTTCCCTTTCGCAAGGCGAGCGAGTGCGCGATTCATGTGAGCGGCGGCGAATTCAACGTCGCGGCCAATCTCTCGAACTGCTTCGGCATGAAGACCGGCATCGCGGCGGCGATGGTCGACTACCCCATCGGCGATTTGATCGCGGAGCGCGTGCTGGCGATGGGCGTGCGTCCGTACTACAAGCACTTTGAGCACGACGGCGTGCGCGGGCCCAACATGGCCACGGTGTACAGCGATCGCGGATTCGGGGTGCGGCCTCCGGTGGTCTTCTACAACCGCAGTAATGAGGCTGCGGCGCAGCTGAAGCCGGGCGACTTCGACTGGAAGGCCATTTTTGCCGGTGGCGTGCGCTGGGTACACAGCGGCGGCATCTTCGCGGCGCTTTCTGAAACGACGGCGGAAGTGGCCGTGGAAGCGATGAAGGCGGCGAAAGACGCAGGCGCGGTAGCGTCCTTCGATCTGAACTTCCGCGAGAAGCTGTGGAATGTGTGGGGCGGCGCGGGCAAGGCGGCGGAGGTGATTCGGCGCATCGTGGAGCACGTGGACGTGCTGGTGGGCAACGAAGAGGATCTGCAGAAAGGCCTCGGCATCGAAGGGCCGAAGGTTGGGAAGAGCGCGTCAAAACTGGACCCCAGCGCCTTCTTCGGGATGATGGAACAGGTGCGCGCGCGGCATCCGCAGGTGAAGGCGGTGGCCACGACGCTGCGCGAGGTGCACTCCACGAACCGGCACAGCTGGAGCGCGGTAGCGTGGGTGGATGGGAAGACGTACACCGCGCCGACCGCGGAACTCGACGTCTACGATCGCGTGGGCGGAGGCGATGGGTTCGCCGCGGGATTCTTCTACGGCCTGCTCACCGGCGCCGGACCCGAGGAAGCCGTTCAGCTGGGCTGGGCGCACGGCGCGCTGCTGACAACGTTCCCTGGCGATACCACGATGGCCACGCTTGCTCAGGTGAAGGCGTTGGCCGGGGGCGGATCGGCGCGGATCCAGAGATAAGGCGGGGTGTAGGGGATAGGGTCCAGGGGATGACGCGTCTCCAGTAGACTAAGACAACACACTGGAGGCGCAATGGCCAAAGTGACGCTGGTATTTGCGGCGTTGTTGATCGCACTGGGACTCGCCGGGTATCTGGGCAGCGGCAGCCACTATCCGACGGCGCTCATCCCGATGTGGTTTGGCGTCGCGCTGGGGATCTTCGGATTGCTCGCCATCAGCCCCAGCGAAAGCCGGCGCAAAATCTCCATGCACGTGAATGTGACGATCGGGCTGATTGGCTTCATCGGGGGGCTGGTCGAGGCGATTCGCGGCTACGGAAAGCCCGCGCCGGGCGGGATGGCCACTTCGAGTTTCCTGATCACGGCGGAAACTTCGAAGGCGCTGCTGGCCGCGCTGATGTTCATTTATGTGCTTCTTTGCGTGCGCTCGTTCATCCATGCCAGAAGAGCGCGGGGTTAGGGACCAGGGATTAGGGATTAGGGATTAAAGGGCGGAAGAGAATCGCGGCCCCGAGGACGAGCTCTTATGGCTTCTTCAATGCGAATGGGGGGAATGCCCAGCGGCGACCGCGGCGGCGGACACCGCGCCCGTGCGCGCGCCGGCGGGGATGCGCCGAAGAAGAAGACCGATCTCAAAAAGGCCATGCCGGAGATCTGGAAGCTGGTGCGCCCGCGGAGATGGCTGTTGCTGTTGGGGCTGGTCCTCGTGGCGATCAATCGCGTGGCCGGGCTGACCCTGCCGTTTCTGTCGAAGCCTTTTGTCGACCAGGTGCTGACAAAGCACAATGCAAGCCGGCTGACGCCGCTGGTCGTTGCCGTGTTTCTGGCAACGCTGATTCAGGCAGTGACTTCGTTTTCGAATACGCAACTGCTGTCGAAGGCGGCCCAGCGCATGATTACCGATCTGCGCCAGCAGGTGCAGCAGCATGTGGGACGGTTGTCCGTCAGCTTCTACGACGCCAACCGGACGGGCGTGCTGGTGTCGCGCATCATGAACGACGTGGAGGGCGTCCGCAACCTCATCGGCACCGGCCTGGTCGAGTTTGTGGGCGGAATGATGACGGCCGCGATGGCCTTCTTTTTCCTCCTCCATCGCAGCCCCGTCATGACCCTGGTGGTCTTCTCCGGTGTAGGCGCGTTCGCTCTGGTATTGCGGTCAGCCTTTAAAACCATCCGGCCCATCTTCCGCGACCGCGCCAAAATCACCGGTGAAGTCACAGGCCGCCTCACGGAATCCATGGGCGGCGTGCGCGTGGTGAAGGGCTATCACGCGGAACAGCGCGAAGCCAGCGTGTTTTCGGTGGGTGTGTTGCGATTGCTCGACAATGTCATGCGTTCGCTCACCGCGACAAGCCTGATGTCCATGGCCGCGACCACCGTGCTGGGCCTGGTCGGCGGACTCGTCATGCTCATGTGCGGCCATTTGGCGATGCAGCATCGCATGGGGCCGGGCGATTACATCCAGTACACGATGTTCCTCGCGTTCATGATCGCGCCGGTGATTCAGGTAGTGAACATCGGCACGCAGCTTACGGAGGCAGTAGCCGGGATCGATCGCACCATGGAAATTCTCGGCGAGAAAGATGAATTCGCCGATCCGGCGCGCGTCGAGACGCTGGGGCCGATTGTCGGCGAAGTGCGGTTTGAAGATGTGCGATTCGCGTACGAGAAAGACAAGCCGGTGCTGCACGGCATCAGCTTTGAGTCGCGGCCGGGCACGGTGACGGCGCTGGTGGGCTCATCGGGATCGGGCAAGTCGACGATCATCAGCCAGGTCTGCGCATTCCACAAGCCGGATGAAGGCCGAGTGCTGGTGGATGGGATCGATCTTTCGACGGTGCGCCTCGACAGCTACCGCTCGCAGCTGGGCGTGGTGCTGCAGGAATCGTTCCTGTTCGACGGTACGATTCGGGAGAACGTGATGTTCTCGCATCCCGACGCGACGGAAGAGGAGTTTCTGAACGCCTGCCGCATTGCGCGGGTCGATGAGTTCGCCGAGCGCTTCCCTGAAGGTTATGACACGATCGTTGGCGAGCGCGGGGTGAAGCTTTCCGGCGGGCAACGCCAGCGGCTCTCGATCGCGCGCGCGATTCTGGCAGGGCCGCGCATTCTTATCCTCGACGAGGCGACGTCGTCGCTCGATTCGGAATCGGAGGCGATGATTCAGCACGGCCTCAGTTACTTAATGCAGGGGCGGACGACTTTTGTGATCGCGCACCGGCTCTCGACCATCCGCCGCGCCGATCAAATCCTGGTGGTCGAGGGCGGCTTGATCGTGGAGCGCGGCACGCATGCCAGCCTCTACGCGCTGGGCGGACGCTACTACGATCTCTACACGCGCCAGCATGGGCTGGAAGAGAATCTGTTTCTCGCGCCCGGCGAGGGCGATGCGGTGGAAGAGGCTAAATAAACGGTGAGAGCGGTCATCCTGATTCGCATTTTGGTGGGCTGGGTCTTCATTTCCGAGGGCCTCCAGAAATTTCTTTTTCCCGCGGCGCTGGGCGTGGGACGGTTCGCGAAAATTGGCATCCCTGATCCGCATCTTTCGGCGCCGATCGTCGGCCTCGTTGAAATTGTCTGCGGGGCGCTGGTGATTCTGGGCTTGTGGACGCGTTTCGCGTGCGTGCCGCTGCTGATCGTCATCGGCGTGGCGATCTGGACGACCAAGATTCCCATGCTCCATCACCACGAGGGCGTGTGGGCCATGCTGCACGAGGCGCGCACCGACTTCAGCATGGTTCTGGGGCTGGTGTTCCTGCTGATTGTGGGAGCGGGCTCGTGGGCGGTGGAGAAGAGGTAGCGCATAGCGTGTAGCGTTTAGCGTTTAGAACGCGGGGGCGAGAGAAGTGATTCTCGAAGTGGCGCAGTTGCAGGTGAGGTCCGGCGAAGAAGCAGAGTTTGAGGCGGCGATGCGCAAGGCTGCGCCGGTCATCGCCGGAGCCGCGGGGTACATCGCGCACGAGCTACGGCGCTGCGTGGAGACGCCAGGGCGGTATCTGCTGCTGCTGCGGTGGGAGACACTGGAGGCGCACACGGTGGGCTTCCGGGGGTCTCCTGCATTCGCCGAATGGCGCGCGCTCATCGGGCCGTTCTTCGCTGCGCAGCCAGTGGTGGAGCACTACGAGGGCGTGCTGGCGTGGCCGCCGGGCAGCTAAGGAGCGGTCAGCGGAAGAACGGTCAGCGAAAAGACGGTTAGCAAATACCGGTTAGCGAAGTGCTGTTGGCGAGAGCCGCCCCGCTACCTGGCTACGGCCTCCAGCGTCCCATTCGCGCGGTTGATGGCATCGGTCAACACCGTCATCTGCGCCTGGGCGCGGCTCAGATCCTTCGCGTCGATGGCTTCGTTGACGCCGGGAATCACCACGGCCGCGTAGCCGGTGTACTCACCCGGCGCATAGATCGTGTGCTTGAACCAGGGACGTCCCGGCAATCCCTGCTCCGACAGAAAATCCTCTTCCACGGCGCGAAGCTGCGTATTGAAGGCGGCCAGATCGCCTGTCGACCAAGAGGCGGGATGCTCCTGTTTCTCTCTCACCTTCCCGGCCAGATCAGTGAACTTCTTCGCCGCGGCCTCGGCCGGTGCGAAGTCGAGGCCGTTCATGTCCGCCTCCTTTGCCTTTTGCTGCGCGGCGGTCAGATATGCGGTCAGCTCTTTGCCGTAGGTCACGTAATCGTACGGCAGCACATCGGCATCGGCCATGTCGAGCATTTCGAGGCCGAAGACCCGCGCCATCTCCTGCTCGTAGACGAATGTCGGATCGGCATTCATCGTGAACCAGGCGTAGTCGTCGTAGACGGAGTGGTAGACGCCATAGGGACCATTCGATCCCACGTCGGTGGAAGGCACGCCGAGGTGCTGGATGAACGGCGTGTAGTCGGAGCCGCTGCCCAGATCGCCGATGCGAACGTCGTTGCCGAGATTGGCGGCATCGTGCGCTTCGTGCTCTTCCTCAGGACCGTGGCGATGCGCAGCTTCGTCAGCCTGCGTCTTCTTCCACACTTCGTAAACCGTGCCGCCTTTGGGACTGGGCACCTGCTTCGTCACAGCGCGGACGAACTCCTTGAGCGACGGCACAGCGGCGGCCTCGAAATTCGGGCCGGAGACGCCGACATCCGTGTTGAAGTACGCGACCGCATGGGCAAGAGTTTTCGCGTGGTCTTCCGCCCATTCGGTCGAGCCGATCAGGCCTTCCTCCTCCGCGTCCCAACTGCAGAAGATGATGCGACGCTTCGGTTTCCACCCCTGTTTCAGCAGCACGCCGACGCCGTGCACGGCTTCGAGCATGGCCGCGGTGCCGCTGTTGGGATCGACTGCGCCGTAGACCCACGCATCGCGATGATTGCCGGCGACGACCCACTCATCGGGGTAATCGGTGCCGGCGACCGCGCCGGTGACGTCCCAGATGGTGCGGTACTGGTAATCCATTTTCAGCACCATGTGGACCTTTACGCCGGGCCCGATGTGATAGGTGAAAGGCAGCGCGCCCTGCCATTCGCGCGGCGCTTCAGGACCGCCCAGCGCCTCGAGGATCGGTGAAGCATCGTGGTACGAGAGCGGCTCAGAGGGGATCTTCGGCAGGTTCGCGGCATCCTCCGGCTTGAGCCGCTTGTCCGCGGGCAGATCGGGACGCGAAGCGATGCCGGGCGTGAGCGCATCGCCGGGATACTTGAACAGATACTGCACAGCGCCGCGCTGCACCGCCGTCGCGGGACGCCACGGGCCTTTGGGATACGCATCGCCGCGGTAGTAGCCGTCATCGGCGGGATCGGAGTAGATGAGGACGCCCGCCGCTCCGCGCTGCTGCGCGATGTAGACCTTGACGCCGCGGAAATTGCCGCCATAGCGGCAGAGAATGATCTTGCCTTTGAAGTCGACGCCCATCTCCGCGAGCTTGTCGTAGTCGGCCGGGCGGCAATAGTTGCCGTAGACGACTTCGCCGGTCACGTCGGCGGAAGGCGACGATCCGTTGAAGGCAGGGGTGACGCGTGGATCGTTCTGGAAGGGCTCATTGGCGTCGATGTGCTCGGGGACAGGACCCGTCATCAGCAGCTTGCCGTTCGCATCCCAGGCCTGCACTTTCACCGAGATGGGCATGTTGATCCAGGCTTTGTACTCCTGAATGTCCGTTTCGAGGCCGGCCTCTTTGAATTTCTCCGCAACGTATTCGGCCGTTTTGTGATCCTCAGGCGAGGCGGCGATGTGCGGCTCGGCGGTGAGGGTCTTCAGCTCTTCGCCAGCCAGTTTCGCGTCGGGAACGGCGAGGAAGGTTTGGTCGGTTTTGGCCTGCTCAGCAGCAAAATCGCGGTAGCCGAAGACGCTCGGCTCGGTCGAGGACTGGGCGCAGAGGAAGGCAAAGGCAGAGAGCAGGAAGGCGGCGAGAAGCGCGGAAACTCGGGAAGGGATCAACGAGGAACTCCTCGATTGCAGGGATGGCTGCGCGAGTAAGGACACAGGTTATCACTCGCAGAGGGCCGCCAGACGGGAGCCGCCCTCCGGCGTCTGAAGCTCGCGAACCCGATCGCGTCTTCGAACTTCTCAGGCCGCGGACGCGACCGGCTGACCGCAGTGGGCGCAGCGCTTCGCCGCCAGCGGAATGTCCATCAGGCATTCCGGGCAGGGACGCGTGGGGGGCGGCGCGGCCTTGGCCGGCTGGAACTTCTTCAGCAGCGCGTTGATGGGCAGCACGAACAGGAAGTACACGGTGGCCGCGATCAGCAAAAAGGAAATGACGTCGTTCAGGAAGTCGCCGACCATGAACTTGCCGCCGTGCAGATCGAACTGAAAACTGTGGAAGTCCGGTTTGTGCACGATGGCGGCGATGAGCGGATTGATGACATTCTTCACCAGCGAATTGACGATGGCGGTGAAGGCAGCGCCGATGATGACGGCGACGGCGAGATCGACCACATTGCCGCGCAGGATGAAGTCACGAAAGCCTTTCAGCATGACAGTTACCTCCCAAGGAGAATGGCCGGCAGGCTGAGCGTGGCGATGGGAGCCCTGCCGGCGAAGATTGTAACTTGAAGTTACTATGATGCGCCCTGGTAGGGGGATTGGGCGCGCATGTGACCCTCAGGCCTGGTCCTTGCCCTCCGCATCCTCGTCGCGGATGCGGGTGCCGACGCGCGGGCCTTCCGCGGTGTGGATGCCCCACGCCATGCGCGGCGTGTTGTGAGCCATGCCGTAGCGTCCATCGGGCGCCAGCAGGATAACGCCTCCGTGACCGCCGAGCCGGCGATGCAGGTAGGTGATGGCGTCGGGCGCAACCTGCTCGGGTGAGCGGCCCGCGAGGACGTGGTCCGTGGCCCATTTGCCGAGCACCAGCTTCATGATCGGTTCGCCCCAGCCGGTGAGCGAAACGGCGGCGCTGGCGTTGTCTGCATAGCAGCCGCAGCCGATCAGCGATGAGTCGCCGACACGGCCCGGAGACTTGTTCAGGGTTCCGCCGGTGGAAGTGGCTGCGGCCACGCGACCCTGGCTGTCGAGCGCGACGGCGCCGACCGTATCGTGCGATTGCTGGCTGGGGCTGCCGGTGAAGGTGACGTCCGGCACGCCGGAGCGCTCCCGGCGCTGGGCTTCGGCGAGGCGCTCTCGCTCACGGTCGAGCACCAGCTCAGCATTGTCGATGAGTGGCATGCCATGGGAGGCGGCGAACTCCTCGGCGCCCTGGGCGACAAAGTAGACGTGGTGGCTCTTGTCGAGAACGAGGCGCGCCGCCTGGATGGGGTTGCGAATGCGCTCGACGCAGGCCACGCCGCCGGCGCGCAGGGTGGCGCCATCCATGAGGAGCGCGTCGAGCTGCACGCGGCCATCGCGAGTGAGAAAGCTGCCGCGCCCGGCGTCGAATGCCGGGTCGTTTTCCATCACGGTCACCGCGGCTTCAATGGCGTCCACGGCCGAGGCGCCGCGCTCGAGCAGGCGCCAGCCTTCCTGGAGCGCGTCGAAGACGCCCTGTTCGTGGGCCTCAAGCTGGTCGCTGGGGATATCCCACGCGCCGCCGTGAACGAGTAGTACCGGAGGTCGAGCCATAAAGATGGGATTGTATCGGTTGCGGGGCTTTGCTGCCCATGCCGAGGCTGGGATCTCAAGGGATTGGCCGGAGTTGCCGATGAGGGTGACAGCCATGAGTCACGATGCCATCGGCACCGAACGCCGGAGCAGCCCGCGCTTTGCATGCGCCGGGGACGCGGAGATCGTGTTGCCGGGCGGCGGTTTGCGCTTCGGCGGAAAGATCAAGGATCTGAGCATCGGAGGATGCTTCCTGGAGACGAATTGCCGGCTGGAACGTGGAACCGGTGTCGAGATCTGGATGTGCGCCAAGGGCATACCGCTGCGGATGGCCGCCAACCTGGTGGTGAAACGCGAGACCGGCGTGGGATTTCGCTTTTATGGCGTAACGGCGCGGAAGATGGACATGATTCGTTCATTGATGGCGGAACTGGCCGAGGAAATCGCCGAGCACGAGCAGGAGCCACGGGCCGAGGCTGGGGTCAATGGGGGTCCGGCAGAAACGCAGATGCCGGCCTGCGGGTGCGGGGCTGCCGCTGCCTCGGGGCGGCGCGGTTGGTTGCGGCATGTCCTGGACTGGATGGCGAACCGGTTGCGCGGAGCGATCGGGCGCAGCTGGACAGCGGGTTGACGGGGCGCTAAGGGCTTTGGCCGACAGCGTGTTCCTTCGGCAGCAGAGCGCGCGCGACCAGGGAAAGCCCGAAGCAGACGAGCAGGCACTGCTCCAGGAGCTGCGGCTCGTAGCGCCACGCGAGCACGGCGAGGCAGATCGCGTATCCGAGGGGGAGAATCTCTGCGAGGCCGGCCGCGAGCCATTGCGGGCGCGTGGGGGGAGATGGAATGCGCGGGAGCAGGGCGGGCCAAAGGCGCGGCACCCGCTGGCAGTACTCCGCGTAAGGCGCGCCGAGCTGGCGGGAGAGGAAATCCTCCTCCGCCAGGATGAGCCGGAAGTAGAAGACGGCAATCGCCACGAGGAACACCGCCGCGCCTGAGGGCGGCATGAGAAGGGATACGCCGAGCGCGAACAGCACGGAACCGAGATACAGCGGGTTGCGCAGGTGACGGTACGGTCCCGCGACCATCACCTTCCCGGCATGCATCGCGCCGGAGTGCACGATGGAGGCGCCCAGGCAGGCTGTGCCCCACAGCCGCAGCGCGGCTCCCGCCAGGGCGCACGCGATGGCGAGGCCGGTGACGAGGAGGGTCGCCGTTTCGAGGGGCAGCCAACGCCAGTTTGCCAGGGTGGTGCAGAGCGCCAGCCATGCGGTGGTGGCTGGGGCGATGGCGCCGATGCGGGTCCAGGGAGCCCAGAAGCCGAGGCCGCAGAGAGCGACGATGATCCAGACGCGAAAGCGGAATTCGAACAGGGTGGCTTTCATAAGGACAGCGGTGAACCGGTCAGCAGAAAAACGGCCAGCGATAAGACGGTCAGCGAAAGCAGCCAGCGAAAGGGCGACCGCGAAGACACTCGAGTGGAGCTGTTGCAGATTATTTTAGTGCTTCGCGCAGCAGGCCATGGGCGGCGGCGAGACGGGCTTCGGCCTGAGCGCGATTGAGGCCGAGGCGATGCATGACGGCAGCGGTTTTGACGGAGCCGGCCTGATGGAGCAGCGCCGCCGCTTCCTCATGCGGGAGACCCGTGATGGCAGCGACGATGCGGCCGGCGCGATCGTCGAGCTTGGTGTTGGACGGGCGCACGTTGACCATCAAATTGCCGTAGACGCAGCCGAGCCGCACCATCACGCCGGTGGAGAGCATGTTGAGCACGAGCTTGGTTGCGGTACCGGCCTTCATCCGCGTCGAGCCGGTCACGACTTCCGGGCCCGTATCGGGCGTGATGGCCAGATCGGCGGCTTGCGCGAGCAGCGAGCCTGGCACGCAGGTGAGCGCGATGGCGAGAGCACCCTGGGCGCGCGCGTATTCCATGCCGCCGAGAACGTAGGGCGTGCGGCCGCTGGCGGCGATGCCGACCAGC
>JBARMS010000234.1:0-11521 GCA_049802575.1 Acidobacteriaceae bacterium | reverse complement strand
GAAGATGCCGGCGCGCGAGCGAATGGTGGGCAGCAGCTCACCGGGGTTCTCGGCGAGCAGGACGATGGAAGCGTGCGCGGGCGGCTCCTCGAGGACCTTGAGCAGGGAGTTCGCCGCTTCTTTCATGAAGGCCGAGCAGGTGAAGATGTAGAACGCACGGCGGGCCTCGGCTGGAATGCGGTAAATCTCGCGAATGAGCATGCGCACCTGGCCGACCTTGATGAGCATCTGCGGCGGATCAGGCGGGATGACGAGCAGATCCGGGTGAGTCTGGATGAGGATGCGCGTCTCTTTTTTGTCGGTTTCGCGGAGATCGTCGCGGGCGGCGACGGCTTCAGCCACGCGCGCGTCGAGGTCAGCAGCCTGACCCATTCGCTCGCAATTGGAGCAAACGCCGCAGAAGTCGGGCAGGCCATCGGGACTTGGCGGCGGATTGAGGCAGTTGGCGGCCTGGGCGAGCATGATGGCCAGCGTATATTTGCCGGCTCCGCGCGGGCCAGCCACGATGAGCGAATGCGGCAGACGGGTAGCGGCGATCGATTCGCGCAGGTGGCGAACCGTCGCTTCGTTGCCCAGAAAATCGCGGAAGCCCATGACGACAGGGTACAGGGATCAGGGTGCAGCGAACAGGACACGAGGAGCGAACGTTGCAGCCGGGCCGATGGGGCGGAGAGACTCCCTCAGGCGGTGGCCGCGCGCCGTCGCCGGCCGCTCAGGAGATAGATCGCGGCTCGCAGCTCGAGCAAAGGATCGGCGGAGGGCTCGATGCCGTCCACCCGCGGGATGGGGTCGAAGATGATCTGTTTTTGCTGCGCGGTCGAGTCCGGCAGCACGTCGGTCAGTTCGACCGTGCCGATGTCCAACTGCTCGCGGTTTTCCGGCCAGTGCACGGTGGAGTCGTCGACGGTATCGGTGGCGTCGGCCAGCTGCACCTGAATGCGGAAGCGGACCGTCTCCTTCGCCACGCGTTCTGCGATCTCGTCGTAATGGTAGTTCGGCGACAACCCGGACACTTGTTCTTCGCTGAGAAAGTCATTGCCGAGGGCAGGAACGATGCGATAGCGCCCGAACCTCTTCTGGCCGGCGGCATTGGTGAAGGCAAAAGCGGTAACGCCGAAGTAGGTATCACGCGCGAAGCTCGAGGGAAATGGTTTCGGAGCCTGGACGAAGGCCAGCGCTGCTGGGTGGGCGCCGAGAAACTGCTCGATGGGCTTGGGTGAGGGGACGTCCGGGCCGCTCGCGGCGCCCGCGCGCAGGAACTCCAGGAACTGATAGCCGTCGCGCGTGGGGAAGCCGTCGGTGGAATGGCTCACGATGTCGGTGTGCACATGCTCAGCGAGATTGAAGCGAATGGCGAAGCCGCGGGGATTCGCGTCCGGGACATTGTCGGGGATCTGCGGAATGCCGGTGGAGTTGGAGAAGCGGGCTGTGACCGGCGTGGATGGGCGAACAATATGCGGTGCGCGGGTGAGCGACTGCGCCGCAGGCGACGGGGTGAAACGGCCCGTGAGCATGAGGCCTTTGGCGTGAGCGGCGCGAAAGCCGGGATGGAGACCGAAGAGCTGATCGAATATCTGCAGCAGATCGTTGGCGAGAGCAACGATGCGTTCGTCCTGGGGCAGGGGCATCGGGGGTTCCTCCTGGCTGGTGACGTTAACGGTACCAGAGGATTGTGAAAGGCGTGGTGTCTGCGACCGGCAGACACAGGCGCAGGTCAGCCCAGCCTGAGGCCATAGGCCTCGTTCTCAGATGACGGCGTTGTTCGCGATCACCTGACGGTAGTAGTCCGAGGAGAGCTTGGGCGTGCGCTGCTGTGTTTTGTAATCGACGTAGTTGATGCCGAAACGCAGGCTGTAGCCGGAACTCCACTCGTAGTTGTCGAGGAGGCTCCAGAGGAAGTAGCCGGCGACGGGAATTCCATCGGCGGCGGCGCGCTGCAGATTTTCAAGATAGCTGCGCAGGTACTGTACGCGGTCGCTGTCGAGGACGCGGCCCTCGCCGTTCGGGCCATCGCGGCGCAGCACGTCGGCGGAAGAGCAGCCATTTTCGGTGATGTAGATTTTCTTCAGATTCCAGAGGCTGGTCATCAGCTTCGGCGTCCAGTAGAGCGCGGGCGGCGCGACGAAGAGCCACTCGGAAGCCATGTGCGGATAGGTGGCGGGACGCGGCACGACGAGGTAGCCGTCCGCCGAGTCGGCGGGAACGACCTCCTGTGTGGTGTAGCAGTTGAGGCCCCAGAAATCGAGCGGCGAGGAGATGATCTTCAGCTCTTCCGGCGTGAAGTGCGGCGCATCGGCGCCCAAGTGGCGCAGATACTTTTCCGTATAGCGCCCTTCGAGGACGACCGTGGTGTAGGCGGCGTTTTCTTCGCGCAGAGCGACCTGGGCGGCGTGGATATGCGCCTCATCTTCGACGGCCGGCATGAAGCCGGAGACATCTTCGGCGAGGCCGACCTGGGCGCGAGGCGCGACGGCGCGGATGGCCTGGACGGCGAGACCGTGGCCGAGGACGGCATAGTGCTTCGTCTGGGCCAGATCCCTGCGTGAAAGAGTGCGGCCCGGCGCGCCCCACGGCGAACCGTAGCCGCCATCAATGTAGGAGCCGAACTCGTTGATCGTCATCCAGTTCGAAATGCGATCGGAAAGCTGGCCCACGGTGTAGTGGACGTAATCGGCGAAAGCCGTTGCGGTGTCGCGGTTCGGCCATCCGCCTTTGTCTTCGAGCGCCTGCGGCAGGTCCCAGTGGTAGAGCGTGCAGTATGGCTCGATGCCTGCGGCGCGGAGCGCGTCGACGAGGCGCTTGTAAAAGTCGACGCCTTTGGGATTGGGTGTGCCGGTGCCCTCGGGAAAGATGCGCGGCCACGCGCTGGAAAAGCGGAAGCCCTTGCAGCCAAGGCGCTGCATCAGCGCGATGTCCTGCGGGTAGCGATGGTAGAAATCGTCGGCCACGTCGCCGGTGTCGCCGTTCGTGATCTTGCCGGGGGTGTGCGAGAAGGTATCCCAGATCGAGGGGCCGCGGCCGTCTTCATGCACCGCGCCTTCCACCTGATAGCTGGCCGTCGCGGTGCCCCAGATGAAGCCCTGCGGAAAGCGGTGCGGCGTGGGCGCGAGGGCGGACTGCGTTTCCGCGGCAAGCGGTTTGGCGAGCGTTGCGAGCGCGGGCGTGGCGGCGAGGGCGGCGGCAGATTTCAGGAAGGAGCGGCGTTCCATGGCAGAGCCTCGTGGTACAGCTCTCGGCGTTCCGAGTTCATCGGTCGGTTCTCAGGATCGAACGGACGGGGTTCAGGTTCGGCGGAAACCCACATCTGCGAAAACCGCGCAGCTGCGGGGCACCCGGAGTTTCGTATCCAGACTATCAACTGAAACGTTTGAGGGGGACCTTTATCTTTGCGAGTCGGCCGGAAATCCGGAATGACTACCTGGCAGACCGACTCCATGCTGGGTCCGGCTATTTCGGCAATTCCTCCCGCCCGGCGATGGTGAAATGACCGGTGACGCCGGAGAAGCCATCCCCAGGCTGGCTGCCGCCAATGCTCACGCTGTACTGGCCTGGCAGGATGACGCGGTTGCCCTGTTCATCGACCTGGCCGAGCGAGCGCGGGCTGAGGGTGAAGTCGATTTGCGCCGATTCGCCGGGCCCGAGATGGACGCGCCGGAAGCCGGCCAGCGCGTGGAGCGGCGTCTCGAATCCGGGAGGCTGTTGGAGGTACAGCTCGGCAACTTCATCGCCGGCGACGGAACCGGAATTTGTCACCGTGACCTCGACTTTTGCGGGCTGCCCGGCGGTCACCAGCGCCGGGCCTTTCAGATCGGTGTAGGTGAAGGCCGTATAGCTAAGGCCATAGCCGAACGCGTAGAGGGGCTTGCCGGAGAAGTAGCGGTAGGTGCGGTTCTTCATCGAGTAGTTGGTGAAGGCAGGCACCTGATCGAGCGACGCGTAGAACGTCAGCGGCAGCCGTCCGCCGGGATCGTTGTCGCCGGCAAGCGTATCGGCGATAGCCGTGCCCCCCTCCTCGCCGGGATACCAGGCTTCGAGGATGGCGGCCGCGTGCTGCGCGGCCCAGTTCACCGCGAGCGCGCTGCCATTCTGCAGCACGACGATGAGCGGCTTGCCGGTGCCGGCGACGGCTTTGAGCAAATCTTCCTGGACGGCGGGCAGATCGATCGAGGTGCGGTCGCCGCCGCTGAATCCGGCAAGTTGCACCGGCATTTCTTCGCCTTCGAGGTTCGGAGACAGGCCCACGCAGGCGACGACCACATCGGATTGCTTCGCCGCTTCGACCGCTTCGTTGCGGAGCACGTCATCCGGCGGCTGCCAGGTGAGGTCGATGCCCGCGGTTCCCGTTCCGTGCAGGTATTCGAGGCAAATCGTGTGGGGCTGGGTGTTGTCGAAGTGAACCTTCGCGTCGGAGCCGCCGCCGCGTTCGCCGGTTTTGGCCTGGCCGGCGCTGACGACGATCAGTTTGTCGTCAAGGTAGAGGCGGAAGCCTTCGGCATTCTCGCATGCGTAACAGTAGTTGATACGAACTCCGAGCTGATAGTCGCCGGGGGCCGGCGGAACGAAGCTGCCGGTCCAGCGGACGGAGAAGTTGTTGCGCTCGAGGCCAGGGACGGGCACGACTTTATCCCAGTTGAAATTCACATTGCGGTCGGTGCGCGTCACGACGGGCTGGCCGCTCAGGTCTTTGCTGGCGAAGTACTCCGCGGTCAGTCCGAAGTCATGGCCCGGGCCGCCCGGGAACGCCGGACGAAACGCAGTCTGCTCGATGGGAATGGGGAAGCCGTCGACGAGGGGCGATCCCTGCGCATAGTGAATCTGCGCCATGGCGAAGCGTCTGCCGATGCCGTCGAGCGGATAGACCGGGTTCGGCGGCGGCCCGTTGTAATTGCCCTGCAGGGCCTGCACCAGCGCCGCGGTGGGTCCGATGACGGCGATGCTGCCGATGTTGGATTGCAGCGGCAGGGTGTGGTTCTCGTTCTTGAGCAGGACCATCGATTCGCGCGCGGCCTGGAGCGAAAGCTGGCGATGCTCGGGGGAGTTGACTTCGCTGAAGGGGATCTGCCCATAGGCGAAGCTCGACGGCGGATCGAACATGCCCAATTCGAAGCGCGCGGTGAGCAGGCGGCGCACTGCGGTGTCGATGTCGATCTCGCTCACGAGGCCCTGATGAACCGCGTCAGGCAGGGAGGCGAAGGCCTGATCCTGCATGAAGCCGCATTCGAGGTCGTCGCCTGCTTTCACGGCGTCGGCGGCGGCGTGCGCCATGTCGGGCGCGTAGTGGTGGCCGTTGGCGATATTCGCGTCGGCGGCGCAATCGCTCACAACGTATCCGTCAAAGTGCCACGCGTCGCGCAGGTGATCGCGCAGCAGCATGGTGTTGGCGCATGCAGGGACGCCGTCGATGGCGTTGTAGGCGCACATCACGGATTGCGCATGCGCTTCGGCAACGGCGGCGCGGAAGGCCGGCAGGTAAGTGTCTTCCAGGTCGTGCGGCGAGGCGTCGACGTTGAACTGGTGGCGCAGCGGCTCCGGTCCGCTGTGCACGGCGTAATGTTTCGGCGTGGAGATGACGCGGAAGTAGCGCGGATCGTTGCCCTGCATGCCGCTGACGAAGGCGACGGCCATGCGTCCGGTGAGGAACGGGTCTTCACCGTAGGTTTCCTGGCCGCGGCCCCAGCGCGGATCGCGAAAGATATTCACGTTGGGCGCCCAGAAGGTGAGGCCGAAGAACTGCTCATGCTGTCCGTTGCGGATGGCCTCGTTGTACTTGGCGCGCGCTTCGGTCGAGATGACCTCGGCCATGCTGTGCACCAGCGGCGCATCGAAGGTCGCGGCCATGCCGATGACCTGGGGGAAATTCGTTGCGGTGCCGGCGAAGGCGACGCCGTGCAGGCCCTCATTCCACCAGTCGTACTTTGGGATGCCGAGCCGCGGAATGGCCGGCGCGTGATCGCGCATCTGCGAGACCTTCTCTTCCAGGGTCAACTGCGAGAGCAGATCGTCGACGCGCTGGTTGAGGGGCAGATCGGGATTGAGCCAAGGGCGGTTTTGCGGCGCGGAAGCCTCCTGGGCATGCGCGCCGGCGGCCGACAGCAGCGTTCCGGCGGCCAAAATGCAGATGATTTTCGCGATCGTGCGGCGATGATGAGCAAACATGCGGTGAACGACCCTCCCGCTCAGGTGATATGGACGAAGGGTCAGTATAGGGGCAGAGCAGCAAGGCTGATAGCAGGTCGCCAGGAGATTGCGGGCAAGCAAAAGGCCCGCTTTCCAGCGGGCCCGCTTCAGAGGCAGTGGGGAGGAGAAACCAGGGGTGATTTTGAGGGTCCTGCAACGCCGAGTCGCAGGAGACGAACAGGAAGTGGGTGACTCGATACAACCAGGAAGGTTTGGTAACGCCTGAAGTTGCCTCTGGTAATGCAGATATAGATGCAGACGGAGCGCAGGAGTTGGCTGGCGTTGCCCGAATCACAGAAATTTTTCTCTATGCAGCTAAATTAATCACAGTAAAACACTTGGCGAGATTGTTCGGTCGTGGGTTGACACGTTTTCCACAGGTCTAATCACGTCCGTCAGCGGTGTTCCGCCTGGTAGAGCGCCGACGCATGGGGCGCCAGGGTCACGGAGATCTGGTTGTTGATGCCGAGTTCCTCTCGGGTCCACAGATCGCGCACCGGGCATTTGCCATAGATGATGCCAAGGTCCTGCCAGGTGTAAGTGAGCGTCTTTGGCTGGTCTGACAAATTGAAGATGGCGATGTAATCGCCGTGGTGCTCGGCAGCCGACGCCATCCACACTACTGCATCTCCCTGTTGGATCAACGGCCGATTGTTCTCCCCCGTCTGATTGACGGCCAGCACTTCGGGGTTGGTGAGCACCGACTCGGTGAACGCGTCCATGCGGAGCAGGTTGGTGCCGATGAACAGGGGCGAACGCGCGATGCACCACAGCGTGACCAGCGTGCGCACCTCATCGTGCGTGAGGCGCGTCTGCCGAGGATCACCCCAGCCGGGATGGGGGCCGAGGTAGCCGATGGGCAGCATGTCGGCATCGGGCCAGTGACCCGGCCCGGCATAGGGTTCCCACGAAGCCATCAGCGGGAAATGTTTCTTCAGCGACTGCGGGAAGGAAGGCGCATTGGCTGGTGTGTCCCAAAGGTCCCACATGTCGTCGGAGATGCGCCACATCTGGGCGGAATGGCCGGCATCATCGCCATCCTGGAGCGGTGTGGGGCCCGGCGACAGGCTCAGGATGATGGGGCGGCCGGTCTGGTCGAGCGCGCGGCGAACCATGTGGATCTCCGGCGCGAGATAGGGGCTCGAAATGCAGTCGACCTTCAGGAAGTCAACGCCCCAGCTCGCGTAGAGATCGGCGAGCGAGTTGTAGTATGCCTGGCCCGCTTTGTTGTCGCGTACGCCGTAGTTATCGGAGTTCCATCGGCAGGTGTCGCTCGTGTCGGCAGCTTCCTTCTCACGAAAATGCGAGTGCGCGATGGGCAGGTCCTGTTCGACGGCGGATCGCGGAATGCCGCGCACGATGTGGATGCCGAACTTCAGCCCGAGCGAATGCACCCAGGCCGCGAGCGGCGCGAAGCCCTTGCCATTCGCGGCGGAAGGGAAGCGGTTGACCGCCGGCAGTGTGCGGCCGTCAGGCGAGATGGTGTAGTCCTGCTGGCCGGTGGGCGCTTCGGGATGCTGCGCGAACCATCCCTCGTCGATGACGACATACTGCCAGCCATAGCGCTGCAGGTGATGCTGAAACCAGGTGGTCGTGTCGCGAAACTGCTGCTCGTTGATAGTCAGGCCCCAGGAATCCCAGCTATTCCAGCCCATGGGCGGCGTTTGCGCCATCAGGCTCAGGTCTGCTCGCGAAGGCCATGCGGCAAGGGCGATCGCCAGAAAGGCGACTGCCACCGGTACACCAGGCTTCCAGGCTCCTTTTCCCATCGGCTCCGTTCCCGCTGAAAGTTTTGACACCGGGCGTTTTTCTATCTCCTATAACCTACACCCTCGCTGTGGATTTGCTGGGGTATACTCCAGTTTCTATGCGGGTATTCGTTATCTTGCCGGCGGCGGGCCTGGGAACGCGAATGGCGTCCATCCAGCGCGCTAAATCAGCCGGAGAGGCCGAAGCGCCGGGCCACGCGACGCAGGCAGCGCCCAAGCAGTTTCTGGAGATCGCCGGGGTTCCCATCCTGATTCACACGCTGCGCGCGTTTGCTGCCGTGCCGGAGATTGCTTCCATCATCGTCGCCGTTCGCGCCTCGGAACGCGAGCGCCTCATCGCGCATGTGACGGAGCACGGCTACGCCGATAAGGTTCGGGTGGTGGAGGGCGGTGACACGCGCCAGGAAAGCGTCTATAACGCGCTGCGCACGCTGGAATGCAGCGATGACGACATTGTGCTGGTGCATGACGCGGTGCGGCCGCTCATCGAACCGGGGGTAATTGGGCGCGTCATCGAAGCCGTGGAGAAGCACAGCGCGGCCATTGTAGGACTGCCGGCACTGGACACGATCAAGCAGGTGGAGCGCACGGCGGATGGCGCCATCGTGACGGCGACGATTCCGCGCGAATATATCGTGCAGGCCCAGACGCCGCAGGGCTTTCGCTGCGGGCTGCTGCGGAAAGCTTTCGCCGAAGCGGAGGCCGACGGCTTTGTGGGCACCGACGAGGCCAGCATCGTGGAGCGGGCGGGATCGCAGGTCTTCGTCGTCCCCGGCTCTCCGTCGAACATCAAAATCACCCAGCCTGGCGATCTGGAACTGGCGGAGTTCTACCTGGCGCATCGCCATGTAGCGGGGCCGGGCGCCGGCCACTGACGCAATTCGGCTCAGCGACGATCTGATATACCCTGATTTTGCGCGCAATTTACCCTCGGAACGATTCATGGATATTCGCATCGGCTACGGCTTCGATTCTCACGCATTCAAGCCCGGCGTGCCGCTGAAACTCGGTGGGTTGAGCATCGATCACCCCGAAGGCCTGGCGGGCCACTCGGACGGCGATGTTCTGCTGCATGCGATCACCGATGCGCTGCTGGGAGCGATTTCAGCCGGAGACATCGGCAGCTTCTTTCCCCCCGGGGATGCGCGGTGGAAGGACGCGGATTCGTCGATCTTTCTGAACCTCGCTATGGAGGAGATTCAGAACGCCGGGTTTCGCATCGTGAACGTCGACACCACGCTGGTGCTCAACGCTCCTCGCATCGGACCGATATCCGGGGAGATGCGCGAGCGGGTGGCCGAATTGCTGGGGGTCGTGCCCAATAATGTGGGAATTAAAGCGAAGACTCCGGAGGGGCTGAACGCGGACCACGTTGCGCAGGCGCATGCAGTGGTCCTGCTGGAGCGCGTGGAAGAGCCCAGCGAACTGCAGACGATGAGCGCAGTGATGGAGAGCCAGCGCCAGCTGGAAGACGTGGTGCGGGATCTGGTGAGCCAGGTGCACGGCGTGCCGGGGAAGGCGCCCTTCGATACCGACGACATCACGTAGCCGCGGGCCAGGCCCGCCACCCCGGTGGATGCAGGGGCAATTACGAAGTCGGCTCGGAGCCGGCGGGCCGCGCCGCGGCGGGGCGCGGCATGGCCGCTGACGGAGCTTTCCCCGGAGCGGTCCCGTGAGGCGCCGACTGGTGCATGCTGACGATGAGCGCAATGGCCGGTGCGGGGCTGACGCAGCGATAGGAGTGCGCTGTTCCCGCATCGAAGTAGGCGCTGTCGCCGGCGCTGAGCTGGTGCGGCCGATCGCCGTGGCGAATCTCCAGCTCGCCCTGCAGTAAATAAAGGAATTCGTAGCCGGGATGGAGATGCGGCCGGACATCTGCTGACTTGGCCGGCACAAATTCCGCATAATAAGGATCGAGCTGGCGATCGGGAACCATATACGCCAGGCTCTCGAAGTAGTAGGTCGGATCCTCGACGCCGGACTGCGGCAACCGGATGCGTTCGCTGCGGCGGTGAATGCGGAAGAGCGGGTGCGGTTCGGGCTCGAAGAAATAGGAAAGATCCCGGCCGAACACCATGGCGATGCGGGCGAGATTGCGCAGCGTCGGCACCACGCGGCCCGTTTCCAGCTGGGAAAGGAAACTCGCCGACAGGCCCGCGTGCCGCCCCAGCTCGACCAGACCCATCGACCGCTTCAGGCGAAGACGTCGAATGCGTTCGCCAATGCGCTTCTCCGCAATGAACGCGTCGGCTGAAGAGGGGTCGCCGAGGGTCGCGTCAAAGTGAGGCGCGGCAGGTTCAAGCTTGCTGTCCATTGGATTTGCCGAGAAGCCGCGGCTGAATATCAGCGATGGTTGAAACTAACAAAATGTTTCCCAAATCACAAGAACTTTCGATACGGTGAACGGCGATGCCATTTCCTGGCCCAAAGCGATCGATGCGCATCCTGATCAGCGGCGCCTCCGGCATGATCGGCTCTGCTCTGGCGCGCGCTGCCCATGCCGAATCCTGGGAAGTGGTTCGCCTCGTCCGCAGCCCGTCGGCGGAGGGACCCGATGCTGTCTTGTGGAACCCGGCTGACGTCGCGAATTCCGTGGATCCGGCGCGCCTTGAGGGGTTCGACATCGTGGTGCACCTCAGCGGGACGAATGTCGCTCACCGCTGGACACCGGAATTCAAGCGAGATATCGTCGCGAGCCGTGTGGGCAGCACCCAGGCTCTGTGCAGCGCCCTCGCCAGGTTGCGCAATCGGCCGCGGGTCCTGCTCTGCGCCTCCGGCAGCGGCAATTATGGCAGCCGCGGCGATGAGATCCTGACCGAGAAGAGTGAGCCCGGTTCGGGATTCCTGGCGGACCTTTGCCGCGCATGGGAAAATGCAACGCAGGCTGCGTCCGATGCTGGCCTTCGGGTTGTGCACCTGCGCTGCGGGATCGTGCTGGATCCGGCTCGCGGCGCGATGGCTGCGATGTTGCCGCCGTTTCGCTTCGGAGTTGGCGGATGGCTGGGCTCCGGCCGCCAGTAGATGCCCTGGACGACTCTTTCTGACGCGATTCGGGCGGTCCTGTTTTTGGCGGTGCGCGACGATCTGGCCGGGCCATTCAACGTGGGGTCTCCGCGACCGGTGCGAAATCGCGATTTCGCGCGCGCGCTGGCACATGCGCTTCGCCGGCCTGCGCTGTTCCCCGTGCCGCGCTTTCTATTGCGCCTCGGATTCGCGGAGTTTGCGGACGAGGCCCTGCTGGCGTCGCAGCGCATGGTTCCCCAGCGGCTGATCGATGCCGGCTTCGTGTTCGAACATCCTGAGATCCAGACAGCCCTGAAGGCTCTGCTACGCTGAATTTGCATGAAGATCGCACCGTGGGCCGGGGCAGCTTCCGGATGGCTTGTCTTGCTGGCCGGCTGCGGACTGGCCGCGAATCCACAGCCGCCGACGCTCTGGTTGCCGGAGCCTCCGAAAGACCTCACCGCGGTGCGCATCGGGAATGAAGTCCACCTGCGGTGGACCATGCCAAAAGACACGACGGACAAGGTGGCGCTCAAGGGCGACCAGGCCGCCCATGTCTGCTGGCTGAACGG
>JBARMS010000233.1:0-5104 GCA_049802575.1 Acidobacteriaceae bacterium | reverse complement strand
AGAGCTCGGCGATGATGTCGTCCTGCTGGTTTTTGGGCAGCCAGAACCTAACGGCCTGCAGGTAACGGGGTATCAGATCCATGTTCGTGCTCCTTCATGATGGCGTGGATGGAGGTGTCGAGCTTTTCCCAGTCGGCGAGCAACTGCGTGAGGATTTCGGCGCCCTCGGCGGAGAGCCGGTAGAAGCGCTTGTTCCGTTTTTCATGTTCGCGCCACTCGCTGGCGAGGAGGCCCTGCGACTCGAGACGGCGGAGGAGGGGATAGAGCGTTCCCTCGTCGATTTCGAGGCCGTTTTCGGCGAGAGCCTTGCGCAGGGTGTATCCATACTGCTCCGAGCGAAGCGCGGCGAGAACGCCGAGAACGAGACAGCCGCGGCGGAGTTCCAGTTGCAGGTTTTCGAGGGCTTCGCAGTTCATTGCTGTACCGTACGTTCCATCGTATACGACATACACTATGCAACACACAGTAATTTGTCAAGAGGAAAAACGGGGGTAGCGTGTAGGGGGTAGGGGGTTTCCGAATGGTGGTTGCCGGTTGCTAGACTCATGCCCAGGATGCTGCGGAAGATCACGCTGCTGCGCAAACGAGTTGCGGATTGGGAGAGCTATCCGTTTCGTGTTGCCGTGATTCGACGGCTGGAGAGCCTGGAACTGCGGTCGCAGGTGACCTTTTTCGCTGGAGAGAATGGCAGCGGGAAATCGACGCTGCTGGAAGCCATTGCGGCGCATTACGGGTTCGGGCGCGAGGGCGGCACGCGCAGCTTCGGAAACAACTCGACGGAGAGCAATCTGTCGATCGAGCCGCTGGTGAAGGCGCTGCGGCTGTCGTTTGATGTGCGGACGGGGGCGGGGTTCTTTCTGCGGGCCGAGAGCCTGTTCAATCTCGCGAACTGGATCGACGATTCGGACCGCGAGTCCGCAGGCATGAAAGGCGAGCCGATCAGCAGCTATTACGGCGGGCGGAGCCTGCATACCCGCTCGCATGGGGAAACGTTCTTCACGATCATGGATCTGAAGATGAAGCGCGGCGGGTTGTTCCTGCTCGATGAGCCGGAGGCCGCGCTCTCGCCGCAGCGGCAACTTGCGTTTCTGGTGCTGATACACGAGACGGTGAAGGCGCACAAGGACGCTCAGTTCATCCTCTCGACCCATTCGCCGCTGCTGCTGGGGTATCCGGGGGCGCAGATCTTCTCGTTCGACGACGCGCAGTTGCGTGAGATCGAGTACGAGGAGACGGCGCCGGTGCAGATTGTTCGACGCTTCGTCAACGATCGGGAGCGATTTACCGAGGAGTTGTTTGCGGAGACGCCGTCGCTGTTCGATGCCGGGGAGGCAAAAGACGAGAGAAGCTCTTGACGCATCGTGGTGCGAGGCATAGCATTGCGATGTATGCAGGGGGAAGCGCTCAAAGGGCATCTGGATTTGCTGCTGCTGGCGGCGCTGGAAGCTCGTCCGGGCCATGGGTATGCCATTGTCGAAAGGCTGAGGCAGCGGAGCGGCGGCGCGTTCGATTTGCCGGAGGGCACGCTGTATCCGGCGCTGCATCGGCTGGAGCACGGCGGCTGGGTGACGAGCGAGTGGAGCGAGGAAACAGGCCGGCGGCGGCGGGTGTATGAGCTGACGGACGCTGGCCGGGAGCGGCTCAGGGAGCGGCAACGGGAGTGGCGGGCGTTCGCTCTGGCGGTGAATCACGTGGTGGAGGGGATGGCATGAGCGGAATCGAGGGATATTTGTCAGAGTTAAAGCGCGAGCTGCGGTTGCGGTGGACGCCCTCGGCGCGGTTTCTGGAGGAGACGCGCGGGCATTTGGCGGATGCGATTGCGGCGGGAGAAAAGCAGGGACTGCTGCGGGAGCAGGCGGAGCAGGAGGCGCTGGCGCGGTTCGGGAGTCCACGCCTGGTAGCGGGGCGGTTTGCGGCGGAGCGGTACCGGCGGTTGGAGTGGATCATGCTGGCGCCGGCGGTGTTGGTGGGGTTGTCGATTGCGTGGATCGATTCGCGGCCGCACTGGGATGATTCCGGGATTACGGCGGGGATGCTGGTGATCGGATCGGGGCTGCTGGGGCTGGCGATGACGCGGCGGGCGTGGATGATTGCGCTGGCGGTGGGCGTGTGGATTCCGCTCGATCTGATTTTCCATGCGGCGAAGTTTGGATCGGCGGCGGCTTCGCTGCTGATACTGCTGTTTCCGCTGGCTGGCGCGTATGCGGGGATGGGGGTGCGGAGGCTGGTCCAGGGTCCTGGCCGGTAGCCGGGAGCGCGCTGCTGAGGGGCCGGGAGCGAGTGCGCGTGAGGCTGGCGGTGAGGGCGCGATGCGAGGGCGCGGCGGCTGGCGGCGGGGTGTCCAGCATGTTATTCTTAGGCCAGACACTTAGGAAGTGTAACTGCTGAAAATTGAAGAGGAGTACGCACACCCGTGCTGGCACCTGAGAAGAAATCTGAAGTGATCGCGCGCTATCGCACCCACGATTCCGATACTGGGAGTCCTGAGGTGCAGATTGCGGTCCTGAGCGAGCGAATCGGCGATCTGACCGAGCATTTCAAGGCCCACGCGAAGGATCATGCTTCGCGCCGCGGTCTGCTGATGCTGGTGAGCAAGCGCCGCCGCCTGCTGGATTACCTGAAGACGCATGATTCGGAGCGGTATCGGAGCGTGATCGGCAAACTGGGCATCCGCAAGTAAACCGCGAGGCCTGGTTCCGGCGCGCTCGTTGACGCGAAACGCGAGAGAGCACGGACGGTGGGGCCCGGCGGCTGAGACCAGACGCTCCGTTTCCCGTTCGTCGCAGTACCTTTGAATTCAGAAACCTCCGCTCCCTCCTCTTTCCGCCCTTGAGCGCACGGCCTGGCGCCCGCGCAGAGGTTCCCCATTCGAGAAAAGAGGACAATATGAAACAGGAAGTTTCGGTCGACCTTGCCGGAGGCAAGCGGCTGCAGTTTGAGACTGGCCGCATGGCCAAACAGGCGTCGGGCGCCGCCGTGGTCACCTCGGGTGACACAGTCGTGCTGGCCACCGCCGTCGCCTCTCCCGATCCCCGCGAAGGGATCGACTTTTTCCCGCTGACGGTCGATTACCGCGAGTACGCTTACGCCGGCGGACGCATTCCGGGGGGATTCATCAAGCGCGAAGGGCGTCCGAGCGAGCGCGAAATTCTGACCAGCCGGCAGATCGACCGGCCCATTCGGCCACTGTTCCCGGAAGGGTTCCGGAATGAGACGCAGATCATCGCGCTGGTGCTCTCCGCGGACCGGGAGAACGATCCGGACATCGTGGGCATCAATGCCGCCGGCGCAGCGCTGGCGCTTTCGGATATTCCGTTCGGCGCGATCATCGGCGCTGTGCGCGTGGGGCAGGTGAACGGCGAGTTCATCGTGAATCCGACGTACACGGAGCGGCGCGACAGCAAGATCAACATCACGGTGGTGGCGACGAAAGACGGCATCGTGATGATCGAGAGCGGCGCGAGCGAAGCCACCGAAGAAACGGTGGTGGAGGCGATCGAGTTCGGGCACGGCGAGATCAAAAAGATTGTCGCCGCCATCGAGGATCTGGTATCGCGGGCTGGGAAGAAGAAGCGCGCGGTCACGGCTCCGGAGTTCGACCAATCGTATTTCGAGGCGATGCAGGCCAAGGTTGGCGCGCGGCTGCAGGACGCGCTGGACACGAAGGCCCATCCGAAGCTGGAGAGCCAGGATCTGGTGAAGGCGATTCAGGATGAGCTGAAGGCCGAGATTCCCGAAGGGCCGGAAGCGGCCGCGGCGAAGAAGAAGCTGGCGCATTATTACGAGGCGCTGCGCGAAAAGATGTTCCGCGAGCAGGTGACGAAGGAGCGGGTCCGGCCGGACCGGCGCGCGTTCGACGAGATTCGGCAGATTACCATCGAAGTCGGCGTACTGCCGCGTACGCACGGGTCGGCGCTGTTCACGCGCGGCGAGACACAGGCGCTGGTGACGGCGACACTGGGCACCACGGACGACTCGCAGCGGCTGGAGACGTTTGAAGGCGAGTCGCGGAAGAAGTTCATGCTGCATTACAACTTTCCGCCGTTCTCGGTGGGGGAGACGGGCCGCATGACGGGAGTGGGACGCCGCGAAGTGGGGCACGGAGCGCTGGCGGAGCGCGCGATCAGCGCGGTGCTGCCCACGGAAGAAGAGTCTCCTTACTCGCTGCGTATTGTGTCCGACATTCTGGAGTCGAACGGCTCATCGTCGATGGCTTCGGTGTGCGGAGCGAGCCTGGCGCTGATGGACGCGGGGATTCCGCTGAAGGCTTCGGTGGCCGGCATTGCGATGGGACTGGTGAAGGAGGGCGACGATTACGCCATCCTGACCGACATTGCGGGCGCTGAGGACCATTACGGCGACATGGACTTCAAGGTGGCCGGGACGCGGAACGGGATCACCGCTCTGCAGATGGACATCAAGATCCCCGGCATTACCGGGCAGATCATGCGCGAAGCGATGGAACAGGCGCGGCGGGGACGGATGTTCCTGCTGGACACGATGGAAGCGGTGCTGAGCGGGCCGCGGACGGAGAAGTCGAAGTTCGCGCCGCAGATCCGCACCATCCAGATTCCGACCGACAAGATTCGCGACCTCATTGGGCCGGGTGGCAAGACGATCCGCGGCATCATCGAGGCGACTCAGGTCAAGATCGACGTGGACGACACAGGCAAGGTCAATGTGGCGTCGAGCGACGAGGAAGGCCTGAAGAAGGCGCTGGCGATGATCAACGACCTGACCGCTGTGCCCGAGGTGGGCAAAGTCTACCTGGGCAAGGTGGTCCGGCTGGCCGAGTTTGGCGCGTTCGTTGAGCTGTTCCCGGGAACCGACGGCCTGCTGCACATCAGCGAAATCGCCGAGCATCGCGTGCGCGAAGTGAAGGACGAGCTGCGCGAGGGCGATCAGGTGATGGTGAAGGTTCTGGGCGTCGAAGGCAATCGCATCAAGCTGTCGCGCAAGGCGGTGCTGCGCGAGCAGCGGCAGAAGCTGGGATTGCCTGATCCCAATGCGGGAGGCGGCGACATGGCGGCTTCCGCGGAGCGACCTGAGCGTGCCGAGCGACCGGAGCGTGCCGAGCGGCCGGAGCGCGGGGAACGGCCGGAGC
>JBARMS010000232.1:0-1564 GCA_049802575.1 Acidobacteriaceae bacterium | reverse complement strand
TGACCGATCAGGTGCTGATGACCGAGGGCAGCGGGTTATTTCTGGCTGGACCGGCGCTCGTCCAGGCCGCTATCGGACAGAAGTACTCGGCGGAGGAACTGGGCGGAGCGGCGATGCACTCAGAAATCTCAGGCACGGTGGATTTCAAAGAGCCCAACGACCATCTCTGCATCGCGCGTCTGCGCTCGCTGGTTTCCAGGCTGGGCCATCCGGCGCGCGCGCCCTTCGACCGGGCCGGGTACGACCCCGAGAAGGACGCGCCTCGCTTCCCTGCCGCCGATCTTTATGGTCTGCTCGACTCTGATCCCGCCCGCGCGGCGGTGAACAGCTACGACATGCACGACGTGCTGGCGCGCATTCTCGACCGCAGCGAATTCGACGAATACCGCTCCGGCTACGGGCGCACGCTGCTGTGTGGCTACGGACGCATCGGCGGCTATGCAGTGGGCATCGTTGCCAACCAGAAGATCTCCCAGCCGCAAACCAGTCACAGCGGAGAGAAGCGCGTCGAGTTCGGTGGCGTGATCTATGCGGAAAGCGCCGACAAGGCGGCTCGCTTCATCATGGACTGCAACCAGAATGCGATTCCGCTGATCTTTCTGCACGACGTTAACGGCTTCATGGTGGGGCGCGACGCCGAGTGGAGCGGCATCATTCGCTCGGGAGCGAAGATGGTCACCGCAGTCTCGAATTCCGTTGTCCCCAAGATTTCTGTCATCCTTGGCGGCTCGTTCGGAGCCGGCAATTATGCCATGTGCGGCAAAGCCTACGATCCGCGTTTCATCTTTGCCTGGCCTACGGCTCGCTATGCGGTCATGAGTGGAGACTCAGCGGCGAACACTCTGGTCGAAATCCGAATTCGGCAGCTCGAGCGAGGTGGCCGGCAGCTCAGCGAGAGCGAGAAGCAAGAGCTGGTCTCCTCCATCAAGGCAACCTACGAGGCGCAGACGGATTGCCGCTATGCCGCCGCGCGACTGTGGGTAGACGCCATTCTCGATCCCGCAAAGACCCGAGAGGCGCTGCTGCTCGCGCTGGAAGCTGCTTCGCTGAATCCCGAACTACCGCGATTTAACGCGGGCATTCTCCAGACGTAACGAAGCTGGTTCCGATTCCGCATCCATTGTTCCGCCGCAGGGGTATTCTCAAGCCATGCCTGCATCTTCAGCCGCGGTTTCGCGCAGAAAGCGCGGTACCCGGAAGTCTGTTCGTGGCGGATGGGCCGCGGTGTTACCCCTGCTGCTGGGAATCCTGATCACGCCTTTGGCCCTGCGGGCGGCCAGCATTCTGGCTCTGGAAGGCCCGAAGGCCTTTGCGCTGCTGTATCCGTGGGTGGAAGTAGTGCGCAGCCGGGCGTTGCATCTCCCTGCGGGTCTGGTGGGGAACGCGTCCGAATGGATGATGTACCTCCAGTTTCCTCTCTATGGTCTCGTCATTATGCTCACCTGGCGCGCCGGACGCTATCTGCGCGCCTTCATTGTTGGCTTGATTCTGCACTTCAGCGGCCTGATCGCCGCAGTGGTGCTGGCGTGGCTGGGACAGTAAGCCGATGAGCTGCCTCGGGAAG
>JBARMS010000231.1:0-1699 GCA_049802575.1 Acidobacteriaceae bacterium | reverse complement strand
ACTCCGGCCTACAGGACTCGCTCTGACCTCCCGGACACCATCCGCTCCGGAGATCAGTGATTCGATGATCGGAGATCTGTATCAATCCGCTCTTCGCTACGGCGCGACCTACGAGGAGTCATCGGCAGACGGCGTAATGCCGCGGCCGCACTGGGCCCATCTGATGGAGTCGCTGCGCTCGATTGGCCCCGAGGAGCTCGGGCGCCGGTGGGCTCGTGCCGAGCGCCGCATTCGCGAGAACGGGATCACCTATAACATCTACAGCGACCCGCTGGGCGCGAACCGGCCCTGGCAGATCGACCTCATCCCGTTGCTGATTCCGGAGAGCGAGTGGCGCTTCATCGAAGCCGGGGTCATCCAGCGTGCCCGGCTGCTGAGCCTGCTTCTGGAGGACCTGTACGGCCCGCAGGAGCTCCTGACTAAGGGCCGTTTCCCGGCGGCGCTGCTCTATGCCAACCCGGCGTTTCTTCGCCCGTTGGTGGGGGTGCGCGTCCCGGCGCATAGCTATCTGCACATGCTCGCGATCGACCTTGCGCGCTCTCCGGATGGCCGCTGGTGGGTGCTTGCGGACCGCACCCAGGCGCCGTCAGGCAGCGGTTATGCATTGGAGAATCGACTGATCGTCGCCGATCTTCTGCCTGAGCTCTTCCGCACCTCCAACGTCTCGCGGCTGGCTCCTTTCTTTCGTGCGCAAAGGGATGCGCTGGCCAGTCTTGCCGGGTGCGAGGATCCACGGATCGTTCTGCTCACTCCCGGGCCGCACAATGAGACGTACTTCGAGCATTCTTTTCTGGCGAAGTATCTTGGCTTCACCCTAGTGGAGGGCGCGGACCTGACGGTGCGGGACCGCTGTGTCTATCTCAAGACCATCGCAGGGCTGGAGCAAGTGGACGTCATTCTGCGTCGTGTGGACGATGACTTCTGCGATCCACTGGAGTTACGTGGCGATTCGCTCCTCGGCGTATCGGGCCTGGTGGACGCGGTCGTTGCTGGCAATGTCAAGGTCGCGAACGCGCTTGGCAGCGGATTGATCGAGTCAGCTGCGATCATGCCTTTCCTGCCGGGGCTTGCGCGCCATCTGCTCGGCGAAGCGCTCAAGCTTCCGTCGGTTGCGACGTGGTGGTGCGGGCAGCCCGATGCCCTGGACTGGGTACTGAGGAATCTGGATGCGGTGGTCTTGAAACCTGCATTTCCCAAGCTCGGCATGGAACCGGTTTTCGGGTCGGAGCTGTCGAGGACGGAAAGGGAGAGATTTCTGGAGCGCCTGCGTGCGCAACCGCACGAATATGTCGCGCAAGAGCAGGTTGCCCTTTCGACAGCACCTGTTTGGGAAAATGCCTTTCTTCACTCGCGCAGTGTCGTGCTTCGCACGTATGTACTCCACACCGGAAGCGATTGGGTGGTGATCCCAGGAGGGTTGGTGCGCGTAGCCGAAGCGAGCGGATCGGTCGTTTCGATGCAGCGCGGCGGGCATAGCAAAGACGCGTGGATCCTATGCGACAGCCCCGTGGATACCTTCAGCCTGCTGCGTCCGCGCGATGAACCGTTGGAGTTGCGCCGCATTCCCCGCGTTGTTCCCAGCCGTGTGGCCGATAACACGTTTTGGCTGGGCCGCTATGTCGAGCGGGCGGAGAACATGGCGCGCATCTTGCGCTCCATGCTCCCACGCGCCCGCAGGGCCGAACCGGCGGAGCTTGGG
>JBARMS010000230.1:0-10343 GCA_049802575.1 Acidobacteriaceae bacterium | reverse complement strand
GCGTTCAGTTTCTCTCCGGTGCGCAGGTCGATGACAAAGGGGATTTCGCGGTCCGTGATGTGGTCCCAGCCAATACCGTGGAGTTCCCGGTCGCCGATTGCGACGATGCGCAGGCCTTCTGAGGAGAGGCGAACCGTTTGCCAGGCGAGGCCATGTGTGCCCCAGGCGAGCAAGGTGCAGCTTGCCGCGAAGAGAAGTAGTTTCTGCTCGCGAACCGGTCGGATCTCGAGAACGGGCCGCAGCGGCAGATGGGTGCATCGGAGCGGGTCGCGAGTATCGATGATGTAGGCGTAGCCGCCGGCAACGGCGCAGAGATCGCAGGGGCTGGGGCATGTCCAGATGCCGCTGGGAGCGGCCGGATCTGCAAAGCCGAGGGCGAATGTGGCCAGGAATGGAGGGTGCGACTCGGGACGGATCATCACTTCGAGCGCGCCTCGTTCCACTTCTTCCGCTTCGCGCGGGAAGGTGAAGTGGCGCGGCGGCAGAATCAGCGGGCGCTGGAGCAGGATTTCGGCCTGCCAGGCGCGCGGGAAATCAGGGTGAGGCATCGCGGTCATCGATTCGCAATGATGGGGCCAGGGCGAAAGCGGAGTATCCACGCGCGCTGCTCTGGGGTGTCGGGAACATCGAGCCCGCGGGCCATGGCAATTTGACGCAAAGCGTTTTCGGCATCGGAACCGAGAGCCATCATGACGGATGCGATCAGCACGGAGGAGCGCCCGATGCAGCCCCGGCAGTGCGCGCCAATCTTTTTGCCGGCGAGCGCCTCGCCTGCCAGGTGCGCGACGAGCTGGCGAAACTCAAGCGGGTCCGAAGGGACTTCGCGGTCGGGAATGGGATACGAGATGAACTGCATACCGAGTTCGCTGGCAATGGCGCGTTCTTCGCGCAAGCCGAGGGCCCACTCTTCGTCAGCAGGGAGAAAGGAAACGAGGACGTCGATCCCTCGGTCGCGGAGACGGGCGAGGTCGTCACGCAGCCAATCGTCGCCGCGCGGCCGCGCTACGATGGCGAGGCGCGGAGGCTGGCCGTCATTGATCCAGTAGATGTCGTTCACGGTAAATCGGCCAACCGAGAAGCAAATGGAGAAGTCGCCAATCTCTGATGTTATTCGGCTATGCCTGTTCGCACCAGAGGAAATCACGGAAGAAGCTGCGATGATGAGCGGAAGCGTGGGAATCGGCGATTTGCCTCTATTGCGCCGTGCCATAAAACGCGTTATTGCCGGTGCGCAGATCGCGACCCCAGGTGAGGATCACATTGGTGCCGAGCACGGTTACCTTGGCCTCGATCCCGGTATCGAAGAGCCACTGATTCGTCGACAATCCGCTGGTGGGCGCGGCCATGCGGCCGATGTCGAGCAGGGGGCCCGCTGCCATGCTGATGAGGCCATTGCTGTAGACGCGGCGGTAGAGGTCGGAGTTGGCGAGCAAGTAGCGCGTGCCGAGGGGCGAACTGCCCTTGCGCCCGTCCCGCGTGCCGATGTGGCCGCGAAGCCAGAGATCATTGTCGCGCTCGACGCCGAGCATGAACAACTCATCGAAGGGAGCGGTACCCAGCAAAGCTCCGGCGCGCACCCGCTGCGACGATTCCCATGTGTTCGCCTGGGCTTGCGGAAACCAGTGCGCGACCGCGGAGCCCTGCAGCCTTTCAAACAGGTGCGGCGGGCTGGACCATAGCCGTGCTGTGGCGGAGGCGGCACTGGTGGTGAGCACGAATCGGTGCGCAGGTATATCGATCGGCTTGCCCTCAGCAGAGGCGAGAAATGCGAGCGCGCCGCCAGGCACGACGAGATTCGAAGTGAGCGCCGAGCCGTCGATTACGTTGCGGTAGCTGCGGTGCGATACTTCGGCACCAGTGGACCAGTTGAAGCGGCCGCTGGTGAACGCGGCAACCGAAGCGGTGGCGGCCTGCCGCTCAAGATTCAGCGATGCCAGCACGGGAGTGGCACCCGCAAAAGAGCGGCGGATGACCCAGTTTTCGTCGCGCACGTCGGCGGAGAAAATCCAGCGATGCTGGGGCAGGTCGCGCAGCGGCGCGGAAAGGGAGGCCCAGGCACGGCGCTTCTGCGAGTCCCAGCGCAGCAGCGACTCGATATTCATCGCCGAACGGCCGATGTTGTAGTAGCTGGGGTAGATCGTCTCGTAAGGCAGGCCGCTCAAGGTGGAAACGAGGGCGGTCAGCGGTGTGCCGAAACCGTCGCGCTCGATGGCGTGAAATTGGGCATCGAACGAGCCGTCGGACCGGGCATTGAGCACGATATTGTGAGCGGAGAAGATGCCGAGGCCGTCGACGCGCGACTCGGTGGTTTCGAACTGCGATGCGCGCAGAATCGAGGACGGCGCAAAGGTGAAGGCGCGATCGAGGAGAAGGCGCCGAATGCGCAATTGCGGGTCGAAGTCCAGGGAGCGGATGGCCGGCTTGCCGATGCGGTTCCAGTATTCGAGCGCGGCGGGCAGATTGCCCATGAGGTAATACACCGTTCCGGCAAAATTATTCGCGTACTCGTCGCGGGGATCGAGTTTCAATCCGCAGCGCAACCAGGCAGCGGCCTCGGGATAGCGTTTTTGCTCGAAGGCGATGCCGGCCAGTTCGATGGGGAAGCGCTTTTGCTGCGGGCAGGCACGATGCCCTTCGAGCAGGGCGACCCGGGCCGCCGACCATCGCCCGAGATGCGCGAGAGCCATGCCGTAGTCGTAATCCACATCGGCGGAGCGGTGGACATCCTGCTCTGCGAAGCGGACTACGCCCTCCCAGTTCTTTTGCTGGTAGGCGTGCAAGATGGTTTGCTCGCCGGAAAGAGGGGCGGCGGAAGAGCAGCGGGACTGCGCAAAGGCAGGGGCGATTGAGATGATCACGATCCCTGCAGCCAGCCACGCTGCAGTCCCAGTCCGGCAGCCGATGCGGCAGAACCTTCGAGCCTGCCGCCCGAGCTTTTGCACAGCGATCATGCGACTTGCTTTCGTTCACGCCCGATTATTTGGGATTTGAGGATTGAGGGACAGCGAGCAAGGTCCAGTTATGCGTGGCGCTCCACTCCCGCTCAAATCCGGCGCGCTCCTGGCTCAGGAGCTTGCGTTCAGCCGGATCGTTCATCATCACCAGACCATGCACGGAATCAACCCCTGCAATGACGACGTAATGGAACGCCGTTTGGCCGCGCGGCCGCAGCGCGACGATGAGCGGGCGGCCCTTCGTGACCTGCTGTTCAAGATCATTCCAGGTTCCGCTGAAGGGCATGGCCAGGTAGCCGTTTTGGCGCAGATAGTCCTCCATCGCCCCCGGGGTGATGCCGTGCAGGCGCGGTGAGAAGAGCTGGCGCTGAATGGCTGCCACGTTGCTGGCGGGCGGCGGGGCTGTGTGCTGCTGGTCCGACCAGTAATCCATCACCATAGCGATGGACGCTGCCCCGCATCCGTCGCGCGGCTGGGCGACAAACGGCACATCGATCCAAACTCCGACGGGGGACTGGGCAGAAAGTGCCAGTGCCGTGAGCAGAAAGGCCGCGCAACGGGTGAGCATTCCTCGTTAATGTACCGCAACGACGACAATGATCACGACGATGGCAATGATGATTATCAGCAACATCCCCAGGCCGAGAAAGCCGCCGGCGAACTGCTGCTGCGCATCATTGGCCCGCGAGGCCAGGCTCGCCAGTTCCGCGTCAGACAGCGCAGGGATGGCGCTGCGCACCTTCACCGCGTCAAAATGCTGCGATTGCATGGCCCGCTCGGCAATGGGCGTGGAGAGGAATCTGTTGAGCGTGTCGATATTCTGCTGCCGCGTTGCCGCGGTGTTCTGCACCTGCTGTTGCATCGCCTGAGACGTGACGATGTGGTCGTCGGCCCGGGCGCTGGTGATGGTGCCTGCAAGGAAAGCGAGAATCGAAAGCAGCGCGAGGGCGAAAAGGCCGCGCGCGAGCAGCCGGATGGGAGAGGTCGAGGTCATGGCGACTCCGGAAAAAGAAATAGGTCCAAGTGCATGGGATGCCTGGCCGGAAATGGGGAGTTGCCGCGTTCTCAGGATGCGGTGAGTACGGGCACGCGGGCAGCGGCAAGACGAGCCTGCCGGCGCGCCCACAACACCCAGAGCAGCCACGCAGGCCCTGTCCAGACATATGCGGGCGAGGGCAGATGGATTTTGGCGATCATGAGTGCAGCGACGGCAGTGAGGACGACAAATAGCGCCCAAGTCGAGCGGGAGACGCCGGCGGAGAACGCTTTGACGATGGCAGGGAGAAACAGCACCTGATCGAAGGGCCAGGAGTACGGAGATACCAGAACCGACACGCCCAGCAGCAAAGCGCCCTGATCGCTCCAGTCCCAGGCGGTGCGATGGCGCCAGTAAAACCACGCGGCCCAGAGCAGTCCGAGCGCCGCAGGGGCAATCTGCAGCCATGCCGGCCGGGAGACAAAGAGAAAGCGCAAGCTGGTGGGAATGTTGGGCATGTAGGTGGTCTCGATGCCCTCGGTGCGCATGGTGGCCAGATAGTCGGCGAACACGTGATGGTCGAGCGCGAGCGCGATGGCAGAGGCGATGGCGAGACCGAGGACGGCTCCGGCCAGGATGCGGTATTGCCTCCGCCGGATGCATTCGACGAGAAGGATCGGCCAGAAGAGAAGAAAGAGGTGCGGCTTGATCGCAGGCAGCACCAGCGCCAGGCCGGCGATCCACGGCAGGCGGTCGTGGAATTGGAAAAAGAGAGCGATGCCGAGGAGAAAGAATAGTGGGCATTGACCGGACATCGCGCAATACAGGATGGGCGCGAAGAGATATACGACGACGGGCGGCGGTTTCGATCCTGCCGACAGGAGCCGGATGGAAACCACGGCGGCGCCAAGCATGAAGCCGAGCCAGAGGAAGATCGCGACGGGGAGGCTGCAGTACCCCAGGGGAAGGGCGAGAAAGAGCGACCACGGCGGATTGCGCATCACGATCGCCTTGCCCCAGGTGCTTCCGGCATCATGCTCGACGCGCAGGAGATCCGCGTGGGAGTAGGGATTTGTGTGCGCGCGCATCAGCTTGCCCGCGGCCCAGTAGCCGATGAAGTCGATATCCCTGGCGTAGTTTTCGAAGACTACGGTGAGCAGCACGAGCGACACGAACATGAGTCCGGCGGCGGCTACGACTCGCGCCAGCTTCATGGCCGGTTTGGCTGGAGGTGCGGTGGGCATGCTCGCGAATCCGTGGGATGCTGCTGCATTCTAGTTCACCGCCGCTACCCGGGAAACTACCACTTTGGTGAGGCAGGGAGGCGCGGGTCCGATGTGGATTCCCCGAATACCCCGGACCCGCGCCGGCGTGCGAATCCGCTCGCTCGCAGCGTTGTGTGCGGCCGAATTCGACTAAACTCGGTTGGGATCGCGGAATGTTACGCGCGGGATACGCGCGCTGCGTGCGCGGAGGCGGATATCCAGACTATGAAAATTGCGAAGGCGGCACTGTCCGGAAGACACCGTGCCAGGGCAGCTTTTTTAACGGTTGCGCTGGGTATCGTTGGGATGATGGGTGGTTATGCGCGCGGCCAGGCCGTCGCAGCCCAGGACGCTGCGGCGGCGAGTGCGCCCGCCGTGGATCAGCCTGTGCACCTGCCGACCGTACTGTATGGCGCGGCGTACTACCACGAGTACGAACCGTATGAACGTCTCGATGCGGACGTGAAGCTGATGAAGGATGCAGGCATCACCGTGGTCCGCATGGGCGAATCAACCTGGAGCCTGTGGGAGCCGGAGGACGGCCACTTCGAATATGCGTGGATGGATCGCGTGGTAGACGCGATGAGCAAGGCCGGGATCAAGGTCATCCTGGGAACGCCGACGTATTCGATTCCGACGTGGCTTTACCACGAGCATCCGGAGATTCTGGCGCGTCCGCTGGGCGGAGCCCAGACATTCTATGGAATGCGGCAGAACATGGACATCGAGAACCCCACGTATCGCTATTACGCCGAGCGGCTGATCACGAATCTCGTGAGCCACTACCGGAACAACCCCGACGTGATCGGATGGCAGATCGACAACGAAACCGCCTCGTACGGCGCGTCGAACCACGACGTCTTCGTCGGATTCCTCAATCACCTGAAGGAGAAATTTGGGACGCCGGAGAATCTGAACAAAGCCTGGTTTCTGAATTATTGGGGCGAGGACGTGAATTCGTGGGAGGACCTGCCGACCCGGGATGACGCGCAGAGCACCGGGTACAAGCTGGAGTGGTCGCGGTGGCAGCAAATGCGGGTGACGGATTTTCTGGCATGGCAGGCAGCGCTGGTGCGGCGCTATCGCGGACCGGAGCAGTTTGTCACCACGGATTTCGGCGGCGTGATGCGGGCCGATGTGAACGAGAATGCTGTCGCGGCTGCCCTCGACATTCCGGCGGTGAATGTCTACCACGGGACGCAGGATCACTTTGACGGATCGCAGCAATCGTTCGAGGAGGATTTCACGCGCTCGCTGAAGGGCGGCAATTTTTTGGTCACCGAAACGAATGCGCAGTCGACCGACTGGACCTCGGCGTTCCAATACCCGCCCTACGACGGCCAGTTGCGCGAAGACGTGTACACGCACATTGCCAATGGGGCGGACATGGTGGAGTACTGGCACTGGGCGTCGATCGCTGCGAATCAGGAGACCTACTGGAAGGGGGTGCTGTCGCACGATTACGAGCCCAACCGCGCTTACGCCGAAGTGGCGCGGACCGCGCACGAGCTGCAGCGGATCGGTCCGGAATTGGCGGGCATGCAGCAGAAGAACGCGGTGGCGATTCTGTGGAGCCGCGATTCGCTGAACGCCATCAGCTTTATGCCGTTCACCTCGAGTGGTCCGCAATGGAGTTCAGGGCCGCCGGTGGCGGACTATGCATCGCTGGTGCGGCAATTTCACAACGCCTTGTATTCGCTGAATACCGGCGTGGATTTTGTGTTTCCCGATACGCCGGATTTCTCGCGGTACAAACTACTGATTGTGCCGGCGATCTATATCGCCGACGATGCGCTGCTCGAGCGGATCTCGGACTATGTGAAACAGGGCGGCCACGTCGTGATGACATTCAAAAGCGGCTTTGCGAGCGAGAACTCTGCCGTGCGGTGGGTGCGCGCGCCGGGACCGCTGCGCGAGGCAGCGGGATTCAGCTATCAGGAGTTTTCGAATCTGGAGCATCCGCTGGGGCTGAAGGGCGATCCGTTCCAGGCCGGCGCGGAGAATCACGTGATGTACTGGGCGGAGTTCCTGATGCCGGAACACGCGAAAGCACTTGCGTACTACGATCATCCGTTCTTCGGACGGTGGCCGGCGATCACGGAAAATGAGTACGGGACCGGCACGCTGCTGTATGAGGGCACCTATCTCAGCGACGGACTGCAAAGGGCCATTCTGCTGCGCGAACTGAAGACTCTCGGGCTCGCGGGGGGCGACCAGGAATTGCCGGCGAGCATTCACTGCGTTCGCGGCACCGACCGGCAGGGACGGCATCTTGCTTACTACTTCAATTATGCGGGACAGGCAGCTTCGTTCCGTTATACCGGCGCGGCCGGCAAAGACCTGCTGAGCAACTCACAGGTTGCGGATGGGCAGCAGATCACGCTGCAGGCGTGGGACGTATCGATTGTGGAGCAGCGCTGAATCGAGCCGTCAGCGCCGGGCTTCAGTGGTTCGCCGCCGACTGAGGTTCCGCTGCGTAGTGAACCAGAAAAACCTGGCCTTTGAGAGGGATGGGGTCTTTTTCAGTGGACCGGAAGGTGAGGGTCAAGGGCTGGTTCGGGCGCAGATCCTTCTGGCTGATCTCGCCGACCGCCCAGGAAAGCCCTGCCCAGATGACTTTGTTGTACTCCTCGCGGATCGGCAGGTCCCTGCCTTGCTGACTGGCTTTGAGCAGGAAGACCTGACCCATGTCGGTGTCGCCGGCCCAGGTGCGACGCAGCGTGCCGTCGGGCGCGTACTGCTGCATGATGAGGCGCAAAGCTCCGCCGGGGGGCACAGAAATCGTGGCCTGGATTTGGCCCTTGCCGACGGTTTTGAAGTCCGCAGGGATAGGCCGGATGGAGTCAGGGATAACGATGTCGGGCTGAACGCCGAAATCGTAACTTGCACTGGCATATTTCCCATATCCAATTAACGCCATCTGGCCGGGACCTAGCTGGATGGAGCCGGCGGCGAGGCGCGGGACCGACCCCGCGTCGCGAAAGAGCAGGCGCGGCTGCGTGAGGGGTCGCTGGTCCGGTGAAAGCAGCGGAAGATGGATCGTGGCCATTGACTGGGCGGGATTGACCACGGCATAGACGCTGCCGGGGCTATCGAGCGCTCCCCAGCCGTAAGGCTGCGCGTCGCCGGGGATGCCGCCGAAGCTGCGGATGCGGCCCACGGACTGCAAATGCAGGAAGAGCGACTGAACGCGGGCGAACCAGCGCACATCGGCGTCAGACATCAGTTCGAGGTTGCCGTAAATGGTGTTGATCCAGCCGCCGCGGGCGAGCATCAGGATGAGCGAGCCCTTCCACTCCGCAAACGCGCGCCGGTAGATGGTGCCGGTTTTGCCGGGCATGAAGCTGGTGGTGTCGATGCGCTCGACAGGGATGCCGGAATCCTCGTAGCGGCGGTCCTGATGGTCGCAGTAAATCTCGAGCGTCCGCCAGAAGTTCATCTCCGGCACATCGCCCGGGCGCGGATCGCCGGAGTACAGCGCATCAAAGACCTGCAGCCACCGCAGGTCGACGGGATCCCTGAAGGGGAAGGGATAGGTGGTCGTGTCCATCGTCCCGCCGAAGCCGTTGAAGGCTTCGAGCACGACATCAGGGTTCCTGCGGCGGAAGGCGGCGAGCGCCTCGCGCAGCGCGCCGGAGTTGCGGCGGACGATTTCCTCTTTCGAGAACGTCGCTTCGGCATGGGGCGTAGCGGCGGTGAGGTCGGCAAAGTCGAAGAGGAACATCCTGACGCCGCGGTCATACCAGAATTGCAGGACGTTCATGAAGTCCGGCAGGAATCCGCCCTCGAACATCGACATCGCGGTGCCTTGCTTGTTGAGCGAATCGCGCCATGCGGGCGCAGCGTTGAGGTGCACGAGCGCGTTGGTGCCGAACCATAGTCCGGGGAGAATGCCGTTCTTCTTACATTGCGCGAGCCAGGCGTCAGGCCCGTTGGGGAAGTTCGGCTTGCGCCAGGTGCGGTAGCCTCCGTCCGGATCGAACCAGAACGCGTCGATGACGTAATAGTCGAAGTGCGCGCCGGCCCGGCGGAGGCGCAGGAGCTGATCGAGTTCCTGCATGGTCAGCGACTCGGTGAGCGGCACGTGGTCGGAGAGCTCATCGTATGTAGACCAGTTGTCGTACACCGTGATCGGATTGGGCAGAGTCGGCGACGCAAGCTGAGAGCGGGAGTACTGCTCCTGCTGAGGGTGAGCCTGCATGGCGGGGATAAGAGCGCCGGCGGCCAGGACGATCGCAGGAAGGCGGCTGCTATTTGTCATCAGCATGGATATCCATTTGCGCGAAGACCGGTTCGCCCAGGGACCGGCGCAGGACGGCGCCAAGCGCAACGGGACCGGCGAAGCCATCCCAGTGCGCAACGGACTTGCCGTCGGGTGCAGAGAGCGTCATCTGCCCGGGACCGGTGGCGAGAGAGTGCGTCACGGTGATGGCGCCGAGATCGAGATCGAGCAGCGCGTCGCGAAACGCTGCGGTGGTGAAGAGGCTCGGATCGGGCGAAGTGAGATGCAAGGTAACCTCGAGCCGCCTGGAGAAGTACTGTTGCGCCTGACTTTCGATGACGATGATTTGGCGGAGCGCAGCATCGTTCAGGAGTCCCTGCGTATTGAGGGATACAGGCAGAGTGCAGTCGAGCCGCCATATCCCTGAGGCAGGGGATTGCAGCCCAGGCCACAGGCGGAGCGCCAAAGGCATCTCGGTGCTCCCGGATTCCTGGTGCGTTGCATCTTCGAGAGCGCGCAGGCTCGGGTAGGTCTGGCTGCCGTAGCGCCAAACCGGATTGCCGAGTCCATAGTAGCGGTACTGATTTTGAGCGAAGGACAGAGACGTGTTGGTGTCCACCATCGACGGAGCTGTCGAGAAGATGGAGTTGTTGCGAAGAACGGCGCTGCCGGTGAGGTCGGCCTTGTTCAGAATGGGCGGTGCATTGTTGAAGGGGCTCCACTCGACGGTGTTGTGCACAACGGTGAGGCCGTCAATGGAGCCGCCGTTCCAGGTGTAGATATAGATGGCTCCTTCATTTTTTGCCATGCGGGGGCTGCGGCCGTTGTTGATGCAGAGATTGCCGCGGACCAGGCTCTGGTGCGTCACGAAACCCGCGCCGAAGACCGCGACACAGTACCCCTGCGTATCGTGGCCGTAGTTGTCG
>JBARMS010000229.1:0-55104 GCA_049802575.1 Acidobacteriaceae bacterium | reverse complement strand
GTTCGGCGCGCAGCCAAATCGCGGACGCGGCCGGCAGGGGTTGCGCGGCGGCCATCTTCGCGGCGTGAGCCCGCAGCGCCTCGCGGAGCTGATCGTCATCATGGCTCATCATGCTTCTCTCCCAGGGGTGAGGAACTTTCTTGCTTTGTGGCGGGCGCGAAACAGCAGCGTGCGGACGCTGAGCCGTCCGAGGCCGGTCGCGGCTGCGATCTCCGCATGATCCATCCCTTCCACATAGGCGAGCCAGAGCAATTCGCGCTCTTTTGGTTTCAGATGCTCGAGCATCGCCCGGACATCGATGGAAGTCTCGTAGCCGCGGCTCTCACCGGCTTCCACGGGTTCGCTGAATGGCCGGTCTTCGCCCGAGCGCCAGCGGTCGCGCAGCAGATTGGTGGCGATGCGGAACAGGTAGCGCCGCGTCTCGCCGGCATCCATGCGCGCCACCGAACTGCTGCGCAGCAGCATCCGGCAATACGTCTCCTGCAGCAGATCATCGGCGACGTCTGCTCGTCCCGAAACCGCCGCCAGATAGCCGTGAATGGGGCCTGCGGTGGCCTCGTAGAGGCGCTGGAACTCCGGCTCGCTCATCGGCGCCGCCGAGGCCCTCAGGGGCTCACCGTTGAGCGCACCCGCGAGGACTCCGCCGCTCGATTCACCCGCGGGATTCACGGCTAAAGAGCCCCAGCTGGTTCGAGACGAAAACGCTGGCCGCAGCCGCGACGAGAAAGCCAAGTCCAAGGCCGATCGCTCCTATGCCCACGATCATAAACCCGGCTTGCGGATCGTACGTGTGGTGGTGCACCAGGAGCATCGAAGCGCCGAAGAAAATCAGGACGCAGCCCGCCTGCACGCCAAAGAGAATGCGATTCAACGGCGAGCTCGGCGGCGTCTCCTCGACCGTCATCGATTCGAGGAAGCGGCGTCCTGAGTCGCTGGCAGCCAGCGTCACCAGGGCTTCCGACGTGTCGATGCGCTGCAGGATCTTTTCCTGCAAGCCCGCTTTCGCTCTCGCGATGAAGTAGCGCCGCACCGAACTGAAGATCACCCAGATGACCCAGCAAACGCAAAATCCGACGATCGCGTTCTGCACGTTGTCCCAAAAACCGCTCATGGCCAAACCCCCGAGAAATTGATGTCTGACTGCGTATTCACCCTCTACAACGGCCGCCGGGCGATTCGGTTAACAGCGCGAGAAGGAAAATTTCCAGCGAGGGATAGGTTCGGGGGGCGAAGCAGGAAATCGGGGCGAGGCCGATGCACCGCCAGGCGGGCGCTCGTTTTCCCTCAGTCCAGCCGGTACTTCGTCTCGGCCAGGTGATACAAAGGCCGCCACACGAGCCGGTTCACCGTCACCACCATGAGCGCCATGATCACGGTCGCGGCCAGCAGCACAGGATAATTCCCCCGATCGCTGGCGGCGCTGATCTGCGCGCCCAGGCCCAGCGTTGCCAGCGTCTGGCCTTTGAGCTGGAAGTATTCGGCGACGATGGAGGCGTTCCATGCGCCGCCGGAGGCCGTGATCAGGCCGGTAATCAGAAACGGAAAAATCCCCGGCAGGATCACCGTCGTCCACCGCTGCACGTCGCGGAAACGGAAGAGCGTCGAGACCTCGCGCAGGTCGGAGGGGATGGCCTGCGCGCCGGCGATGACGTTGAACAGGATGTACCACTGCGCCGCCAGCAGCATCAGGGCGACGGATCCGATGCCGAGGCCCAGCCCCATCCGCATCAGCGCAACCAGGATCAGCGGGAACAGCGCCGTTGCCGGGAACGACGCGGCAATCTGCGCAATGGGCTGCGCCAGGTGCGAGAGCCGCGGGTTGAACCCGATCGCCACGCCCACGGGTATCGTCCACAGCGACCCGATCAGCAGCGCCGCAGTGACGCGCACGAAGGTGAGCCCCGCCCCGGCCAGCAGACTGAGAAACTCCTGCCGGTGTATGTCTTTCAGCAGCAGCAGGCCGTGGAACGCGGCGATGGCGACGACCACCAGCACAGCCGCCGCGACGAGAAGGTAGATCGCTGTGGTGCTTCTGCGTGCTTCCTGCGCCGCCGGACGCGGCCTCTTGTTCCGCCGTCGCGCCGCCAAATCCATGTACAGCCGCTCGGCCATGGGACGGAACGTGTAGCGATTGATGATGCCCACCACGCGTGAATTGCGCAGCGCATCGAGCACCGGAGAGGTGACCCGGCTGCTGCTCTCGACGCTCTCGAATTTGAATTTGTCGGACCAGGCGATGAGCGGCCGCCACAGCACCTGATCGGTGAGCACAATGATCAGCACCATGGTGATCAGGCCCCACGTAATCGCGACCCAGTCGCCGTGCGATGCGGCGGTTTGCAGGTACGAACCCAGCCCCGGCAGGCGGAAATTGCGGCTGCCCACCGGGAACATCTCGCAAACCATGAGAAAGAACCAGCCGTTGGCGACGGAAACGATGGAATTCCAGATGAGCCCGATCGCGCCAAAAGGCAGTTCCAGCTCAAAGAGGCGCTGCCAGCGCGAATAGCGATTGATCGTGCAGGCTTCCATCAGCTCGCGCGGAATGCTCTTGAGCGAGGTGTAAAAGCTGAACGCCATGTTCCACACTTCGCCCGTGAAGATGAGCAGAATCGCGCCGAACTCAATACCCAGCTGCCGCGACGGAAACAGCGACATCATCGCCAGCATGACACCGGGCAAAAAACTGAGGACCGGAATGGACTGCAGGATATCCAGAATCGCGATCATCAGCGCTTCCAGGCGCTTGTTGTAGGCCGCGGTGTAGCCGTAGGCGATGGCAAACAGCAGGCTCAGCGCATACGCCACAAAAATCCGCACCACGGAGTAGAAAGCGTAGAGCGGCAGATGCACGGGCGAGCGGTAAATCTCAACTTCAGGAATCGCCGAGCTGAACCAGAACTTCGCGATCCACAGGATGGCGTAGAAGCCGGCCAGCAGCGCGGCCGCCACGCTCAGATCGATGAAGAAGGGCCAGGTGCGCTCCGCTACCAGAGAGCGCGACAGCGTGAACCGTGGCCAGCTCCGGGGTCCGCGGCCACCCTGCCCGCCGATCATCCGGCATTCTCCTCGGCGGGCTCATGGCTCTCCTCGCCTTCGTGCACGTGCAGCACAAAGCGCCGCCGCGCATCATCCCAGTCGAACAGCTCCGCGTACCGTCCCCAGTTGATGGCCGTCTCCAGTTGCCGCGTGCACTCCTCGTCGCTGAATTGCTCGTCGAGCAGATCGAGGAAGAATTCTTCCGATACGGAGTGGTCGCTCTTGTTGGCCAGGGCTCGCGTAATCTGCCGCAGCAGCAGCACATGGTCGACCGCGGCCTGGCGAAACAGCTCTTTCTGCTTCAGGATCTCCGATTCGGCGTAGGCGCGGCCCTCCGGCGTGATCGCGGCGTCGCCTTCCTCCACCTTCAGGAAGCCGAGCAACTGCGCGGCTTCGACGATGGGGAACAGGTCGTCGATCTCGAAGGCCAGCTCATCGGCCAGGCGATAGATGTCGGTGCGCCCGCCGAGATCGATGATCAGCTCGAGCAGGCCGGCAATGCCGCCCGGCCGCGCGTGGGGCAGCATCTCGTAGCGCATCTGGCGCTGGTCGCGCACGCGCCGCCCGTCGGCGAGCCTCGGCATTTCGGCTGGCGCCACATCGGGCTGGGTCAGCACTTTGTAGATGTAATCCACCAGCGCCGTGAAGACGGGGTTCTTGCGCTCGCGCGGATGCGTGAGGGTGACTTTGAAATCCGTGCGCACATGGCCGGGATTGCGGCCCAGCACGACGATGCGGTCGGCCAGCAGCACGGCTTCCTCGATATTGTGCGTCACCAGGAAAATGGATTGCGTGGGGATGGTCTTCTTCTGCCACAGCTCCAGCAGTTCGCCGCGCAGGTTATCGGCTGTCAGCACATCGAGCGCCGAGAACGGCTCGTCCATGAAGAGAACCTCCGGCTCCACGACCAGCGCCCGTGCGAAGCCGACGCGCTGCCGCATGCCTCCGGAAAGCTCTTTCGGGTACGCAGCTTCGAATCCGTCAAGTCCGACTGTGTCGAGAATCCGCAGGCTGCGGCGATTCCGGTCCGCAGCATCCATGCCCCGCGCCTTCAGCGGCGCCTCCACGTTCTCAAGGACAGTGAGCCAGGGGAAGAGAGCAAAGCTCTGGAAGACGATGGAGACGTTGATCTCCGTAGAATTGACATCTTTGCCGTGCCACAGCACGCTGCCGGCCGAAGGCCGCGACAGCCCCGACAGCATCCGCAGCAGCGTCGATTTGCCCGACCCCGAAGGCCCCAGCAGCGCGACGATCTCGCCGGGGTAGATGGCCAGGTCGGTCGCCGAGATCACCTGGATGCGCGCGTCGCGTGACTGCGCATAGTATTTTTCCACCTGCCGTGCCTGGATGATCGGTTCGGTCATAGGTTACATTGGGTTCCGCAAGGCTTTGCGGGGCGCGTTTTGGTTGTGAATCGGGAGCGACGATGCCGGTTTCAGCGTGTATCCACTTTAAAATGGGGGCGTTGCTGCCGGATGAAGCATCTCCCGCAGCCAGCGTATCATCATAGCTGCAGTTTCTTCCGGCGCACTGCCCGCAGTGTCCGCAGGGTGTTCTGCATCCTCAGTTCTCCTTACTCTTTTGACGACAAGGATTTGGTAAGAGTCGAATGTCCGAACAGCAGACGGCGAACCAGGCAAGACCCAGGGTGCTTGTCGCAGACGATGAGCGCGTGATCGCCGATACTCTGGCGATTATTCTCAACCAAAGCGGATTCGAGGCGACCGCCGTCTACAGCGGCGAAAGAGCTGTCGAGATGGCTGAGGTTCTCAAACCAGACATGCTCATCAGCGACGTGATCATGACCGATCTGAACGGGATAGACGCGGCCATCAAGATTCGCAGCATGCTGCCGGGCTGCAAGATTCTGCTCTTTTCCGGACAGGCCGCCACGGCCGATCTGCTCGACCGCGTGCGCGCCCAGGGCCACGAATTCGAGATCCTGGCCAAGCCGGTACACCCGCAGGACCTGCTGGCGCGCCTGCGCAGCTGAATTTCGTCTGCGCCTCCGAGCACCCTCCGCCCCAGCCTGGAGGGCAGAAAACAAATTCACTGCTGCGACTTCTCCCGCGGATACCAGGTGATTTGCGCGGCTGCGGTGGTGTCGCTCTGCGCGCCGGTTTTGTAGAGGGGAGCCTTCCAGCCCTCGTACTGCACCCACCCCTGCACCTCAATCTCTTTGCCGATGCGCTTGCGGACTTCCCCGGCGAAATCGTTCTGCGTCGTGCCGCCCGGGATAAACTGCGTGGCCGCCTTGGCGTTCCGATAGCTGAGCTGGATGTCTTCGTCCGGCGAGATGTGGTAGGTGAGCCAGCTTTGGTAGCCCTTGCCCTGCCGGCCGACCCAGTCGCCCACCAGGAAGCCCTTGTTCGTGGGGCCCTGCTTCTGGATGGTCTCGTAGTCATAGAACTGGCCGGTTCCGGCGCGACGGCCGATGGCACTGGGATCGGTGTTCGCCGCCTCCGCCCGGAAGTCGAAGCGCGGCGCTCCGGGAATCCGCGACAGGTAGATGCCCGGATGGATGGCGGCGCGGCGCGGCGCATCGGGCGGGCTCACATCGTCGTGCACCAGCGAATCGGTGTACAGCGTGACCCACTTGCGCAGGAAAGGCAGCCGGTAATTGAAATCGAACGTGCTGAAGCGCGCGCCCGGATCTTTGGGTGAATCCTTCTCCGCCGGCGTCACGTTATGGAAGCTGAAGAAGCTCCTGAGAAATGTGTGCAGCGTGATGGGCTCATGGCCCTTGCCGCCCCAGATCACCATGCGATCGAAGCCGATCTCCACGTTCCTCGTCGGCTTGAAACTGATTTTTTCCATGTGGACCCATGGATCGTTGGGATCGGTATGGCCCTTGAGGCTGCCGACGAATAATTCGTAGCGGAAAGGCCCCAGCAGCGACGAAATCAGGGGAATGCGCAGCGGTTCCACGCGGTCGATCTGGAACTCGTAAATGTCTTCCGCGTTATTGCTCCAAAGCATGCTGGCGCCGCGGTCCGGTCCCAGCCAGTGATCGCTCTTCCCCAGCGAAATCTCATGGCCGAGCAGATGGTACGACAGGTTGGCTTCCATCACCCGCGCGTAGTCGGCAGTGGCAATCGGCCCTTCCGGGATGGTGTCCTGATGCGGATTCGTGGCAATCGGAATGTTGTCGAGGTTCTGCGAAAGAAACGTCGCCAATGCCGGTGAATATCCCGCAGCGCCGGGAGCATGCTGGTATTCGCCGCGAAAATACAGCGAAAAGCGTCCAGCCTCGGCGCGCGCCGCAAATCCGTCGTAGGTATTGAAGCCGCCTTCGTACGGACGCCCGTAATCGTCGACGATGCTCTGGCCGAGATGGTAGCTGTCGCGCAAAGGCGTGCCGGCGATACCGCGCAGCTGCGTGTAGACGCTGTCGAGGTGGGCGAAGACTCGCTTTTCCCCCGCGCCCTCATCGATGTCCCGCTGCAACTCGCGCACCAGCGCCAGATAAATATCGCGCGCCTCTTCGTCCTGCGGATTCGATTCGATCCGCGACGCCGTTTCGCCGAGCATGTGCACAATGCTCAGCCGCGTCCAGGGCCGCAGCCCGAGAAATGCGCTGTCCAGGTAGCCGAGTGCATGCAGCCGGTGCAGTGCCGGGTAGATCCAGCTGTCCATCGGCACGTATTCCGACCCCTGCGTGCTGTCCACCGTCATCGTGACCGCCTCGTCAAAAGGCGCCGCAGCGGATGAAGTCGTCTGTGCGGCCGCGGCGCAGCACGCGCCCAGCCAGATCGCTCCGAAAACCGCCGCAATTCGGACAAGCCCGCCGCAACGGGCGCACGCGCTCCCGCAGCCTGCCCGGAGATGAGAGATGGCGTTCGATCGACCCCCGCGACGAGCGGGCCGCATGGGGGAATTTGGCAATGCGAAAGCCCCTTATTGCGATTTCTGCCGTGGGTACCAGGTAATTTGCGCAGCAGCCTCAGTGTCGCTCTGCGCGCCCGTCTGGTAAACGGGCGCCTTCCAGCCCTCGTACTGCACCGTGCCCAGCACCTCGAGTTGCCTGCCGATGCGCTTGCGAATGAGCCCGCCGAACTCGTTCTGGGTCGTGCCGCCCTGGATGAAAGCGTTCGACGCTTTGGCGTTGCGATACGTGAGCTGAATCTCTTCCTGCGGAGAAAGATGGTACGTCAGCCAGGCCTGGCCGCCCTTGTCCTGCCGCCCGATGTTATCTCCGAGCAGGAAACCCTTGTTGGTGACTCCCTGCCGCTCCACAACTTCCCAATACAGCCAGCGGCCGAGGCTATCCCGCGTTCCCACATGGCCGGGGTCGGTGGTTGCCGCTTCCACGCGCAGGTCCAGATGGGGCGCGCCGGGGAACTGCGACAGATAAATGCCGGGACGCAATCCGTCCGAGCGCGGATCGACGACCGTGCTGACGTTGTCGTGGATCACCGAGTCGGTGTAGATCGTCAGCCAGTTCCTGAGCCTCGGCAGCCGGTATTCGAATTCAGCCGAAGTGAAGCGAGCTCCGGGATCCTGCGGCGAATGCTTGACCTTGCCATTGGGAGCGGCGGCGCTGAAGAAGCTGCGCAGAAAGGTGTGCAGGTTGACTGGCTCATGGCCCTTGCCGCCCCAGATGACGATGCGGTCGAATCCAATCTCCATGTTCACGGAGGGCTTGAAACTGATGTTCTCCACGTGAATCCACGGATCGTTGGGGTAGGTGTGCCCCTTCAGGGTGCCCACCGAGAAGTCATAGCGGAATTTCCCGGCCAGCCGGGAAAGCCCCGGAACCCACAGCGGTTCGACGCGGTCGATCTGAAAACCGTAGGTGTCTTCCGCGTTCGTGCTCCACAGCATTGCGCCGCCACGATCGGGCGCCAGCCAGTGATCGTTCTTGCCGAACGACACTTCATGGTTCAGCAGGTGGTACGAGAGCGAGGCTTCCATCACGCGGGCGACGCTGGTGCTCGCGATATTGGCGGCCGGAATTGTGGCCTGCACCGGGTCGTTGGCCACTGGAATATCGTCCACCGTCTCGGAGAGGTACGTAAAAAGCGCAGGCGAATAGCCGACTGCGCTCGGCGCATACTGATATTCGCCGCGATAGTAGAGCGTGAAGCGCCCGGCCTCAGCCCGCGCGCTGAACCCGCTGTAGCTGTTGAACCCCGCCTCGTACGGACGTCCGTAGTCGTTGATGATCGACTGGCCGAGATGGTAGCTGTCGCGCAGCGGAAGCCCCGTGATGCCGCGAAACTGCGTGTAGACGCTCTCCAGTTCCGCCCTGGGATGGTTGAGTTCCGTCGCGTTATCGAGGTCCGGCTGCAGTTCCTCGCGCAGTGCCAGGTAAATGGCACGCGCCTCGTCGTTGTTCGAGTCGCTGTCGATGCGGTCCGCGCTTTCCTGCAGCATGTGCAGAATGCTCAGGCGCGTCCAGGGACGCAATCCGAAAAATGCGGTGTTGAGATAGCCGAGAGAGTGCAGCCGGTCGAGCGCCGGATACATCCAGCTGTCCATCGGCACATAGGTGGACCCTTCCGCGCTGGTACTGATCACCGCCGGCGGCACCTGTGCCGATGCCTGAGACACAATGGCTCCTGACAACAGAACTGCAGCAAGGAAATACGGAAACTTCAAGGACACCTCGGTGTGTTCGTGCCGATTCGGGCAGGGTAGACGACCGAAGCGGGGCTCTCCACGAGCCCTGAAACAGCTCCGCTTCTGGCAAGTTGCACGGTGACTTCAGCCTGGACGATTGAACCTTCAATGTCAAGGGTCCGGCGACGGATCGCGACCGCACTCCCGGCGCCATAAAAAGCAGGTTGACGCGCGCGACTCGCTTACAGGTGCGCCGGGTCGTCGCGATCCGCATCCACGCCCAGGTCGCTGTACGCCTGCTGCGCCTTTTTCGCGTCGAATTTGCCCTCGCGCGCCAGCTTCGCAAGCGTCGCGGTCACCACCGATTCCGCATTCACTTCGAAATGCCGCCGCAGATGCTCGCGGTTGTCGCTGCGCCCGAACCCGTCCGTTCCCAGCGAGACCAGACGCGTGGTCAGCCAGGGAGCGAGCTGGTCCGGAACCGCCTTCATGTAATCCGTCGCCGCGATAATCGGCCCCTTTGCCTTGCTCAAAGCCGAGACGATGTACGGCGTCTTCTCCGCCTCGGCAGGATGCAGGCGGTTCCAGCGCTCCACGCCCAGAGCCTCGCGGCGCAGCTCGTTGTAGCTGGTCACGCTCCACACGTCCGTCTGCACGCCATACTTCTCGGCGAGAATTTCCTGAGCCCGCAGCACCTCATTCAGAATCGGACCACTGCCGAACAGCTGCGCCACCGCTTTGCCGCCGGCGGCAGGACGCAGCCGGTAAATCCCGCGCAGAATGCCCTCGCGCCCGCCCTCCGGCATCTCCGGCATCGCGTAATCTTCGTTGTACATCGTGATGTAGTAGAAGACGTCCTCGCGCTGCTCGTACATCCGCTTCAGCCCGTCCTGCACGATCACCGCCAGCTCGTACACGTAGGCGGGATCGTAGCTCAGGCAGGTCGGAATCGTGCTCATCAGCACATGGCTGTGCCCGTCCTGGTGCTGCAGCCCTTCGCCGGTCATGGTGGTGCGGCCCGCGGTGCCGGCCATCAGGAATCCCTTGCCGCGCGCATCCGCAAAGGCCCACATCATGTCGCCCACGCGCTGAAACCCAAACATCGAGTAGTACATGTAGAACGGGATCATCGGCACGTGGTAGTTCGCGTAAGCCGTGCCCGCCGCCGTGAACGAGGCCATCGATCCCGCCTCGGTAATTCCTTCTTCGAGAATCTGCCCGTTCTTCTCTTCGCGATAGAACAGCAGCATGTCCACATCGTGCGGCTTGTACTTCTGCCCTTCGCTTGCGTAAATGCCCACCTGCCGGATCGCCGACTCGAGGCCGAACGTCCGTCCCTCATCGGGCACGATGGGGACGATCAACTTGCCGGTCTGCTCGTCCTTCATCAGGTGCCGCAGGATGCTGACAAATCCCATCGTCGTCGAAACCGCGCGTCCCCGCGATCCGCCGGTCCATTCAGCAAACGAGTCCAGCTCCGGCGCTTTGTACTCGATGGGCGGAACGTCGCGCTTCGGCATATAGCCGCCCAGTCCCTGGCGCCGCGCGTGCATGTACGCCATCTCCGGCGCCTCCTGCGGCGGACGAAACAGCTTGCCCGCCTTCGCGTCGGCATCCGAAATCGGCAACTCGTAGCGATGCGCAAAATCCACCAGCGCGTCGTCGGCCACCTTCTTCTCCTGGTGCGACGCGTTGCGTGCCTGCGTGCTGCCCAGCCCGTAGCCCTTCACCGTTTTGGCGAGGATCACCGTCGGCCCGCCCTTGTGCTCGACCGCCCGCTTGTACGCGTTGTAGATCTTGCGCGCATCGTGTCCGCCGCGATGCAGATGGAAGATCTCGTCATCGGACATGTGCTCGACCAGCCTCAGCAGCTCCGGATATTTCCCGAAGAATTCCTGGCGAATGTACGCGCCGCCCTTCGCCTTGAAGGCCTGGTATTCGCCATCCACGCACTCTTCCATGCGCTTCAGCAGCAGCCCGGTGTGGTCGCGCTCGAACAATTCGTCCCAGTCCGATCCCCAGATCACCTTGATTACGTTCCAGCCCGCGCCATGGAACACCGCTTCCAGCTCGTCGATGATGCGGCTGTTCCCGCGCACCGGACCGTCCAGCCGCTGCAGGTTGCAGTTGACCACGAAGATCAGGTTGTCCAGCTTTTCGCGCCGCCCCATCGAGAGCGCGCCCAGCGTGTCCACCTCATCCGTCTCGCCGTCGCCGACAAACGCCCAGATCTTGCGCGGCGTCTTCTCAATGAGCCCGCGATTCTCGAGATACCGCATGAACCGCGCCTGATACACCGCGTTCAGCGGACCAATCCCCATCGACACCGTCGGGAAGCGCCAGAAATCCGGCATCAGCCAGGGGTGCGGATAGGACGACAGCCCCGGCGTGTCGCGGAGCTCATGCCGGAAGTTCAGCACCCGCTGTTCGTCGAGCCGCCCCAGCAGAAACGCCCGCGCGTAAATCCCGGGGCTCGCGTGCCCCTGGAAATAAATCAGGTCGCCCGGCTGATCTCCGTACTTCGCGTGGAAGAAATGGTTGAAGCCCACCTCGAGCAGCGTGGCCAGCGACGAATAAGTCGCGATGTGTCCGCCGATGCCGTGGTCGAGCTTATTCTGCCCGTGCACCATGGCCATCGCGTTCCAGCGAATCAGGCTCTCGATGCGCCGCTCCAGCTGCCGATCGCCCGGGTAGGGCACTTCCTCATGCTTCGGAATCGTGTTCACGTACGGCGTGGTCAGCTCGCTGGGCTGCGAGATGCCCGCTTCGCGGGCGCGCTGCTTCAGCGCCGCCAGCAACTCGGCGCCCTGATCGGGGCCCTCGCCCACCACCAGCTCATCGAACGCTTCGATCCACTCACGAAGCTCCTGCGAAAAATCGTTCTGCACGGGGACCGTCACTTTAGTCGTCATAATCCTCAATCCTGAATGTTCCCGGGGCTGCCCTCACGCCGTCGTTCTGCTCTGCGCTGCTGCGAGGATCTCCTGCCGCCATGTGCGCGCAGGCAGCCCTCGGGCGGCGAGCCAGAGTTCCAGGTCCGTTACCGCATCGGCAGTGTGTCCGGCCGCGAGCGGCGCTTCCAGGCAAACAATGCGCGTAGGGCCGCTGCCTTCGCGCGCCCGGGCAATCGATTCGTGCGCGACACGGTACATCGCGATCACGTCGTGCGCATCCACTGGAATCGCCGGCATGGCATGTACCGGCGCTGCGGCCCTCGCTGACCGCCCACGCTGCCGCTTCTGCGCGCTGACCCCTCGCGAGCCCTCTTCGATAAAGAGGACCGGCAGCCTGGCGCTGCTCGCCATGGCGTGCGCCTCAAACAGGGAGCTCTCCACGGCCTGCGCGGGGAACAGCATGACCGTGACGCGCCCATTCTTCAGCAACTGGTCTCGCGCGGCACCGCCCAGCCCCTCGGCGAATCGTTGCTGCCCAGCGTTGCCGCAGGATGAATCAAGGGCTGTGCGCAACTCATCCCGCAATAGGTCTGCCATCGGCCCTGCATCGCCGGCGAAAATGGAATCACCCTCACGCAGGTCGGCGGCGACACCGGACAACGCAGCAGCAAATCTGCGCAGGGCCGCCGCGCGCGGGCTCCATCCGGACGAATCCGCTCCCAAACACTGCAACCGCAGCGCCAGCGCATAAAGCTGGCGGAACTTCGCATCGCTGATGAGGGAGTGCCCGTTTTTGCCGTTCGCCGCGGCAGACCGCACTGCTGTCTTCGCCTGGATTGCCATGGTTCTCTGAGAGATTTCCCGCGGCCGCCGGTGTGGGGAATGACCTTCTCTCCTCCGTCAGCGGGCGGCGCGTTGAGCAGGACCAACTCTATGAAAATTGTAGCGCAGCGCGATGGATCGCCGTGCCGAGCGCTCGGCCCAGGTTACCTTGGCGCTACTCGCCCGCGAGCGGTTCCGAATTTCAACAGCTTTGTGAATAACCCTGTGCAATACTCGTCTGCGCGCGCCTGCACTTCAGAAATGATGCGCCCTTCAGCGTTCTGCACTTTCCGCGATGCACTCTCGCTCGCGGTGTCTCATTTTGATCAAACGTCTGCGTTCGCCGCCGCGAGTACTGCAGTTACGTCGAGTAGTCGGCATTGATGCGCACGTACTCAGCGCTCAGATCGCATGTCCAGAATCGGCATTGACCGCTGCCCATGCCGAGATCGATGCGAATCGAATACCCCGGCTGCTTCAGGTACTCGTGCGCGGCCTGCTCGTTGTAGTTCGCGACGCGGCCGCCGTTCACGCAGATGGGCAATTTCCCGAACCAAATCGCAATCTTTGCCGCATCGATTTCCGCGCCCGAATATCCCGCCGCGGCCATCAGCCGTCCCCAGTTGGGATCGCAGCCCGACCATGCCGTCTTGACCAGCGGCGAATGCGCGATGGCCTTCGCCACCTTGAGCGCGTCCGCATCATTCGCGGCGCCCTCAATCTGCAGCTCCACCACATGCTGCACGCCCTCTCCATCAGCGACAATCTGTTTCGCCAGCGACGTGCAGACGCGAGCCAGCGCCTCTGCAAATTCCGAGTCTTCGGCCCACACGTCCACTCCCGACGCGCCCGACGCCATCAGCAGCACCGTATCGTTCGTCGATGTGTCGCCGTCAATCGAGATGCGGTTGAAGCTCACCTCCGTCGCCGCGCGCAAATAGCGATCGAGAGCCGTGGGGTGCACCGCCGCATCGGTGAACAGATACACCAGCATCGTCGCGTGCAGCGCCGATCCCCCCGGAGCCATCGCCGATTCAAGCCGCGGGTGAATCATCCCCGCGCCCTTGCACACGCCTGCGATCCGCACCTGCTTCCCGTCGCGCTCGAATTCCGCGTGCGCCATTTTGGCCCGCGTATCCGTCGTCAGAATGGCCTGCGCAAACGCCGCGAACCCGTCCGCATCGGCGCGCAATGCGTTCTTCGCAGCCGGCATGGCAGCCACCAGCTTCTCCGCCGGCAACGGCACTCCGATGATTCCGGTCGACGACGGAATCACCTCGTGCGCCTCGCAGCCGAACGCCTTCGCCGCCGCCTTGCACACCTGCTCGGCTGCGCGCAGTCCCGCCTCGCCGGTCGCGCAATTCGCGTTGCCGGCGTTCACGGCCACCGCACGGATCAATCCTGTGCCGCGCTCCAAATGCCGCCGGCCCACGGTAATCGGCGCAGCCTGCACGCGATTGGCCGTGAACATGGCGGCCGCGCTTGCTGTTTGGTCCGCAACCGCGACCGCAAAATCAGGCTTGCCGCTTGGCTTGATGCCGGCCTTCACCGCCGCGAAGCGAAATCCACGCGGCAATCCTTCTGCTGCAATCAAAGATTGTTCACTCATCGCAAATCAATAGCCCCGCAAGGCTCACTACCAGTAAATCAGACATCCGCGCGCTCTCAGCGATTCCATCCACAGGGGCTCATCAAGCGTGGTTACCCACCGCAAATCCAGCTTGTCGATCCCTGCGGGCTGTGTCATGGAAGCAGAGCGCAGCTTGAGCGCATCGCCGCGCGCATCCGCTTTGCAATAATCTCTCAGGGAGCCTGCCGCCGCGCGTGAATCAAGAGCCCGATTTCCTTTTCATGCAGCACGTCAGCGTCGCGCGCGGCGATAACGTCGTCCTCCACGATCTCTCCCTTCGCATTGGCCATGGCGAGCACGTCGCCATCCTCGGCCCCAATGGATGCGGCAAATCCACGCTGATCAAAACCCTCACCTGCCAGTGCTACCCCATCGCCACGCCGGAGACGCAGCTTTTTCTGCTCGGCCGCAAGCGCTGGGATGTTTCCCAGCTGCGTTCCCATCTCGGCGTCGTCTCCGCCGAATTGCCCGGCGAGCGCACCCCCGTCACGTCGGGCCTCGATGCCGTCACCGCCGGATTCTTTTCCGCCTCGACGCTCTGGCCCAATCTCGAAGTAACGCCGCAAATGCGCGAGCGCGCCCGTGAAGCACTGCATCTGATGCAGGCCGAGCATCTTGCCTCGCGGCTGGTCGGCGCCATGTCGGCCGGCGAGCAGCGCCGCATCATGATCGCGCGTGCCCTCGTGCATCAGCCGCAGATGCTGCTGCTCGATGAGCCCTCCAACGCGCTCGACCTCGCTGCCCAGCGCGAGTTGCGCGAAGCCCTGCGCCGCGTCGCCCGCCAGGGTGTCGGCATCCTGATGGTCACCCACCATCTCGCCGACATTCTGCCCGAGATCGACCGCGTCATCATGATGCGCCAGGGCCGCATCTTCGCCGACGGCCCCAGGCGCGACCTCATCACCGCGGAGACGCTGCGCGCCCTCTTCGGCGTCGACGTCTCGCTCGTTGAGCACGACGGTTCCTGGCACTCCTGGTAGCGCGGCTCGCTCCCACTTGATCTCACCACCGCTTCCCGGTTAACTTGGCAGTACACGGGAAAGGAGGATGATCCAGCCAATGAAAAATTCTGACGGTAGTAGTTGTACGCCACGTGAGGTGACTGAGGCTTAGAGCCGCTTCTCGCCGGAAACCTAAGTCCTGGCGTTAACCAACCGCCGAGGCCCGCCCCACGACCCCTGCGAGCAAGCTCGCCGGGGACCCCGTACGCAGGTAAGAGGCACCTCAGGTCAATCTCCACAGTCCACCGGTGAACCAGGCCCGCATGCCCAACTCGGCTGCGGGCCTTTCACGTTGTGCGGGGAAGATCGCCTCATCTGCCTGGAGCGGCCGCGACATGACCATGGTAAAATGACCATGGTCAGGAGAGTTGTCTCGTCATGAACACTATAGGCGCGGGCGCATTCAAAGCGAAATGTCTCGCCCTCCTCAATGAGGTTCAGGAGACCGGTGAGCCAATCCTTATCACCAAGCGTGGCAAACCCGTGGCGCAACTCGTCCCCCTCGCTGAAAGCAAGCCGGAGAGTCTTTTCGGAGCACTCAAAGGCAAGCTGAAGATTGTCGGCGACATCCTCTCCCCGATCGTCGAACCGTGGGAATGGGATGAGGACATCTTTCCTCCCGGCACGCCGGAAAGGGAAGAATTTGAGCGCAAAAAGAAGAAGTCGGCAGCAAAGGCGTCGTCGAGGGTTGCGTTCAGGGCGGGAAAGTGATCCTCCTCGACACGCACGTGCTGCTTTGGCTGCTCGAAAACCCTGCACGTCTGTCGCCGGCTGCAAAGAGCGCCATCGCTGAGGTGGAGACGGCAGGCCGGCGTCCCATCATCTCCGGCCAGTCGCTCTATGAGATTGCGCGGGGAGTGCTGCGAGGGAGAATTCAGTCGTCCCTGCCGCCCGGAGAGCTGCTTGCATTTATCGAACGCCGCTTTGTCGTGAGCCCGCTCACGTCGCAAATCGCCCTCGCCGCTGCGCAACTGCCTTCCAGCTTCCCCTCCGATCCCTTCGACCGCATCATTGCCGCTACCGCTCTGGTGGCCGATGCCCCGCTGGTCACGGCCGACCGCAACATCCGACGCTCGCGCGCGCTCCGCACGATCTGGTAACCGTCGCCGCACCCGCCCTCGACGCGGACTTACAATAACCCCATGGAACCCCTCGTCATCGCAGGCAAGGCTTTTCAGTCGCGGCTCATCGTCGGCACCGGCAAATATAAGGACGGCCCGGAAACCCAGGCAGCCATCGAAGCCTCGGGCGCCGAATTGGTCACCGTGGCCGTGCGCCGCGTGAACCTCGACCGCTCCCGCGATTCCCTGCTCGATTTCATCGATCCCCGCCGCTATTCCCTGCTGCCCAACACCGCCGGCTGCTATACCGCCGACGAGGCCATCCGCGCCGCCCGGCTCGCCCGCGAAGTCGGCCTCTCCGACTGGGTCAAGATTGAGGTCATCGGCGATCTGGCCACCCTCTACCCCGATGTGCAGGCCACGCTCGAAGCCACGCGCACGCTGGTGAAGGAAGGCTTCACCGTCCTGCCCTACACCTCCGACGACATTGTCTTCGCGCGTCGCCTCGTCGACGCCGGCGCTGCGGCCGTGATGCCGCTCGCCGCGCCCATCGGCTCTGGCCTGGGCATTCAGAACCGCGCCACGCTCCAGATCCTCCGCGAGAAGATCACCGAGGTTCCGCTCATCGTCGACGCCGGTGTGGGCACCGCGTCCGACGCTGCGCTGGCCATGGAACTGGGCGCCGACGGCGTCCTGATGAACACCGCGATCGCTGCCGCGTCGAATCCGATCCTGATGGCCGAAGCCATGCAGCATGCCGTTCTGGCCGGCCGGCAGGCGTACATCGCGGGACGCATGCCTCGTAAGCTCTACGCCACCGCCAGCTCGCCCCTGGAAGGAGTTTCACGCTAGCAAACTCCGAACACCACGCTGTTTTGAAAGGGCACGGCTTCAGCCGTGCCACGACGACTGCAAAGTGAATCCGGCTTCAGCCGCTGAGGGATATTTCCCGTTGTTCCCCGCGCCCGCCTGAGCGCTTTTTCCCCTCGCAGCCGTTCCCCGCCTGCGCTACACTGACCCGTAGATTCTCCTTCGATCCGTTGAGGTTCGGACTATGCGCGTCTGCGGCATCGACTGCGGAACAGAAACGACCGGATACGGTGTCGTCGAGTGGGATGACAGCGCTCGCCGGCCGGGTTTGGTCTGGCTGGCCGCGGGCGGCATCTGCCCCCCCAAGAAATCGCTTTTGCCGCAGCGTCTCGCGCTCATCCATTCTGAACTGCTCGCGCTCTTCCAGCACTGGCAACCCGAAGTTGTCGCCGTTGAAGAGGTCTTTTACTCCATCAACGCCAAATCGGCCATTAAGCTGGGGCATGTGCGCGGAGTCGCGCTGCTGGCCGCTGCCGGGGCCGGAATTCCCATCGCCGAATACGCCCCGCTCACCATCAAGTCCACCGTCACGGGGTATGGCCTGGCCGCCAAACAGCAGGTTCAGTTCATGGTCGCGCGCCTGCTCCATCTCGCCTTCGCCCCGGAGCCGGCCGACGCGGCGGACGCGCTGGCCATCGCCATCTGCCACATCCATCACGCCCAGACCCTGGCGCTCCAGGAGGCCCGCGCTTAGCCATGCGTTCCTCGATGTTTGCAATGTTGCTGCTCGGTTCCCTTCCCGCCCTCGCTGCTCCGCCCGCCTCAGCGCAGGCCTCGGCCCGCATCGTCTATACCTTTGAGCACCCCCAGCTCCAGCCGTCGCGTTACACCATCAGCATCGATGAATCCGGCGCCGGCCACTTTGTCTCCCAGCCCGGACAAGCCACCTGGGATTCCGCCGACAGCATTATGCCGGCTCCCATCGATCGCGCCATCCACCTCGACGACGGGCTCCGCGCTCAGTTGTTTGCCTATGCCCGCTCTCACGAGTTCTTTAACGACCATTGCGATCGCGGTCGTGCCGGCATGGCGTTTACCGGCAACAAAACCCTCACCTATACCGGCCCGGACGGCCACGGCACCTGCGCTTTCATTTGGGGCTCCGATCCCGAACTGCAGCGCATTGCCGATCAGCTGAATGCCGTCGCCTTTACCCTTGAGATCGGCCGCCGCCTGGATATGGAAGACCAGCACGATCGCCTCGGGCTTGATTCTGAGCTCGCCTCCCTGCAGGATGCCATCCGGGAACAGCGCGCTTCCGACCTGCCGAACATCGCTCCAGAGCTCCAGACCATCGCCCAGGATGAGATGGTGATGGATCGAGCCCGCAAGCGCGCCCAGGTCCTCCTCAGCCGCTGCGAGGACCCCCCAAAGCGAAACTGATCCCCCCCGCCGCTCGCCCGGCGCTGGCCAGCCACATTTCGCGTCGCCCGCGCCCCCTGCATGCGACAATTGAGTCGAAACTTAATGCCATCCTCGTGCGTTTATTAGGCAGCGGAGTTGTGGTTCCGTCAGGAGGTGCCGCTATGGGGCGCCGCTACTCGTTTCGTTCTCGTCAGTTAGGAATCCGTTCCCCCAAACCGATTCGCCGCCTTCTCATTCTTTCCGCCATTCTCGCCTTTGCGCTCACGGTCGCCGGAGCCTTCGCCCAGGATGCAACCGACGACTCCGGCTCCCAGCTGGCCCCGCCGCCCCCGGCCGACATGCAGGTCCCCCCGCCGGCCAGCCAGGACCAGAACACCGTCCGCGCCGTCCGCCTCAGCGACGTGGAAGGCCAGGTCCAGGTCTTTCAGCAGGGCCAGCTTGTGTTTCCTCAGGCCGAGCCGAATATGCCGGCCGTGGAGGGAATGCGCTTCGTCACCGGCGCCAATGGCCGCCTGGAGATTGAGTTCGAAGACGGCAGCGTGGCGCGCGTCGCCCCGAACAGCTCCGTTCGCCTCACCCAGCTGGGCCGCGGCAGCGACGGCACCACCACCACGCAGATCGACGCCCTCACCGGCCTCACTTATTACGAGCTGAACGCGCAGGGCGGGAAAATCAGCGTCCACTTCAATGCGGACGCCGTGACCCCCGTCGGCAGCGCCGTTTTCCGCATCGCTCTCGACGCCGCTCCCAATGAGCTGGCGGTGATGCACGGGGCGGTGCATGTCGATGACGGGCAAGGCGTCGCGCTTGACGTTCATCCCAACCAGACCTTCCAGACCGATCCGCAGCAGCCCGGCGAGTTCACCGTAGCGCAGAGCGTCACGGCCGATTCCTGGGATCAGTGGAATTCCGACCGCGACGAGGCTCTGGCCGAGCTCGAATCGAACGAGACCACGGCGCGCGCCTCTGTCGGCAACCCCGACGACCCCGCCTGGAACGACCTCGACTACTACGGCAACTGGTATAACCTGCCCGGCTACGGTCAGGTGTGGGCGCCCTCCGGCGTCGCTGCCGACTGGGACCCATTCGGCAGCGGCTCCTGGGGCTACTATCCGTCGTTCGGATACACCTGGATCTCCGGCTATCCGTGGGGCTGGTGGCCCTATCACTGCGGCGCGTGGGATTTTCTTCCCAGCTGGGGCTGGATCTGGATTCCCGGCAACTGCGGCTGGGGCTATTACGGCGCCGGATGGTATCCCTACGCAACGGTATGGCGCGTTCCCAGGGGCTATGTGCCGCCGATGCGTCCGCGTCACGGTCCTGGACCGCTGCCGCATCCGAATCCGCTCATCACCGTCAACCGCGGTCCGCAATACGGCGCGCCCTTCCACGAGGCGAGGGGACCACGCCCGGCTCCGCGTCCTCTGTCGTTTGACGGCAAAGACATTCCCCCGCTCGATGCGTCCATCCATCCGGCGCAGCGCGGGCCTGTCGGCGAGAGCTACAGTGCGTCGCTGGTCCGCACCCATCCTGAATTGGCGTCTTCAGTGGCACGCACCATCGACGGCCGCACCGTCGTCGCGCCTGTGCCGGGAACGCATTTGTTCAGCGTGCCCGGCGGTCCGGCGCATTCTTTCGGAACTTTCGCCCCTCGCGGCACCGCTCCGAGTTCCGGCGGTCACACCAGCAGTGGAAGCGGTGGTGGCAGCCACGCGAGCGCAGGAAGCAGCGGAGGCGGGGGTCACGCCAGCGGAGGCACGAGCAGCAGCAGCGGTCACCACTAATCTGCAACCCAATCAATCCTGAAGCCGGCGCTGTGGCAGAGTCCATAGCGCCGAAGTTTTGTAACGGAATTTAGGCCAGAACCGCCGCCGCCCGCTTTGCCGTCTGCCAGATCGGCGACAACTCCCCCCGGGTGCCCCATGTCTGCGCGGGTTTCGCAGACATGGGATTCCACGAATCCCGCGGCCTCCGCTTCCTCGTTTTGTCCCTTGATCCGAACTCGAGGCGGGTCGGAAGACGACCCTAGGCCAGAACCGCCGCCGCCCGCTTTGCCTTCTGCCACATCGGCGACAACTCCCGCAGCCGCGTCACGGCGGCCGGCGCCAGCTCCAGCGCTGCATCCACATCCGCGCCGGTATTCTGCCGGCTCAGGCTGAAGCGCAGGCTCGCCCGCGACCGCGCCAGCGGCAGCCCCATCGCCTTCAGCACGTGCGAAGGTTCCGTCGATCCCGACGAGCACGCCGAACCGCCGGAAACCGCCAGCCCCTTCAGGTCCAGCGCGATCACCAGCGCCTCGCCCTCCAGGTGGTCGAAGTAAATGTTGGACGTATTCGGCACGCGCGGCTGGCCCGCGCCGTTCACGCCGCACTCTGACAGGCTCGCCAGCAGCCCCTGCTCCAGCCGGTCCCGCAGCAGCCTGATGCGATCTTCGGTGCCATCCGTGAGTCCGGCCAGCGCCATCTCCGCCGCCTTGCCCAGCCCCACGATGCCGGCAACGTTCTCTGTGCCTGCACGCCGCTGCCGTTCGTGCGATCCGCCGAAGACCAGCGGCTCGAAGCGCGTCCCGCGCCGCACATAGAGCACTCCCGTGCCCTGTGGCGCGTGCAGCTTGTGTCCGGAGAGGCTCAGCAGGTGGCAGCCAATCGCCGCCACATCAATGGGAATCTTTCCCGCCGCCTGCACGGCATCGGTATGGAAGCAGATTTCCGCCTCCGCCGCGATTTTGCCAATCTGCTCCACCGGCTGGATCACGCCGGTCTCATTATTGGCCATCATCACGCTGATCAGCTTCGTGTTCGGCTTCAGCGCGCGGTACACATCCATTGGATCGACGGCGCCGCCCGCCGAAACCCCCAGAAACGTCGCCTCCACGCCTCGCGCCCGGATCTTCTCCGCCGTGGTCAGCACCGCATGATGCTCGATGGCCGACGTAATCATGTGGTCGCCCGGCCGCAGGATGCCGAATATGGCTGTGTTGTCGCTTTCCGTCCCGCCGGAGGTGAAAACAATCTCCGCCGGACGGCAATGCAGCAGCGCCGCCACCTGTTCCCGGGCGCGCTCCACGGCAGCCCGCGCATGCTGCCCATGTTGATGAATCGACGACGCGTTGCCGAACGATTCGATAAAAAACGGCCGCATCGCCTCCAGCACCTCCGGCAGCAGAGGGGTGGTAGCATTGGCGTCCATGTAAATGCGGCGCATAATACGTTCATTGTACCGGGGAGCCCTGGCGCTGAAACGTTTGCGTTGCGCGGAAAAAGACCCGCAGGTACTATGCCGGTTCAGGCAAAATGACCTCAGGGAGTGTTTCGTTCCCATGCGCGTGCTGGTCGTTGAGGACGAGGTCCGGGTCGCGGCGAATATCGCTGCTGCGCTGCGCGAAAGCGACGGCCTCGCGGTGGACGTGGCGCACAGCGGCCCTGAGGGCGTCGAATTTGGCCGGGAGGCGAACTATGACCTCATCATCCTGGACCTGATGCTGCCCGGCATGAGCGGCCACGAAGTTCTCAGGGCCATTCGCGCCCTGGGCCAGACCGCTCCCGTGCTGGTGCTCACGGCCGTGGCCGAAAAAACCTCGGTCGTGACTCTGCTGAATGCCGGCGCCGACGACTATCTGGCCAAGCCTTTCGATCTCGGCGAGCTCCTGGCTCGCGCCAAGGCGCTCATCCGCCGCGGCAAAGGGGTCAGTCACCCAAAGATTCAGATTGCCGACCTCGTCATTGACACCCTGGAAAAGAGCGTCACCGTCAGCGGCAAGTCCGTCGAGCTTTCGCCTACCGAGTATCGCGCCCTCGAATACCTCAGCCATCGTCCGCGCTCGGTGATCTCAAAGCAGGTGCTCCTCGAACACCTCTACGATTACAACTGGGAGCATCACTCCAACGTCATCGAAGCCCACATATCCAATCTGCGCCGCAAGCTGAACCGCGGCCAGTCCGGGGGATTCTGGATCGAGACGCTGCGCGGACGCGGCTATCGTCTGGTGGCCGCGGGGAGCCACGCGTCATGAGGCGCTACTCGCTGCGCCGCCGCCTCATCGCCACCGTGCTGCTGCTGGAGTGCGCGCTGGCCGCCGGCATGAGCGGAGCCACCATTTTCTACACCTGGCGCGAGCAGATGCGCGGCTTCGACCAGATGCTGCGCGGCCGCGCCGACTCGCTGCTGGGCGCGGTGCACGATGCCGAGGACCCCGGCGACAACGTCGCCATCAATCCCGACGCCCTCGATTTGCGCAACAGCGATTTCTGGATGGCGCGCGACGCGCGCGGCGCCGTGCTGGCGCACTCCGCCGTGTGGGTTGCCGGAGCCGACGCCCATTTCAGCTCCGGTGACAAACCCAGGAATTTCCTGCTTGGAACCCTGCGGCTGCGCGGCATCGTGCTCCATGGGGTGCGCCAAATCGATGCCAACGACACCAGCCCCGGCATCGCTCGCCCGGTGGTCATCTACTATGCTGCTTCGCTGCAGCCGGTCACCGAGGCGGTGCGCAGCGCGGCGCGATTCCTGCTCCTCGCCAGCGTGGTTCTGCTGCTGCTCACCATCGTGGTCCTCGCGCTTTTGCTGCGCCGCGGTCTCGCGCCCCTCCGCTCCCTCAGCGCGGCTGCCGGCCAAATCACACCGCAGGAACGCCGTTTCCATGCGCCGGACCGCGCGCACCAGACCGAGGAATTGGCGGTGCTGGCCAGCGCTCTGGAGTCCGCCACCCAGCGCCTCGAAGAAGCCTTCCAGCAGCAGCAGGTTTTTGTGCACGATGCCGCGCACGAGCTGAAGACCGCCGTCACCATCGTCAAATCGTCGCTGCAGTTGCTCGCCTCGCGCCCGCGCACCACGCGCGAATACGCCAGTGGCCTCGAAACCTGCATGGCCGACTGCGCGCGGATGGAAGAGCTCGTCCAGCGCATGCTGCAGCTGGCTCGCTTCGAGCGCGGATCGACCGGCCGCACCGACCGCTGCGATCTGGCCGAAGTAGCGCGCGACGTGGCCGCGCAGATGGAGCGCCTCGCCGAGATTCGCCAGGTCTCGATCGCCGTGCATGCGCCGCTGCCTGCCCCGGTTCCGCTGGGCGAGGACGCCTGCGCGTCGCTGCTCGCCAACCTGATGCTCAATGCCGTGCAGCACACGCCGGTGGGCGGCGCCGTCACCGCCAGCATTACTCCGGGGACGGCTGCCTCGCTCGAAGTGCGCGATACCGGCAACGGCATTGCTCCCGAAGATTTGCCGCACCTCTTCGAGCGATTCTGGCGTGGCGACCGATCGCGCACGCGCTCCACCGGCGGCGCCGGACTGGGCCTCTCCATCTGCAAGGCGATTGTCGATTCCTGCAACGGCGAGATTGCCGTCGCCAGCCAGCTCGGCCAGGGAACCATTGTGACCGTGCACCTGCCCCTGGCTGCGCCGCGCGGATCGCCCCTCGAGCCATCCCGCGCCGGCGAGCCTGCCATCCACTGAGCCCGCTGTTCCGTCAATAAAAACGTGGCAGAGATCTTTCCTCTGCCCCGTGCCGCGTGCGGCTCAGAGAGCCAGCTCACCGCGGATCAAACCCTTCGCTTCCACACCGGCTTCTTCGGTCAGCGCGAAGCCCAGTTTCCGCGCGAGCCGGCCCATGCGCTGGTTTTCCGGCAGAAAGTGCAGCACCACAGATCCAATGCCCTCGCGGCGCGCCGCATCCAGAGCGCGGCGCATCAGTTCCTCGCCCAATCCCTGCCCTTGGAAGTCATCGGCCACAACCACCGCCAGCGTCGCCGATTGTCCCTCGAGCTGGCGAATCATGCGGCTCACGCCACCGATCAGCTTCCCTTTCAGGGGATCGTCCGCTTCCGCTACCAGCGCCAGTTCGCGGTCGTAGTCGATGAAGCAGATGCGCGTCAGGCGGTCATGCGCGGTGCGCGCGCTCAGCGCCAGGGATGTGAAATAGCGCTCCACCACCGTCTTCTCCGACAACCGGTCGTGAAACGCGACAATCAGCGGCTCATCCTCGGGGCGGATCGGACGGATCACCACCTGCGCGCCGGACTCCGTCATCCAGGGCGCCGCATACTGCACCGGGTAAGGCCGAATCGCCGGTCGCGGCAACTCGTCTTCCGCGGTATCCGGATCGAAGAGCACCACGCGCGCGTCGAGCGCAATGAGCCCGTTGGGCGAGGCCAGCAGCGGGTTGATATCGATCTCTTTGATCCAGCGCTGCTCCACCACCAGTTCGCTGAAGCGGACGACAAGCGAATCCAGCGCATGGAGGTCGACTGGCTTGCGGCCGCGCACGCCCTTCAGTGCCGTGAAAATTTTCGTCTGCTCCATCATGTGCCGCGCCAGCGTGGCCGTCAGCGGCGGTAGCGCCAGCGCGCTGTCCTTATAGACCTCCACCAGCTGGCCGCCGGTCCCGAACAGCAGCACCGGCCCCAGCTGCGGATCGATGCTGCTGCCGATGATCAGCTCGTACCCATCCAGCTTCGCAAACGGCTGCACCGTGACGCCGAGGAAATGTTCCGCCCCCACTTTGGCGGTCACCGATGTCCTGATCTCTTCAAAGGCCTCGACGACCTGGGTGACGGTGCGCAGGTTCAGCTTCACCCCGCCCACATCGGTCTTGTGCGTGATGGTCTCCGAGTGCAGCTTCAGCACCACCGGGTAGCCCATCTCCGCGGCTTTGTGCACGGCTTCCTGCGGCGTTTTGGCCAGCTCCGTCCGCACCGTCGGAATTCCATAGGCGGAAAGCAGCTGCTTCGATTCATATTCCGTCAGAATCGTCCGGCGCCCTGCCCGCACCTCGTTCACAATGCCCGTCGCCGTCGCGCGGTCCGTATCCAGCACCGACTCCGACCGCGCCGCTGGCGTCTCATACAGATCCCGCACGTTGCTGGTGTGCTTCCAGGTCAAAACAAACGTCTCCGCCGCCGCGTCCGGATAAGGAAAGACCGGAATCCCGGCCTTCTTCAGAATCGCTTCGCCTTCCGCGACCACATTGCCGCCCATCCAGCTCGCGATCACCGGTTTCCCGGTGCTGTTCGCATACGGCGCCAGATCTTCGGCCACCTCGGTCGGATTCGTCATGCCCTGCGGCGTCAGGATCACCAGCATCCCGTCGGTGTTCACATCCTTCGACGCGATCTCCAATGCCTTCGCGTAGCGCTCCGATTCCGCGTCGCCCAGAATGTCCACCGGATTGTTATGGCTCCACGCATCCGGCAGGAAGCTGTTGTAGGTCGCAAGCGTTTCCGGCGAAATGTCGGTCAGCTCGCCGCCCGCTGAGATCAGCGCATCGGTCGCGAGCACGCCCGGGCCGCCCGCATTCGTCAAAATGGTGAGCCGCGGTCCCTTCGGCCTCGGCTGTTTGGCCAGCGCTTCGGCCACATAAAACAATTCGCTGATGGAGTTCACGCGCAGCACGCCCGCACGCTGAAACGCCGCGTCCAGCACGCTGTCGCTGCCCGTCAGCGACCCGGTGTGCGACGCGGCAGCCTTCGCCGCCGCCGCGGTGCGTCCCGCTTTGATCACCAGGATTGGCTTGTTCATCGCCACCGCGCGCGCGGCGGAAAGAAAACTGCGCGCGTCGCCGATCGACTCCATGTAGATCACGATGGCGTCGGTATTCGAATCCTGGCCGTAGTGGTCGATCAGCTCGCCGAAGTTGACGTCGAGCATCGACCCGGCCGACACGAATCCGCTCAGCCCGACGCGCTCGCGAATGCACCAGTCCAGTACCGCTGTGCCCAGCGCGCCGCTCTGGCTGATAAACGCCAGCCGCCCCGCGGGAGCCATATCCTTCGCGAAGTTCGCGTTCACCCCGCCCACCGGATTCATGATGCCCAGGCAATTCGGCCCAATGATCCGCATCTTGCCGCGGATGATTTCCGCGATCTGCCGCTCCAGCGCCTTGCCGGCTTCGCCCACTTCCTTGAATCCCGCGGAGATGATGATCCCTGCCGGCACGCCGGCGTCGACCGCTTCCTGGATGATCGCGGGCACCGTCGCGGCAGGCGTCGTCACCACAATCAGGTCAGGAACACCGGGCAAATCGGCAATCGAGGGACATGCCGGCAGCCCCAGCACCGTCGGCCGTTTCGGGTTCACCGGCCACACCGGCCCGCCGAACGGGCTCGACACCAGATTGTTCAGCACCGTGCACCCGACGCTGCCCGGCCGCTCCGACGCGCCCACCACCGCGACCGACTTCGGCGTGAAGATCGCCGCCAGCGAACTGCCGCGAATCCCCACCAGGTCGTGCGCGGGATCAATGATGATCGTGTGTTCAGGGATCGTCGTTGCGGATGCCATCGAATGAGTCTCCTTCAGATTCAACGTATGCTCAGTGTCCGTAGCCTGCCTCTGCGGACACTTTGCCGCGGAACAGCCAATAGGACGTCATGAAATATCCCAGCGCCAGAATCAGCCCCAGCGACCACCACACCAGGCCCACATGCAGAGAATGCGCGCCGGTGAGGGCGTTGGCAATGGTGATGTCGCGCGCCGGATCGCTCGACGACGGCAGCAGCGTCGGGTAGAGTCCCACCGCCGCGCCCACCAGCATGAACACCAGATACAGGCACGACGACAGGAACGCCGCCAGCGGCTTCTTTTGTTTCGTGAAGCTCAGCATGCCGATCAGCGTCGCGACCACCAGCAGCGGAATCGCAAACAGCGCCGGATAAGCGCGGTAATTCTCCAGCGCCGAAGGCCGCACCGCAATTGTGGCCGGCAGGCTGATCAGCGTCACCAGCAGGAGCACGCCCCACAGAGTCCCCGCCGCTCGCCGCGCGCGAGCTTCCAGGTCTCCCGCGGCTTTGAGTGTCAGCCACAATGCGCCGTGCTCGGCCAAAGCGACCAGGGCCACAACGCCCCCGATCACCGTATACCAGTCCAGAATTCCAGGCTGCGGTCCCACGCGCCAGTTCGTCCACAGCGGCAGGAAGAAGTAGTTGTCCGCTCCCAGCGGCACGCCGCGAATCACATTGGCCAGCGCCGCGCCGAAGAAGATGGCCAGCAGCGAGCTCGACACAAAAAACAATCCGTCGAAGAAGCTGCGCCACACCGGGTGGTCAATGTGCATGCGCAGCTCGATGCTCGCGCCGCGGCAGATCAGCAGCCACAGCACGATCATCAGCGGCAGATAAAACCCGCTGAACGACGAGGCGTACAGCAGCGGAAACGCGAAGTAGAGCGTGCCGCCGCCGGCCAGCAGCCAAACCTCATTGCCGTCCCACACCGGCCCAATCGATCGGATCAGCGTGCGCCGGTCGTCTTCGCCGCGTGCCAGAAACGGAGCCAGGATGCCGACGCCGAGATCGAATCCGTCGAGCACCACGTAAGCGGCGATCATCACCGCGACAATCCAGAACCAGACAAACCCCATCGCCGTCTCCTCTCTCAGACTGTGGTCAGCGTTTCCGCTGCGTGCTCAGGCTCGGCCACAGCAGCCGCCGCCGGTCCGGTGCGGATGAACCGGTACACCAGCACGATCCACAGGATCGACAGCACCGAGTACATCCCGAGGAAACCGAGCAGCGTGAACAGCGTGTTCCCCGCCGACACATGCGGCGAGAACCCCTGCGCCGTGCGGATGAGCCCATACACCAGCCACGGCTGCCGCCCAAGCTCCGCCGTCATCCATCCCGCAGTATTAGCAACATAGGGCAGAGGAAAACTGAGCAGAATGGGCCACAGAATCCAGCGCGCGCCGTACAGCTTGCCGCTCCACAGCAGAACCGCCGCGGCCACCATCAGCAGCAGGAACCAGGTCCCCAGCCCCGCCATGATGTGGTAGCTGTAATAGAGCAGCGGCAGCGCCGAGGGCCGCTGATCCGGCGGAAATTCATTCAGCCCTTTCACCTCGGCCTTCGTCGTCCCGTAAATCAGGAAGCTCAGCACATCGTTCACTGGTACCGGATTGTCGATCTTCTGCGCGGTCTCATCCGGCTGCCCGATCAGCACCACCGGCGCGCCCTTTTGCGTATTGAACAGGCCTTCCATCCCGGCAATCGCCGCCGGCTGATACCTGGCCACGTAGCGTCCATGCAAATCGCCCGTCGGAAAGATCTGGACCACGCAGGAAATCAGCCCGGCAACGACGCCGATCTTCAGGAACAGCCGCCCAAACTCCTCGTGGCTCTTTTCGAGCAGATAGAACGCGCCCGTCGCAGCGACGACAAACGAGCCCGTCACCACCGCCCCGCACATATTGTGCGCGTACTGCAGCCACGCCCAGGGATTCAGCAGCAAGGCCCAGAAGCTCGACACTTCATAGCTCCCGTTCGGCAGCACGTGGTACGCGACCGGATGCTGCATCCACGCGTCCGTCACGATGATGAAGAACCCGGAGATCCAGGAGCCCAGCCAGACCATGAAAGCCGCGCCGCAATGCGCCCGCTTCGACAGGCGCCTCTCGCCAAACAGGAACAGCCCCAGGAATGTCGATTCGAGGAAGAAAGCAAACACGCCTTCCATCGCCAGCGGCTGCCCGATCACGCCGCCGGTCCGCCGCGCGAATTCCGACCAGTTGGTCCCGAACTGAAATTCCATCGGGATGCCGGTCACCACCCCGAGCAGGAAGTTAATGGCGAAGATCTTCGCCCAGAAGCGCGCCGCCTGATTCCAGCGCTCCTGGCCGGTGCGCAGAGCGATGAACTTCATCACCACCATCAGCAGCGCCAAACCCATGGTCAGCTGCGGAAAAAGGTAGTGAAAGGTGACGGTGAATGCAAAATGAATGCGGTCCAGCAGGAGGGCGTTCATACCACCCTCAAGGTACCCGCGGAGGGCCTGGCGGCTCTGTGACCATTGTCACAACCGGTCCGGATCACGCGACCACGGAAACCTCGCCCTGCCGCCCTCGCGCCGGCTTCACGCTGATCTCCACGTCCTGCCCCAGAGCCATGAGAAACTCCATGAGCCGCTCAACAGAAAAAACCCCGGACCGGTTGCGCATCAGCGAAGAGACGTGCGGCTGCCGGATGCCGAGGATTTTTCCCGCCTGCGCCTGCGTCAGCCCACGTTGCCGGATCAGGCGATAGATGGCCAGGGTGAGCTTCGCCTTCAGCAGTTCCCGCTCGGGATGCGGAAGCCCGAGGTCGGCGAAGACGTTCCCGCTGCTTCGTTGCGCCCGAATCGGCCTTTTCCGTGGAGTCGCCATTTAATTTTGCCTGTTCCGGTGCAGTTGCTCGGCCTCCGCGAGCCGCTGCCGGATCAACTCGATCTCCTGCCTGGGCGTCGCGATTCCGCGTTTTGACTTCTTTTGAAAGGCATGCAGGACATAAATCGCTTCTGCAAATCGAACCGTATAAACAGCACGCCATGTGTCGCCGCGATAATCCGAAACGATCTCGACGACAGAACTCCCTTTGAACCCCTTCAGTGGCTTGGCGGCTGGGTCGGTCTCGCCCTGCTGCGCTGCATAAAGAGCCGCGCCGATATCGCGCCGCACCTCACGCGGAAAGGTCCGTATTTCCCTGCGGGTCGACCCCAGCCACACAACGGGCCTGCCCACTTCTTCCGCTATATACATATATACGTATAGTTGTCTGCGGCAGTCAATGCTATTGCAGCCGCAGCTCGTTTTGCAGCTGCAGATCGTTCAGCACGCTCGGGTGCGTCTCGTCCGTCGCCAGAATGTTGTGGCACAGGCTGCAGTCGTTGCTCAGCGTCTTCCCGCTCTTTGTCGTGTGGCTGCCGTCGTGGCAGCGGAAGCACCCGGGATAATCCATGTGCCCGATATTGTTCGGATACGTGCCCCAAGTGACCTTCATCTCCGGGAACACGTTGCGGTCGTACATCGACACCAGGCGCTGCGCCGCCGCATCCACCAGCGGCCGCTGATTTTGCCACACCTCGGGATACTGCGTGCGGTAGAACTCATCGAGCCCCGCCCCGATCTTCTTCCCCGCCTCGGCCTGCGACCCATACGTCGCCTGGATCAGCTTCAGCCCCTGCTTGTGCACGAAGGGTAGGTCCGGGCTCGGCGTCCCGTCCACCATGGATTCGTCCATCGCCTGCTGCGCGGTCTGGAAGACGTGCGTCGCCTGGTTGTGGCAGTCCATGCAGTCCATGGTGCGGCGCACGCCTTTGATCTCTTCGAACGGTACTTTCACATCCGAGCTGACGTAGTCCGTCGTGCTCCCGTCCGGATTGGGCTTCCTCACCGCCAGAATGGTCTGCGCGTCCGCATCGCTGGCCACATATTCGAAATGATTGAGGTGCGCGCCATGGATGCCGCTCAGGTGCGAAACCGAATCGAGCCCGCCCAGGTGCAGCACCAGCACCGTGCGTGTGACGGAGTTCTTCTCATCGTCGCCAAACGTCGTCTTCACCAGCAGCTTCTCGCCGATAAATTTCGCCGGCGTATGGCAATCCTCGCAGGTTTCCCTCGCCGGGCGCAGCCCGTTCAGCGTAGCCCGGATCGGCGTCGGCCAGGTGTGAAACGTCACCTCCACCAGCTGTTTTGTCCCATTCACTTTCGCCTGCACGTACGACTTCATCCCCGACCCGACGTGGCACTCCACGCAGTCCACATGCGCGTGCGGCGACTCCTGATAGGCTGCCCACTGCGGCGCCATCACATGACAGCTTTGCCCGCAGAAATGCGGCGAATCCATGTACGAAACGGCCCGGTACGAGGCCGTCCCCACAATCACGAAATTGATGAACGTCGCAATCGCCACCACTTCGATCCCGCGGCGAAAAATTGCGTTTTGCAGGTCGATTTGCGGATAAGTCGCCGGCACCTGCCCCGCGGCGATGAGTTTTCTCCGCCGCAGAACGATGCCGATGGGGATAAGAACGAGCCCCAGGATGAACAGTCCTGGCAGAAACAGATCGAAGATCAGCCCGAGATACGGATTCGGCGAACCGCCATGCCCGAACGTCGAGACCACCCAGAAGCCGACCAGCACCAGGGCCGACGCCGTCGTCAGCGCACCGCCCAGCAGGCTGATTGGATTGTTCCCGTAAAAGAGAACCGGCCGCAGGTTCTTCTCGATGCTCCTCAAATCCACCTTGCATCCCCTATCCGGCGATATACGCGCTCACCGTCAGAATCAGCAGAGTCAGGCCAATCAGAATAGCCGTAAACCCCACCACCCGCGAGAAATTTATCAACCACTGAGGGGGCGCGTCTGTGATCCTTATCGCAGACCTGCCTTCGGCCACCATACGCGCATATTCGTCCGGCCGCCGGCTTTTGAACTCCTCCTCGCTCTCCCGGCCGGTGAAGATCACCATGTCCATCGGGAAGCTGTCGGGCCGCAGATGCGTATTCACAAAATGAATGGAGAAGATGAAAAGAATCGCCAGCAGCCCTTCTTCGCTGTGGATCACCAGGGCGGCGTTCAGCGCCCATCCCGGCAGGAAACGCGCAAAGAACGGCGCAAACCACATCGCATAGCCGGAAAACCCGATAACTACCATCCCCCAGAACACGGCCCAGTAGTCGAACTTCTCCCAGTAGGCGTAGCGCTCGAACTTCGGCTTCGGCCCCAGCCCCAGGAACCAGCGCATGTGGGCGAACAGGTCCTTCACGTCCTTCCAGTTGGCCACCATCGAGGTCGGCCCCCAGAAGATCCCCCGCTCGCGCTTGAACACGCCTCGCGCCACGATCTCGCGCAGGTGAATCAGGAAAGCCAGCGTCAGCACCAGCGCGCAGAACTTGTGAAAGAAGAGGATCGTGCCAAATCCATCGACCAGCCTGGCGAAACGAATCGCCCACACCGATCCGCTGAAGCGCATGATCAGCCCAGTCGCCGCCAGCACCAGAAACGTGGTGAACAGCACCGCGTGCAGATATCGCTGTCCCAGCGTGAAGCGCAGGAAATAGCGCGGTTTCGCTTCAGCGGCAGCCGCGACAGGTGCGACCGCCTCCGTTGTTTCCGTTGCCATCGGGGATTCCGTTAGCTCAGGCATTTTTTCCTCCTGCCGATTTGCCGCTTCCGTGGGGTAACCGCGACCGGACCAGCCACAACACCGTATGCAGCAGGAAGAAGGTCAGAACGCTGGTCAGCAGCAGGTTCATGAACAACCGGATGTAGTAGAGCGCCGGGTTGAGCCGGCGATTCCGCGCATTGGCATGCGGCTGATACTGCACGAAGCTCAGGTTCGCGCCCGCGTGGCAGCGTCCGCAGGTTTGCACCAGGTTTGCCTTCGCGATCGGCGACTGCGGATCGGAGGCCGCCAGTACCTTGTGCGCCTGGTGGCAGTCCCAGCAGCGCGCCGTCTCCGTATAGCCGCCCAGCAGCCCCAGTTGCGAGTGGAACGTGTCGCGATAGGTGCTGAATTTGTCCCGGTGGCAGTTGCCGCAGACCGGCGTCGACTGCATGCGGAAGTCCGACGAGGTCGGCTCCAGAATGCCGTGCGCCGTGTGGCAGTCGGTGCAGACCGGCGCGTTCGTATTGCCGGCTGCGACCGCCTTGCCGTGCACGCCCTGCTGATACTGCTCGTTGATGCCGACGTGGCAACTGCCGCAGGTCCCAGGAATGTTCGCGCGATACGTCGAGCTGCCCGGGTCCTTGTGGCTCAGGATGTGGTGCGAGCCGTGGCAGCTGGTGCAGTTCGCGGCCACCAGCAACCCCTCCTTGCCGATAGCGAAGCCGTGGATCGAGTCGATGTAGGCCGCATACACATTCGGCAACCCGTACTTCTTCGCCATTGCCTCATTGCCGTGGCACGACCCGCACGTCTTCGGAATATTGAGCGGATAGACCGGCGATTTGGGATCGGTTTTCGCGACAATCTCGTGCTGATTGCCGTGGCAATTCAGGCAGGGATTCGGATCCCCCGCCGCGCCGGCAGTCTGCACGGTCAGCGGGACTGCGGTCGCGTGCACGCTCCCGCTCAGTCCCTTCGCCTCGTCGGCGTGACAGCTCGTGCAGTCGACCGCCGCAGGCTTGTCAGGATGCGGGTATCCCTTGATGTCCTTATGGCAATCGCTGCAGCCGAGGATCCCATGCACGCTGGCATGGAACTTATCCGCGTTCACGCCGATGCTGTGTCCCGAGGCATCCTGCATCGACGCGTCGCCATGGCAGGCCAGGCAGTCGGTCTGGGCTGAAACGGACCCGCCTCGCCCGATCAGCAGAAATCCCGGCAGGAAAAAGACAAAAACAGACAAAACAGTCTTCATAGAGGCTCCGTTGCGCCTCTTCCTCAACCGCCGGGTCGACTGGGAAAGATCGCTGGATCCGCCCGCTCATCGCACCGGGCGGCGCGGAAGCCGCATCACTGGCTCCCGCCTGCCGCCCGCCGCAATGACGGCGTCACGCGTGTTGGTTCGTTACTTTTGCAGCGTGCGGATGTACGAGACCACGTCCTTGATCTGGGCGTCGGTCAGTTTCCCGCTGTACGCCGGCATCTTGCCCTTGCCGTTGGTGGTCGTAGCGATGAGTTCCGCGTCCGAGGCCTTCACCACATCGGGGCTCTTGAACGACGGGATGTTCATCGCCTTGCCCATCCCCGTCGACGCGGTGCCGTCGGGGCCATGGCACATCGCGCACTTGGCTTTGTAGGTGTCGGCGCCGGCGCTCTGTGCGAACACAGGCGCCGCAATGGACGCGGCGAGCAGGATTAAAGCCGCGGTTCTGTTGCGGTGGTTCATCGGTCATGCTCCTTGTTGGGGCCTTGGGAGCCCAGCTACTACCTTCTGATTACCGGTTCCTGGAGATGCCGGTCTGTGACCGGGAGCACATTCCGGGCGGGATCATGTTACCGGCTGCCTCTGCGCCGCGCAGAAGTATCTCTCAATCGGCGCCGTGGGCGGCCGGCGGAACCTCCGGAGGCGGCAGCCCCGGGGCCGGCGGCGCAGCGGGTTTCCTGACCGATGAACTCTCCATCCCCTCCCGCACCTCGTGTTCCGGCGCACGGCCCGTCAGAAAGGTCCACTTCACCGGATAAACATCCGGATCGAAGACCACCGCGTAGATATGCCAGACGAGGATCGCCAGCGTCGCCAGGATCGCCTCATAGAAGTGGATCGCGGTGCTGATGGAGAGAATCGCCGCCGGATGCGGCGCATGGGCCAGAATCCAGTCATTGAGCCACAGCAGGACACCCGTCACCGCCATCACCGCCGTGCCCCACACCAGCGCCCAGTATTCCGCCTTCTCCGCGTAATTGAAGCGCCGGTAATGCGGCAGTTCCCTGCGGTGTCCCAGGTTGTATTCCACCGTCTGCGCCGCCTCTTTGGCATCGCGCAGGTCGGGCACCATATCGCGCAGCCAGCGCCGCCCGCTCTTTTTTATGGAGAGATAGACGACGTGGTAGACCGAAGCGCCTATCAGCACCACGCCCGCGATGCGATGGATCCAGCCCCGCACCGGGTGGCCGTGCTCCCAGTCGACAAACGGCGCTGCCCAGAACGCATGCGGATATTTCAGCGCGAATCCCGTGATGACCAGCACGATGAAGCTGACCACCAGCACCCCGTGCTGCATGCGCTCATTGAAATTCAGGCGCTGTTGTCCCCGCGCCTTGCGATAGTGCGCCAGCGACGCGAGCGCCTTGTGCCGCCAGTCCAGCGCGTTGTGCAGCAGCATCAGGCCCAGCGTCAGGGGAATGACCACGAGGTAAAACAGCTTGACCCAGGCCAGCATCTTGCCGCCCGGCGTTCCCGACGACATGACATGGACCGGTCCAATCGCAAAGCGCCGTCCCGCATCTTCATGGCATCGCCCGCAGGTCTTGCTCAGGTTGGCGCGATTCACCGTGGAGCGCGCATCGCTCGAGGGGTAGATGTTGTGCACCCCGTGGCAGCTGGCGCAGTTGGCCACCGTCTGCCGCCCCTCATGCGCGGCCAGGCCGTGATAGCTGTCGTTGTAGGTCGGTATGCGATCCTGCGGCATGCCGAATCCGGCGTTCAGCTGTGTGTCGTCGTGGCAGCGCGAGCACGCTTCCTGCGAAACGTTCGCCATGTACACGGTCGAGCCTGGATCGCCCGGCGCCAGGATGCGATGCTCGCTGTGGCAGTCGGTGCAGGTCGCCGCCTGCAGCACGCCCTTCGCCACCGCCTGCCCGTGAATGCTCTGCGCATACGTGTTGTACACGCCGGAGTGGCATTGCCCGCACGTCGACGCCACATTCTGCTTCCAGATCTTCGAGCGCGGATCGGAAACCGGCAGGATGTCGTGCGTCCCGTGGCAGTCATTGCAGGTCGCGGCGTTCTCATTCCCCCTCTGAATGGCGCGCCCATGCACGCTCTGCCGGTACGCCTCCACCGGCCGCACCTCGGTAAACATGTATTTCGAAGCCAGCGCCGCGTTCGAGTGGCACGATCCGCAGGTGTCCGGCAGATTCTTCTTGTTCACCGGCGAGTGCGCGTCGCTCGCCGCCAGCGCTCCATGCGTTGCGCCGTGACAGCTCTGGCACGTCGGCACATCGCCATTGCCACGCTGATGCGCGCTGCCGTGAATGCTCGCCTGGTATTGCTTCACTTCCTGCTCATGGCAGCTGGAGCAAAGCCCCGGCTCTGCAACGGATTTCGCCACATTGCCGGTTCCATGACAGGCAATGCACGTCTCGGAATGGTTCGCATCGCCCAGCGCCGTATGGACGCCTCCGGCCAGCGCCTTCGCCGCATCCGCATGGCAGGTGATGCACGAGGCAGACGCGGTTCTGGCGTTATGGGTCTGCGCTGCGGCCCCGGCGTGGCAATCGAGGCAGCCAAAGCTCGCATGCGGCCCCTTCATGTGGGTCGCGGGATTCACGCTGATGCTCTTGCCCTGCGAATTCTTCAATCCCACCGAGGACCCGTGACACGTCAGGCAGTCCGACGCCTCCTGAGCGCAGACCGGCAGATGAACTACCCCCGCGATGAAAAGCAGGAGCAACGCCAGGACTCCGCTCCGCAGTTTTCCGGTCCGGCAGGGAGAGCCATCTCGTTGCGCAGAAACGTGCGCCGCGGGAGTCGCCATGATGCCCTTCTTTCTCGTTCCGGCCCGCGATCCTCCCGGATCGAACAGCCGCAACTCCGGCCGCGCTGTTTTGCGCGAAGGCCGGCGTTCTCAACCAGGCCACGAGGCACGGGCTGTCCTGCCGGCCGCATCGCGCAGCCGCTCCGTGCCTCGGCGCCCTGTGAAATTACTTCTGCAGCGTGCGGATGTAGGCGACCACGTCCTTGATCTCGGCATCGGTCAGCTTGCCGCTGTAGGCCGGCATCTTGCCCTTGCCATTCGTCGTCACCGCGATCAGCGAGGCGTCCGACGCCTTCACATCGTCATCCGACTTGAAGGAGTTGACCTTCATCGCTTTGCCCACCGGCGTATTGCCGGTGCCGTCTGCGCCGTGACACATCGCGCACTTTGCCGTGTAGGTAGCCTGCCCCGCCTGCTGCGCCATGGCCGTCATCGTGAGCGACATTCCCGTAAGAAGAAGAATTGCAACGTTCTTTTTCACATGTATCTCCTGGTAGTTTTCTTGTTGCTCTTGTACTGAAACCCAACGACCGAAATGCCGAGAGAGAGGGGAACACCGCGGCCTGCGCAACCAACGCTCTCCATCGTTCCCTCCTTCGGTCACCTGATCAAAACTTCGCTCGTGTTCGAGCCGTGAATCTCTGTGTGGCAGCTGGTGCACGCGGTGGCTTGCCCAGCCTGCCCCGCCGCCGCGCCTGGGCCGCCCTTCGCATGCGCCGGCAAATGGCACTGCGCGCAGATCGCGCTCGTATCGGTCTTCGTCAGCATGTCTGCGTTCGCTGAGCCGTGCGCCGCGTGGCAGCTCACGCAGCCTTCCACTTCGATCACCGGATGCGGATGGGTGAAATTCGCGGCCACGGCAGCGTGGCAGGAGGCGCAGCCCTCATTCACCTCGGCCACGGTCTCCGGCTTCCGCCGCGTTGTCCCTGCCCCGGCCCCGCTCACCGCATGTTCGCCGGCCGCTGGATGGCAGCTCGCGCACGTCACGCCGTTTTTCGCGTGCGCTGCCGCCGTTGCGTCGTACTGTTTCGCGATGTCCGCGTGACACGCCGCGCAGCCGGCATTCGGATCGCTCGCTGACTTTTCTGCGGGATGATCGGCCGGGGGCTGCGCGCCGTTCGCCGTCTGTGCGGTCAAACCGCCCGCGATCCCCATCAGGAAGAGCAGGCACGCTGCGCCCCGCATCCAGCGATGCGCGTCCATGGCTCTCGTGGGGCCTAAGCCAAAACCCCTGGCGAACCCTGCCTGCCGAACTGTGTCTGCTGCTTCGCGCACGGCTGGAGAATAGCCGGGTGTCGCACTGCGGGACAGTGACCGCAATCACAGGGGGGCGCAGTGACGAATATCACGCCATTACGTTGGGGTGAATGCCTGGTCGCGCGCCGGACGCCCCTACCAGTACCAGGACGATTCCGCCGCAGCCGACAACGACCCGACGCGCTCCCGCCTGGGCTTCCCCGCTGCGCCGCGCACGGTCTTCCTGTCCGGCTGCTCGTTCTCCCGCGCCCACTGCATCACCTGTTCGATCGCGGCTTCTGCGAGCCCGGAGAGAGACGCTTCCACCGTCGGCGTCAGTCGGGTCCCCCAGCTGATCGTCTCCGGCTGCACGCCCAGCACCACGATCTCCCGCGGTGCTTCTCCCGTCAGGCGCATCGCGCCGATCAGGTCGGAGAATCCCAGCAGGTGCACGCTCTTCGACGTGGGCAAATCCGCGATGGATTCTCCCGCAAACCGCAGCAGCGTGCCCGCCCGCGCCCCCGCGTCGATCGCGTCCAGCGCCAGCAGGTGCGTCACTCCCTGCAGGGGGTGCAGTAAATCGAGGCCCAGCGTTCCGCCTTCCACCAGCGACACGCCCGCCGGCACCCGCGCGTCCGCTTTCAGCCGCTCGATCGCGAGCATGCCCACGGCATCGTCGGCTCGCATCAGGTTGCCGAGCCCCAGAACGGCAATGCGTCGTGTGCTCATCGATCCCAGTTCCGGTTGCGGTGAATCTTGCGCTTGCCGAACAAATGCCGGCGCTCGCTGGCCGCTATCGCCAGCTCCTCGTCAATCGTTTCGTCGTCGACGAATTTGTAACCGCTGAAGATACTTTCCATCTCCGCGTTCCGCTCCGTCATCGCCACCAGCACCGCGCTGTACACGTGGTGGATGAAGAAGCCCATCAGGAAGAACATGAACAGGAAGTGCACCAGCCGAATCCACTGGATGTCGATCATCCGCGGAATCCAGCCAACAAAGAACTTCAGCGTCGGCGAGCCTTCCACCGTCGCAAACAGCACCAGCCCGGTGACGCACTCGCACGCGATCATGAAATACACAATGAGGTACGTCAGCCCCGCCAGCGTGTTGTGCCCGATCTGTTCGAAGGGCTTCCGCTGCTGGAAGGTGTAGTACCGCACCATCGCTTTCAGGCTGTGCCACTGCCGCCGCGTCAGCGGAATGAATTGCCTCCAGCGCGCCCAGTGATTGCCGGCAAAGAACCAGTAGATGCGCACCAGCAGCGCGCCGATCAACTCAAAGCCGGCCAGCTCGTGAATGAACCGCACCGTCCCCATCGTCCACGCGGTCTTGTGCGGGAAGATCAGGAACGGGTGATTCATGTAGAGGCCTGTCCACGTCAGCACCGTCACGGCGGCCACAATGCCCCAGTGGCTCAGCCGCACCGGCAGTTCCCATACGTACACGCGAACCAGATGCTCCTGGCCCTCCGCAAAATGCCGGCGCGGAACAAAAGGATTCGTGATGCTGACCATCACAGGCCTCCCAGTGCCAGCGCGGCGGGCTCTGCCTGCAATTCTGGACCATCCTCCACATCGCGGCCGTACCTGTGTCCGTTCGCGTCCACCACATGGACCGCGCAGGCCAGGCAGGGATCAAAAGAGTGCACCGTGCGCAGCACTTCCAGCGGACGCTCCGGATCGGCGATCGGCGTGTTGATCAGTGCGGCCTCGTAGGCTCCGCGCTGGCCCAGCGCATCGCGCGGTCCCGCGTTCCACGTGGAGGGAACGATCGCCTGGTAGTTCACGATCTTCTTGTTCTCGATCTCCACCCAGTGGCCCAGCGATCCGCGCGGCGCCTCTTCCAGCCCAAATCCCGCGCACGACCGCGGCCAGCTCTCCGGATCCCACTTGTCCCCATTGTGAATCCGCACATCGCCGTGCGACATGTTGTCGTCCAGTTGTCCGATCCATTCCGGCAGCTTCTGCACCACCAGATCGGCCTCGATACACCGTGCCGCAATGCGCCCCAGCGTCGAGAACAGCACCGTCGGCGGCGCGTTGAACTTCGCCAGCACCCCGTCGACTGTCTTCTTCACCTGCTCGTCGCCCGATGCATACGCGATCAGCGTCCGCGCCAGCGGCCCCACTTCCATCGGCTTGTCGTCATACCGCGGCGATTTGAGCCACGAATACTTCGCTTCGGTGTCGAGCTGCTCGAAGGGCGGCTTCGGCCCTGAGTAGTTCGGCTTCGTCTCGCCCACCGCAGGCTTCAGGCCCGCCTTGTCGCCCACCGAGTAGTCGTACCAGGAGTGCGTCACGTATTCCGAGATTTTTCCCGGATCGACCGGATGCACCGTGCTCAGATCGCGATTGAAGATCACGCCCCGCGGGAAGAAGAAGCCCGCCGGCTGGTTGATGCTTCCCGTCGGCAGATCGCCGTAGGCCATGAAGTTGCCGAGGCCCTCGCCGTAGCCGAACCATTCCTTGTAGTATCCGGCGACAGCCAGAACGTCCGGCACATAAACCTGCTGCACAAAATCACGCGCGCGAGCCGCAAGCTCATTGAAAAGCGTAATGCGCTCCGGATTGATCACCGCTTCCGGCTCGTTCGCGTCAATTGCGGTAGACATCCCACCTACCAAATACGTCTGCAGGTGCGGATTTTTACCGCCCAGGACCGCGTGGATGCGAATAAAATCCCGCTGCATATCAAGCGCTTCGATGTAATGCGCGACAGCAAGCAGGTTCGCTTCCGGCGGCAGTTGGTAAGCAGGGTGTCCCCAGTCACCGCTGCTAAAAAGAGACAACTGCCGCGAGGCCACAAGGGCCTTGACGCGGTCCTGGACTCCCTTGAAATACGTTGTGCTCGACTTCGGCCAGTCCGAGATCGACTGCGCCAGCTGCGAAGTCTTTGCCGGATCGGCCTTCAGGGCCAGTGTGACATCGACCCAGTCGAGCGCGTGCAGATGATAGAAGTGAACCACGTGATCCTGAACGTTCTGCGAGCCCGCGATGATGTTGCGGACCAGCCGAGCGTTATCGGGAACTTCGATGCCGAGGGCATTCTCGACCGCGCGCACCGAAGCCAGCGCGTGCACCGTGGTGCATACGCCGCAGATGCGCTGCGCCCAGATCCACGCCTCGCGCGGATCGCGCCCCCGCAAAATCAGCTCGATGCCGCGGAACATGGTGCCGGAGCTCCACGCGTCCGTTACCTTGCCTCCGTTGACCTCCGTCTCGATGCGGAGGTGGCCTTCAATGCGCGTTACCGGATCGATCACGACTCGCGCCATTACCGCACCTCCGCCGTCTGCTTCTCAGCAGCGTTTTCTGCGGCCGCGCCGCCGGTCCCGTTCGGATGGAAGTGATCGCGCACCACATGTCCCACCAGGTGCGCAGCCGTCGCTGCCGCCACTCCCGAAACCACCGTCCAGCCGATCTCGCCCGCCGTCACATCCACGCCAAACCCGGCCGGATGCGGCAGCCGCTCGTAGAACGGCGATTTCGTATCCCAGAAATGGGAGGACGCGCAGCCGATGCACCCATGCCCCGCCTTCACCGGCCAGCTGGTCGACGCGTTGTACCGCACCGTCGGGCAGTTGTAGTTCGTCTCCGGCCCTTTGCAGCCCATCTTGAAGAGGCACCAGCCCTGCCGATGTCCCTCGTCGCCCCACGCCTGCACGTACCGTCCGGCGTCGTAGTGCGCTCGCCGCTCGCACTGGTCGTGGATCAGCTGCCCGTACGCAAACAGCGGCCGATTCCGCTCATCCAGCGCCGGCATTTCGCCGAAGGTCAGGTAATGCACCAGCACCGCGGCCGTGTTGACCGGATTGTGCGGGCACCCGGGCAGATTCACCACCTTGATGCCTGGCACCGCCTCTTCTACGCCCACCGCGCCCGTCGGATTCAGCCCCGCGCTCGGCAATCCGCCGTCCCACGCGCACGAGCCGATGGCAATCGTCGCCGCCGCATTCCGGCAGACTTCCCGCGCAATGTCGATGGCCGTCCGCCCGCCGATCGTGCAGTACACGCCGTCGTCCTTCAGCGGAATCGCCCCTTCCACCACCACCAGATACTGGCCCTTCTCTTCCTGGACCACGCGCTTCAATGCCGCTTCGGCATGCTTGCCATAGCCGGCCATGATCGTCTCGTGGTATTCCCACGACAGCGTCTCGAGCACCACCTCTTCCACCGTCGGGTGCGTCGAGCGCAGCATCGCCTCGCTGTTGCCGGCGCAGTCCTGGAACTCCAGCCATACCAGAACCGGCTTGCGCTTCGTTCCCAGGGCAGTCGCGATGGTTTGTGTGTAGGCTTCCGGCAGCGCCAGCGTCGCTGCCATCGTCCCGCAGAATTCGATGAAGCGTCGGCGCGATACGCCGCGGCGCCGGCATGTCTCCAGGATTGTTTCGTTCACTGCCATTCGGGGGCTCCGGCTAACTGAGAATTCCGGGGATTCGCAACAGACCCTATCGCTGGGGAAAAACTGCTGTATGTGACTGCCATCACAGGAGGCCAACTTTTTCTCCCGTGAGGTATGCCCACATTAAGCACCATCCCCGTCATCTCGCCCGTGACCGGCGTCACACCCGCCTGTGGCGCGAGTCACAGTCACCGCCGCCCAGCCGCCTCACACTTCCTGCATGGGAGGTTTTCCGCATGAAAACCCTCGATGACCGCACACTGGCCCGGCGCGCCGTCGTCGTGCCCGACAAGATTCTCGTCGCGACCGATTTAGCCGACGCCGACTACCTCGTCCCCCACGCCATCGCCCAGGCCCGCGCCTGCGGCGCCACCCTGACGCTCGTCCACGTCATTCCCCCCGGCGAAGCGCTCGCCCTCGACGCCCGCGCCATCCCCTTTGAAGATTCGGCCGCCATGGCCAGCGAAGCCCATCAGGCGCTCGATGCCATCGCCGCCCCTGTTCGCCAGGCCGGCATCGCGTGCGACGTCGCTGTCGTCAGCGGCTTTCCCCGCGATCAGGTCGCCGCTGTCGCTCGCAAACTGGGCGCCGGTCGCATCCTCTGCGGCACCCACGGCCGCCGCCATCTCAGCCGCCTCTTCCTCGGCTCCGTGGCCCACGAAATCCTTCGCTCCGCCGACGTGCCCGTCTTCACCATCGGACCCCAGGCGCACGAAGCTTCCTCCTTCGGCGCGCCCCGCAGGATCCTCTATCCCGTCTCTCTCTGCTCCGGCAGCGAGCAGAGCGCCCGCTTCGCCTTCGACCTCGCCCAGTTCTACCGCGCAGAAATTACTCTGCTGCACGTCCTCGGCCCCGAGATCCGCAATCAACCCGACTCCGACCGCGTCCTCGCATGGACCCGCTCGGAAATGGAACGCATCATTCCCGACGAGGCGCCCCTCTGGACCCACGCCACCGTGCAGGTCGAAGTCGGCGACGTGGTCGAGGAGGTGCTCAACGTCGGCGCCGAAATCTCCGCCGACCTCATCGTTCTCGGAGTCAACAAAGACGTCGGCTTCTGGCCCATCCGCGGCGACGACACGGTGTACAAGATCATCGCCCAGGCCAAATCCCCGGTCCTCAGCATCCGCCGCGCCTCCGAGCACCTCCAGTAGCGCGGAGCTGTCTTCCTGAACGGGTTTTCCGCATTCGTTGCGCCCGCTAAGGGCGCAACCATGATTGCAGGCAAGAACCGCAGAGCCTGGCCTGAGCGAAGCCGAAAGCACCTGCATTTCCTGATTTTCGCCCGAGGCTGATCGTGTCTATACTGGTGTATAGACACCGGGAGGCCCCGCCATGCCCCAGACCAAGCTCGTTCGCCTCTTCAAAAATGGCGCCAGCCAGGCTGTCCGCCTTCCCGCCGAATTTCGCTTCGAAGGAAACACCGTCTACGCGACGAAAGATGAAACCACCGGCGACGTCGTGCTCTCCACGCGGCCCGGCGCCAGCTACTGGGCCGACTTTTTCCGCGAACTGCGCAGCATCGACGTGCCCGCTGACTTCATGGCCGATCGTCCAATGAATCGCATTCCTGAGGAGAAGAACATTTTCGGTGACGATGAATGATACTGTACATGCTCGACACCGACATGTGCTGTTACATCGTCCGCCGTCATTCGCGCCGGATCGAGGAGCATTTCTCCAGCCTGCGTCCGGAAGAAATCTGCATTTCAGTGGTCGTGCGTGCCGAACTGCTGTTCGGATTGAAGCGGCTCCCCGAGACACACCGGCTGCAACTCTCTGTCCGGCGTTTTCTCCGCATGACGCGCGCTCTGCCCTGGGGAGCGGACGCCGCGGACTTCTACGCCGACATCCGCCATCAGCTCGTGAGCTCCGGCAAGCCCATCGGCGAACTCGACATGATGATCGCCGCCCACGCGCTGGCCGCCAACGCCGTCCTCGTGACCAACAACGTCCGGCACTACCAGCGCATCGCGCAGCCCCTCACCCTCGAAAATTGGGCGCATTAGCGCCGATCAGGCAGGCTCATCCCGCATCCCCGCCACGCTCAGCATCCGCCCCGTGAAACCCTGCTCCGCGCGATAGGAGAAGTACCGGTTGTTCTGGCAGCGCGTGCAGTCGCCGATCACCGCAATCGCTTCAGCGCGCAGCCCCGCATCCAGCAGCTGTCGCCGGTTCGCCTCCATCAGGTCCAGATGGATCTGCGGCCCCAGGTTGCTGTGCCCAGGCGCGCGCGCCGTCAAAAACAGCAGCGGATACTTCTCGCGAATCGGATCCGAATCCGAAAACTCCGTGAACAGCTCCGCCGCATAAGCGAATTGCGACTCAAACTCGCTCCGCACCTCTTCGCCCACCGCGTAGCAGCACGCCGCAATGCCCGGCCCAATCGCCGCGATCAAGTCCTCCGGACGGCTGCGAAACTCCGACCGCATCCGTCCCACGCCCTTTTCCGCAATCCGCTGGACCGTCCCGCGCCACCCCGCATGAAACGCCGCAACCGCGCGCTGTCGAACGTCCGCCACCAGTACCGGAATGCAGTCCGCCGTCTGGATCGCCAGCAGCAGCCCCGGCTCACCCGTCATCAGGCCGTCGCCCTGGCATCCCTGCGTCGCCGCCGCGTCCGCTGCGATCACTCGCTTCACCACAGGCGAGTGGATCTGCTTCAGCGTCACCAGCTCCATCTCCGGCGCGCCCAGCGCCTCCAAAAGACGCCGGCGATTCTCTGCGACATTCTCCCGCGTATCCGCCTGCGTCAACCCCAGGTTCAGCTCACCCGTCCGCTGCCCTGGCCGATACGCTTTCGTCACGCCGCCCGTCCGCGTGCTGAACCCATGCACCAGCCACGGCCACGCCGCCCATCCCGGCGCACGCACAATCTCCACCCGCGACTTCACCACCCGCTTCGCCGTCTGCGGACGAATCTCCGCCCGCTCCTTCCCCCGCGACAACCCGCTCCATCCCGCCTGCGTTCGCCGCCGCCGCGGCGTCAGGCCGCCCGCGCGCAGCAGTGCGTCCACCCGCTCCAGATCCTTCTTTGGCGAACCTGTCATCCGCTCCGATTCTACCCAGCGAAGGTCACCGCACTGTGCCCCCGGGCCGCACTCGCCTGCCGCCGCCGCAGCCGCCGTCGCTCACTGATCCGGCATGCAGGCCGGGTGGAATCCCTCTCACAGCGCGCCCTTGTGCACGAAGAAGTAGATCGCCAGCGCGAACCCCAGCATGATGATGAACGGCCGCAGCACCCGATCGCTGATCTTCCGCGCATTGCGCGCGCCCGTGTAACCGCCCACCGCGCACGCAATCATCATCAGCCAGCAGAACCGCCATTCGACCGCGCCGCCGGCGATGAACGTCACGCAGGCCACGGCGTTCGCCGTCGTTGTAATCACCGTCTTCAGCGCATTGATCTCGGCGATCTTCTCTACGCCGCACAGCGCCAGGGCACTCATCGTCAGCATCCCCGCGCCCGCGCCAAAATACCCGATGTAATACGTAATCGCCAGCAGCGCCACGAGCAGCGGAACCAGCGCCACGGGATGCCGGTGCTCCGGATGCGCTTCGTGATCGGCAATCCGCCGCTGCATCATGCGCCGCAGCGGTCCGCTCAGCGCAAAGCTCGTCGATCCCAGCAGAAACAGATAGGGCACCAGCCGCAGGAATCCGCTCTGCGTTCCGTGCAGCAGGGTCAGCGCACCGGCTAGCCCGCCGATCAGCGCCACCACCATCACCGGGATCACCAGCCGATGATTCTTCCGCAGATCCTCGCGATATCCCGCAATCGACGTGAACTGCCCCGGCCACAGCGCCACCGTGTTCGTCGCGTTCGCCTGGATCGGCTGCAACCCCGCCTTCAGCAGCGCGGGAAACGCGATGAACCCGCCCCCGCCGGCCACGGAATTGACCAGGCCGCCCAGCAGCGCCGCGACCGCTAAAAAAATGGAGTGAAAAGTGTTGGAGTAAAAAATCGAAGAATCGATCAGATGCACAGCTTCGATTCTATCCAGCGCCGGCAGGTGCCTTCGGTAAGATGGTGCGCAAATCTCATAGCTGAGGCAAAACCATGTCCAAACGAGAGATTGTGCTCCTTGTGAGCAGAGCCATCGCGGTCATCCAGTGGATCACCGCCCTGATGTACCTCCTCTACCTCCCGCAGTACCTGATGAATCTTCTGCACCATATCACGCCCACCCAGCCGACGGACCTCTTCTGGAATCGCTACTATTTCGAAGGCCTGTTCGCTGAGATACTACGCGTCGCTGTCCTGGCGGGGATTGCGGGCTGGTTCTGGAAATGCGGCCCTGGCGTCGAGAGAATCCTGCTGCCCTTGATCCCGGAGTCAGGCGCATCATCGACCGCGACCGATCCGCCCAATTCATGACTGGCTAACGCACCGCAATCTCCGGCGTAGCCGCCACCAGATTCCGCGTGTACTGCTCGCGAGGCGCCTCACACACCGCATCCCGGCTCCCCATCTCCACGAGCTTGCCACCCTGCAGCACCGCAATGTTCGTCGACAAATACCGCACCAGCGGCATCGAGTGCGAGATAAACAGATACGTCAACCCAAACTCGCGCTGCAGATCCCGCAGCAGGTTCACCACCTGCGCGCCCACGCTCACGTCCAGCGCCGACACCGGCTCGTCGAGCACCAGCATCTCCGGCCGCAGCGCCAGCGCCCGCGCAATGTTGATCCTCTGCCGCTGCCCGCCAGAAAATTCATGCGGAAACCGCCGCATCGCCGACTCGTCCAGCCCCACCTGCCGCAGCAGCTCCCGGCATCGCCTCTTGCGTTCCGCGCGACCCACCGTCTTCTCGTGGATCGCCAGCGGCTCCGTCACAATCGCCTCCACGCGCATTCGCGGATTGAGCGCCGCATACGGATCCTGAAACACCGGCTGCATCCGCCGCCGCAGCGGGATCAGCTTCCGCTGCGCCACGCCCGTCACCATCTGCCCGTCGAACGTCACACTCCCCGCCGTCGGCTCGATCAGCCCCAGCACCATCCGCGCAATCGTGCTCTTGCCCGACCCCGACTCCCCCACCAGCCCCAGCGTCTCGCCGCGCTCAATCGCAAACGACACGCCATCCACGACGCGCGCCGCATCCCGTCCGTGCCCCCACGTTTTCGTCAGATCGCTGACAACCAGAAGAGCCATGCTTCCCTAACCGGATTCTATCGGCCCGTCTCCCCGCCGACAGTTCGTCGCTGAAAGTGTCTCGCTGACAGTTCTTCGCTGAAAGTCTCTCGCTGACAGTTTTTCGCTAAAAGTGTTCCGCTAAAAGTTCTTCGCGGATAGTCTCTCGCTGAAAGTTCTTCGCTGAAAGTCTCTCGCTAAAAGTTTTTTGCTGAAAGTTCTGCGCTAAAAGTTTTTTGCTAACAGTTTTCCGCTGGCCGCCTCACCCCTGGCCGCTTCACCCCTGGCCGCTTCGCCCCTGGCCGCTTCCTCCCAGACCGCTTCACCCCTGGCTGCCAGCCGCTAAAATAGAACCAGAGCCGACCCCTTGCAGCATCTCCTCGACAAACTGAACCCGCAGCAGCGCGAAGCCGTCGAGGCCGTCGACGGGCCCGTCCTCATCCTCGCCGGCGCCGGCTCCGGCAAGACCCGCGTCATCACCCATCGCATCGCGTATCTCATCGATCAGCGCGGCGCCGCACCCGACTCCATCCTCGCCGTCACCTTCACCAACAAAGCCGCCGCCGAAATGGCCGAGCGCGTCGACAAGCTCATCGGCCACTCCTCGCTCGCCAAGCCCCTCATCTCCACCTTCCACTCTTTCTGCGTCCGCCTCCTCCGCCGCGACATCGAAGCGCTCCGCGTCGGCGATCAGGGCCTCACCCGCTCCTTTGCCATTTACGACGAAGCCGACCAGCAGGCCGTCGTCAAAGCCGTCATGCGCCGCATGGGCCTCGACGACAAGCAGCTCACCCCGCGCGTCGTTCTCGCCAAAATCTCCTGGGCCAAGAACCACATGATTGATCCCCAGGAGTTCTACCTCCAGTCCTCCGACCCTATCAGCGAGCGCGTCGCCCACATCTTCGAGGGCTACCGCGCCGAGTTGCGCAAAGCCAACGCCCTCGATTTCGACGACCTCCTCCTCGAAGCGGTCCGCATCCTCAAAGTCTCCGCCGAAACCCGCGAGCGCTACAACCGCCGCTACCGCTACCTCCTCATCGACGAGTACCAGGACACCAACCGCCCGCAGTACGAGCTCATGAAGCTCCTCGGCGGCGAGCATCAGAACGTCTGCGTCGTCGGCGACGAGGACCAGAGCATCTACTCCTGGCGCGGCGCGGACATTCGCAACATTCTCGAGTTCGAGAAGGATTTTCCCAACGCAAAGACCGTTCGCCTCGAGCAGAACTACCGCTCCACGCAGATCATTCTTGAAGCCGCCTCCGCCGTCGTCGCCCGCAACGCGCAGCGCAAGGGCAAGCGCCTCTGGACCAGCCGCGAGGGCGGCTCGCTCATCGGCTACTACGAGGCCCCCGACGGCGAAAACGAAGCGCTCTTCATCGCCGACAACATCCAGAAATACCTGCGCAAAGCCGCTGAAGAGCAGGCCGAGCCCAAAGCCGCCGTTCTCTACCGCACCAACTCGCAGTCGCGCCTGGTGGAAGAAGCGATGCGCCGCTACGGCATCGCCTACACCATGGTCGGCGGCTTCTCCTTCTACGAGCGCGCCGAAATCAAGGACCTCCTCAGCTACCTCAAGCTCGTCCAGAATCCGCACGACTCCATCGCGCTCCAGCGCGTCGTCAACACGCCCGCCCGCGGCATCGGCAAGACGACCCTCGAAACCCTGGAGCGCCTCGCGCTTGAAACCGGCTCCAGCCTGTGGACCGGCATCGGCCGTGCACTCGACGAGAAGCTGCTCTCCTCCCGCGCGCTCTCCGCGCTCGACACGTTCCAGCGCATCATCGCCGACGCCCGCGCCATGCTGGCGTCCGATCCCTCCCTCGGCTTTGCGGAAAAGCTCGCCGCCGATGTCGCCCCCGGCGCAGTCGAGACGCTGGTCGCCTCCGCAGAGCCCAAAGCCGCCGAGCCCGACACCAGTTTCGACTTCGGCGAGCAGACCACCCTCGCCCTCACCCACGGCGACGATCTTGCCGAAGACACCGAGTTCAACCCGCAGAGCTTCAGCGTCTTTTCTGAAGAGCCCCCCGTTCCCCACGCCGCCGCACGGAACAACGCGTCATTCCAAATCAAGAATGATGGGTCATCCCGAGCGGAGCCTGGCGAGCGTAGCGAGCCAAACGCAGCCGAGGGACCTTCATTTCCCTCTACCGCGGAAGCGATCCCCGGCTTCCGCGCGCCCGGCGAAGCCGCCACCCTCCCCGAGCTGATCAAATTCCTCATCGACCGCACCGGCTACATCCGCGCGCTCGAAGACGAAGGCACGCCCGAGGCCTTCTCCCGCATCGAGAACCTGAAGGAACTCGCCAACGCCGCCCAGGATGCGCAGGAGCGCGGCGAGACCCTCCCCGAATTCCTCGACCACGCCGCCCTCGTCAGCGACGCCGATCAGTACGACCCAGAATCCCGCGTCACGCTCATGACCCTCCACGCCGCCAAAGGCCTCGAGTTTCCCCTTGTCGTCCTCGCCGGTCTCGAAGAAGGCCTCTTCCCCCATTCGCGCACGCTGAACGACCCGCCGCAGATGGAAGAAGAGCGCCGCCTCTGCTACGTCGGCCTCACCCGCGCTATGGACGCGCTCGTCGTCACCCGCGCCCGCTATCGCCGCCGCTACGGCAACGACATGCCCGAGCCCACCATCCCCTCGCGCTTCCTTGAGGAAATCCCCCAGCACCTGCTCGAAGACCTCAGCGGCAGCCGCCATCGCGCCACCTCCTGGGGAGGCTACGCCGCGGCGACCACTGAGGCCCCATCGCGCTTCGGCAACCGCGACCGTGACGATTTCAGCTCGCGCCACTACAGCTATGAGGATGAGGACCAGAGCGCCTCATCCCGGAATGACCCGGCCGGCCAGCCGCGCCGCCCCGATTTCTCCTCCCGCAGCCGCCTCGTGAATCCGCCCTCCGGCTCGCGCTCCGGAAGTCAGCAATCCGGGCCTCCCGCAAAGGGCGATTCCGTCGACAATATCGCGCGCTTCTTCTCCGGACGCGGCTCCGTCCCCGCCAAATCCGCGCGCCCCAAACTCGACGTGCCTGAGCCCACCGGCTCCCGCGGTTTCAGGAGCGGCCAGCGCGTCCGCCATCCCAAATACGGCGAAGGCATCGTCTTCCGCCGCGAAGGCGATGGAGACGACGCCAAAATCACGGTACAATTTTCAGGATTCGGAGTGAAGAAGCTGGTGGAGAAGTTCGCCCAGCTCGAACGCCTCTAAGAAGGCTCGCTGGATATCCGAGCCGAGGTTCGAACCAATGCGGCACAACGCTGGAAGCCCCGGCCTTTAGGCCGGGGGATGAGCTGCTGATAAAAGGAAAGGGGCTTAAGCCCCGGCAGGTTTTTGCTTTTGTATCAGGGCACGGCTTGAGCCGTGCCGATAAGCTTCAATTTTGACCGGGGCTTGAGCCCCTGCAAGTTTTGGCTTCGTACCATCGGGTGCCGCGAAGCGGCACTACGGTAGAAGCCCCGGCCTTTAGGCCGGGGAATGAGCTGCTGATAAAGGAAAGGGGCTTGAGCCCCGGCAGGTTTTTGCTTTTGTATCAGGGCATGACATTGGTCGTGCCGTTGAAGTGGTACAACCCGGGCACATACTTTACAGAGCAACCCGGGCACATAGTTTACAGAGCAGACCGGGGACATAGTTTACAGAGCAGACCGGGGACATAGTTTACAGATGGTGCCGCGAAGCGGCACTACGGTAGAAGCCCCGGCCTTTAGGCCGGGGAATGAGCTGCTGATAAAAGGAAAGGGGCTTGAGCCCCGGCAGGTTTTTGCTTTTGTATCAGGGCACGGCTTCAGCCCTGCCGATAAGCTTCAATTTTGACCGGGGCTTCAGCCCCTGAGGATTCCATGGCAAACACCAAATCGATCAAAGACACGAAAGAACGCAAAAAGATCAAACGCGCGGCCCGCAAAAAGGCTGCCCCCAAACCGAAGCGCACCACGCCGCGCGGCTCCGCCAAGAAGAAGGTTCGCAAACTCACGCGCGGCCAAAGCAAGCGCTGACCCCCGGCCTCGCCCTCGCGGGACTGGCGAATCCCCTTTCGCCAGTCCCCTCAACCAGCTACACTCTCTGCAATCCCATCCTCCTTCTCAGGAGACCTCGTTGCCGGATCACCCGGTCGAACCATCTCGACCCGACGCCGCCCCGGCCCCGTCGCAGTCGTCCGCGCGCAAGTCTCAGCTCTTCTGCTGTAAATCCATCGACAAGCTCATCAGCGATTCGGAGCGCCCCGAGCACGCCCTCAAGAAGACCCTCGGGCCCGTCTCCCTCACCGCCCTCGGCATCGGCGCCGTCATCGGATCCGGCATCTTCACCGTCATCGGCACCGCCATCTCCGGCGAGAAGTTCAGCTCCAGCTCGTTCCTGGATACCCCGCTGCTCGACTACATCGTCCGCCACTCCGCCATGGCCGGCCGTCCCGGCGCCGGCCCCGCGCTCGCCCTCTCGCTCGTCCTCGTCGCCATCGTCTGCGCTTTCACCGGCCTCTGCTACGCCGAGCTGGCCTCCATGATCCCCATCGCCGGCTCCGCCTACACCTACACCTACGCCACCATGGGCGAGCTCATCGCCTGGATCATCGGCTGGGATCTCATTCTCGAATACGCCTTCTCCAACATGGCCGTCAGCGTGGGCTTCGCCGAGCACATGGTCGACCTCCTCGACTGGTTCGGCGTTCACCCTGCCCTGCGCTGGATCTCCCCCGCCTATCTGCCCAGCGGCCTGCAGGACCTCGCCGGCCACACCCTCTACAATCCCGGCTGGCATTTCGGATTCAACGTTCCCGCCTTCCTCATCGTCACGCTGCTCACCGTCATCCTGGTGCGCGGCATCCGCGAATCGGCCGAGACCAACAACGTCATGGTGCTGCTCAAGATCGCAGCCATCCTCATCTTCATCGCTGCCGGCGCGCACTTCGTCAAGCCGGCCAACTGGCACCCCTTCTATCCCAACGGATGGTCCGGCGTCCTCACCGGCGGCTCCATCATTTTCTTCACCTACATCGGCTTCGATTCCGTCTCCACCGCCGCCGAAGAATGTAAACGCCCGCAGCGCGACGTCCCCATCGGCATCCTCGCCACCCTCGCCGTCTGCACCGTCCTCTACATCGGCGTCGCCGTCGTCCTCACCGGCATCACCAAGTGGAACCTGATGATCGACGACGCCGCCCCCGTCGTCAATTCCCTCAAGCGCATTTACCTCGCCAATCCCAGCCCCACGCTCCACTGGGTGCGCCTCGCGGTCCTCATCGGTGCCATCCTCGGGATGATCTCCTCCATCCTGGTCTTCCAGATCGGCCAGGCCCGCGTCTGGTTTTCCATGTCCCGCGACCGCCTGCTTCCCACCGTCTTCTCCCACGTCCATCCCCGCTTCCGCACGCCCGCCGTTGCCACGTGGGTCGCAGGATTCGTCGTGGGCGTGCCCGCCGGCCTCCTCGACATCGGAACCTTCTCCGATCTCTCCAACATCGGTACCCTCTTCGCCTTTGTCCTCGTCTCCGCCGGCGTCCTCGTCCTGCGTTACAAAGATCCGCACCGCCGCCGCGGCTTCCGCTGTCCCGGCGGACCCGTTTTCCCGGCCCTCAGCATTCTGTTCTGCGCGCTGCTCATGGCCGGCCTGCCCATCATGACCTGGCTCCGCTTCTTCATCTGGCTCGCCATCGGCCTCGTCATCTACTTCTTCTACTCCCGCCACCGCAGCGAATTCGCCCGCACGCGTAATTAAGTCCCGGCACTCATCAGAAACCCTGACACGCTGGTAGCCTTTCAGCTCGCTTATTTCTGAAGCGTAGTCAGTGCACTCTCCCAGATGCAGCCACCGCTGTACGGCCCATCCCCGTCGGCATCGTACTGCGGCTCGTCGAACCAGACCCAATACACAATGTGGATTCCGAGTGCGCTGTTCTCCTCTCGAGTCAGCCCGCCGTCCCATACACCCGAAATGGCGACAACTTCATCGGGGGGGGGCCGAAACCGTCCCGGTTGCCGACCTTGCCCAAAAGAAATCGTGTGAGACCTGGACACGATCTCCTGCCGCGAATCGCCTTTCCATGCGCATCCTTTCTCCAATCGAGCGGCCTTCTTGATGCTTACGGAAAACCAAACACTTGAATGCTCTGCCTGGCGCATCGGGTGCCGCAAAGCGGCACGACGGTAGAAGCCACCGCCTTCAGGCCGTAGAAAAATTCTGCGTCTGAGAAGCGGCCTTCAGGCCCGGCTCTGCAAAGGGGACCCGACCTCGCCGCGTGGCACCCGCAGCGCTCCCCACAGAAACCACCCCGCCACATAGGCTACCGGCAGCAGATACCAGAAGCCCGCAAACGGCAGCATCAGCAGGAGCAGAAACAGGCTCAGCACCAGGTCCCACCGCTTCGCAAACAGCGGCCCCGCCATCAGCAGCGCGTAATGGAACCACGCCAGCGGCGACGCCAGCATCCCGACGCTCAGCGCAATCCCGCTGGTGTTCCGCAGCGATGGCCGCTTCCAAACGACCACCGCGCATGCGAAGACCAGCAGCGCCAGCGCCAGGCCCTCGCCGATCCGCGGATGCCCCATCCGCGTGGCAAACCCCGTCAGCGACACCTCATTTGGAAAGAACCAGTGCGGATCGCTCGCCACCGCCCGCGTCCACTCGCCGTAGATCCCCGGCCCATAAAGCGCCAGCGGCAGCACGCACAGCGCGCCGGCCACCGCAACCGCCACCGCCGTCGCCCGCCACCGCCCGCAAAAGATCAGCAGCACCGCCCACAACGCGTAATTCGGCTTCGCCGCGATCAGCAGCCCCAGCACAATCCCTGCCGCCGCCTGTCGATCCCGCTCCAGCAGCACCCACGCGCCCGCCGCCAGCGCGATCATCAGCGAGTAGTCCTGGCCCAGCGCCAGCATGTTCATCGCCGCCCGCGCCAGCACGAACCACAGAATCTGCCGGTGCTGGATGTGCTCGCGATACTGATCGACCAGCAGCGCCCCGCTCCCCAAATACAGCGCAAGGCTCACCAGCGTCCAGACCTTCACGCCCACATCCGGCGGAAACCACGCCAGCGCCTGGAAAAACGGCAGCAGCGCCGGCGGGCTCAGGTTCAGATCGAGAATGTTCCCCGGATGCCCCGGCAGCTGGATGACCCACGTCAGCGGATACGCCGCATACGGATTCAGGTGGTGCGACGCCGCCCATCCCGACGCCCAAAACGACCCGAACACCCGCAGCCCCATCGGCGCACCCGTGTTCAGCGCCATCATGTACAGCACCGCCGCGGTCGTCAGCACTGCGCTCGCCGCCGCAAACGTCCACCACACGCCCTCGCGCCGCCGCTGCGCGCTCCCGGTCAGGGCTCGCTCGGAATTCACGCTGTCGGTGCCCGCAGCCATTGCGAGCCAATCTTACCAGGGACGAGCCGCAGCCCCTATGCCACCTTTGCATCAGACTCGCTTTGCAAGGCGCGCCTCGCCGGTCTCAGAGGCTCGCAGTTCTGAACGGGCCTGGCATCAGGTGCCGCGAAGCGGCACGACGGTAAAAGCCCCGGCCTTGAGGCCCGGGAATCAGAACAGGGCCCAGGCAAGATCGACGATGTGCATCAGGTGCCGCGAAGCGGCACGACGTAGAAGCCCCGGCCTTCAGGCCGGGGAATCAGAGCCAAAGAAAATGGGGCTTCAGCCCCGGAGTTTTGATTCCTGAGCACAGCGTTGAGCCGCGCCACAGAACTCGCGAAATGAGCCGAGTTCGAATCCCAGAAGGAAGGCGTGGTCTCGCCGCGGCCGTTTCCCTAAACTAAAAGCATGAACGACCTTGGCCGCCTGCTCATCGGTCTCGGCCTCCTCATCGCCGCCATCGGCGCGGCGGTTCTCCTCCTCGGCAAAACCGGCCTCCCGCTGGGCCGCCTGCCCGGCGACATCTCCTGGCGCGGCAAAAACACCAGCTTCTACTTCCCCCTCGGAACCTGCCTCCTCCTCAGCGCCGTCCTATCCCTCGTCCTCTGGGTCCTCGCCCGCTTCCGCAAATAGTAACCGTCACCCGCACAAAATCACGGGTGCCCCATGCAAGCCCTCTCTTGGCTTGAGTGGGATTCCACTGATTCGGGTGCCCCACATCTGCGCGGTGTTCGCAGATGGGTGATTCTGCGGAATCCGCGCCTCCCTACGTCATCCCGTAGTGCTCCCGCGCCAGCGCCGCAAACTCCCGAGCCCGCGCCTCCGCCCAATCCTCCCC
>JBARMS010000228.1:0-32400 GCA_049802575.1 Acidobacteriaceae bacterium | reverse complement strand
GTAGACGAACGTCCCCGGGACGTTCGCCTTGGCATCCAGCTGCGTCAAGCTGAGTGCCCGGCCGTAGGTGATCGGAGCCGGCGTCGTCCAGGTGAGGACCGGAACCGCCTGATTGACGACGATGATGGTGCTGATGCTGCGCCCCTTGTAGTCCGTGGCGTCTGCCGGCACGGAGCTGGCCCCCATCGGGTTATTCGTCCGCTGCGCATAAACTCACCGGCAGCTGGATGGTCGTCAGCGTCGTCTGTGTCCCGGAGCATCCGAACGGCGAACCGGCATAATTGGACGTGATCAGCGTTCCGGAGGAGTTGTACAGCTGGATCTCCGGGACCAGAGTGCCGCTGGTCGCCACCACCAGGAAACTCACCACGTCTCCCGTGTTGGCGCTGAACGTGTACTTGGTAGGCAATACGATGCCCGACTGGCTGCTGACCGTCCCCGTAGTCACCTGGCCAAGGGACAGGCTGGTGGCGCCCAGGGCGACGGAGCCCAACCCCATGATTCCGATCACGACCGCAAGAAGACACTCTTTCGCAAGTTTCATGACGACCAATCCTTCCCCAGGCGAAAACCTTCATTTCCTAAGAAAACCCAGTGGGATGTAAGCATTTATTTTTGGCAGCGGTCGTTCAACAGGAGTCACCGGACAGGACCGGGCATGAACGGGCATCCCTCCATGCACCTGTCGTTGCCGCTCTCGGTAGCCGGGGATATACTGAAGCCCTTCCTCCCGGCCCATTCCTTTGAACCCGCTCCGGTCGGAGTGTCGGAATTGGGATGAACTTCTCTATGCCAGGTCAGGTCCAGGCGCCGACGGCGCCCGGCAAGCTCGTATCGTGGAAGACGATCGCGCAGTACTTTGACTGCGACGAGCGCACCGCCAGGCGGTGGGAGCGTGAGCGGGGGCTCCCCGTCCATCGCGTCCCGGGCGGAAAGCGCAGCGCCGTATTCGCGTATCCGGTGGAGCTGGACCGCTGGTTGCAGGAAGAGGGTGAGCCGCTTCCCACGGCTCCGGCAAGACCGGCAGGGCGAGTTGAGGAGCCAGGGCGCGGCTCCCGGACCCAGGACAAGAGACGGATCCTGACCGCGATGGCCGCCACAGCCGTGGTCATCGCCGGGACAGCGTTATCTATTGGTCTTCAGGGGCATGGCCGCCCGGCCGGCATCGCAATCGCCGGAGCCCAGGCGCCGCAGCCCGCTCCTCGCCATAATCCATTGCCCGGCGCGGAGGAGCTGTATCTGCGCGGACGCTATTTCTGGAGCCTGCGCACCGCTGACAGCCTCGCCAAAGCGATTGACGCGTATACCCAGGCGGTGGTCCGCGATCCCTCCTACGCCGAGGCGTATGCCGGGTTGGCTGAAAGCTACGATATCCTTCCCCAGTTTGCGCGCGCCGATCCCGGCGAAGCTTTCAGCCGGGCGATGAACGCCGCCAACAAAGCGATCGAGCTGAATGTCAACCTGGCCTCAGCCCATCGCGCCAAGGCCTTTGCGCTGTTTTTCTGGGACTGGGACATCGCCGGCTCCGACGCCGAATTCCGGCGCGCGCTGGCTTTGGACCCCAATTCCGCCGAGACCCATCATTGGTACGCGAGCACCCTCCTGAACCGTCTCGAAGGAGCGGAGTGCCTCCGTCAGATCGAGGAAGCGCAAAGGCTGAATCCCGGCTCGGCGGCCATCGCAACCGACGCTGCTCTGTTCGGTGCCACCTTCGGGGACGATCTCGAAGGCAGTGTGGTCAAACTGCGCGAAATGGAGGACACTCAACCCGCCCTCCGCACGCCGGCGGATTTCCTTGGAGGCATTGCTTTCGCTCAGGGAGATTACCCCGCCTACCTGGCTCAGCTGCGCCGCATCGCCTCGGTTACGAATGATCCGGACGATATCGCGACTGCGGCCGGGGCTGCGCGGGGATGGCAACGAGGTGGCCGCAACGGCATGCTTCAAGAGCTCGTTCGTGCGCGGAGCAAGGCCTTCGAGAGTGGGAACGACACGGGCTTCACGCTCGGCCAGATGTACCTTTTGCTGGGCCAGCCACAGCAGGCTCTTCCGTATTTCCGGGCGGCGCTGAACCAGCGCGTCATTGTGCTCATCACCATGGACCAGTGCGACTGGGCGAAGGGGCTTGCTGCTGACCCTGGTTACGCGCAGCTTTTCTCTGAGATTCGCGGTCGCCTGCATGGCGGCGGTCCCGCGCACCCAGCCGTTGTTCCGACGGCGCTTCAATTACCCCAGTGAATCCATCTCGTCCCGCCTTGAAGCGGTTACAAACACCATGCGACCGTCGTGAGCGAACGAAGCATCGGTTGCCAACGCCATGATCGCTGACGGACCGGACCAATCTGCGTGGCTGCTGGTCGTGGAATGCCGGCGTTTTTTGTACCAGGCGGACAGAGTACAGACAGTCAGCCCGATAACGAAAAAGCGGCCCACGCCGGCTCTCGCCAAATAATTGAGATTGTTGGGTGTTTTGGTTGCGGGGGCTGGATTTGAACCAGCGACCTTTGGGTTATGAGCCCAACGAGCTACCAGGCTGCTCCACCCCGCAGTTCCATGGTAACAATCGCTGCAGAGCGGGTCAAACACGCGCACTCCCCCGCAACCCTGCGGTCCGTCGCTCTCTGCGCGCAAAACATCGGTAATTGTGACGCCCGTCACAGGGTCATGTGCGATCCGACACAGCCGCCCCGCCCCGCCCCTCCGAAACTGAAGATCAGCCAGCGCTCAACGCTGACGGGAGCTTGTCATGACCCTCCGGCAAAACGAAATTCCCGAATCGTTGATCGCGCCGGCCAGAATCGTCGTCGCGACTGACCTGACCGATACCGATTATCTGTTACCCCATGCTGTCGCACAGGCCAAAGCCGGCGGCGCTTCCCTCATTCTGGTCCATGCGGTGCTGCCGCACGAGTCGGTCCCCATGGAATCCGGCGCGATCCCGTATTACGATCCGCTGCGCCTCGATCGCGACGCCCGGCTCATGCTCGAAAACCTGGCGCGCGAGGTGCGCGATCAGGGCGTGGAGTGCGCCACCGCCGTACGCCACGGATTTGTGCCTGACGTCGTCTCCGAAGTGGTCAGCAACGCTGGCGCGGGCCGCCTCATCGTCGGAACCCACGGCCGCCGCGGCCTGAAGAGGTTCGTCCTCGGCTCCATCGCCCGCCAGCTGCTCGAAATCCTCGAGGTTCCCGTCTGCACTGTCGGCCCTCGCGCGCACAAAGGCATCGCGGTCCTCCCCGGCACCATTCTGCATCCCGTCTCGCTGGCCGGCCTGCACGAGGCCAGCGCCGCTCTCACTTTTGGCCTCGGTCGCCAGTTCAGCTCCCGGGTGCTGCTGTTGCACGTGGTCGCTCCCACGCCGCCGGTCGCGCGCGATCCCGTCGGCGCTGTAACCACGGCCACTGACCAGTTGAAGCAGCTCATTCCCCCGGGCCTCGAGGCCGAAACGCAGGTGCAGGTGCGCATCGCCGTCGGCTCGGTGGTCTCCGAAATTCTCGCCGTTGCCGGGGAATCCCGCGCCGGCCTCATCGTGCTCGGCGTCCATGCGCCCGTCCACAGCTGGCTGCCGGGCACCGAACCGGCCGCCTACAAGATTTTGGTTTCCGCTCCCTGTCCGGTCCTCTCGCTGCGGGTGAATCCCGGTCCGCTCGATATCAAGGCCCAGCAGAAGGAAGAAACGACCCCCGCCATCATCGGTTAGGGGCAGGCCCCGGTTATGCTCATGCGACGAACGGAGAACGCAAGTGAAGTGTGCCAACCCATCGTGCGTCACCGAGACCCTCTATTTACGGAGCGGCAGGATGGATGCGGTTGACGTCCTCAACGGCGCGGATGCAGGTGAAAGCCAGGTCATTCTGCGGAGGGTCATCTGGCTGTGCGACGCCTGCATGGAAAGCTTTGCCGTCGACACCTGGAGGCCGCCCGGCGAACAGCTGCGGCCTTCCAGGAGACTTCACCAGCAGGGCGGTCGCGCCGGCGCGGCTCAGGAGGGGTGGAACTGAATGCCGGTAACGAAAAAAAACGGCGGAGCCAGCGCGCGCCAGGTCCCTGACCGCTGCGCCCAGTGCACCGACCGCATGGACCGCATCTTCTGCAACCTTCCCGATGACGCCATCGAGCGCTTCGACGAGATCGCCATGCAGATCGCTTATCCCAGTCGCTCCATCGTGTTTGAGGAAGGCCAGCGCGCCGCCGGCATCTTCGTCGTGTGCAGCGGCCAAATCAAATTGTCGGCCACCTCCCGCGACGGCCGCACCATGATTCTCAAAATCGCCATGCCCGGCGATGTGCTCGGCCTCACCGCGACCCTCAACGACCTTCCCTATGAAGTCACGGCGGAAACCCTTGAGCCATGCCAGATCCGCAGCGTGCGGCGGCGCGACTTCATCGAGTTTCTCGGCCAGTTCGGCAATGTCAGCCGCCAGGCCGCTCAGGTCATCGCCCGCGAATACCACGAAGTTTTCCTCGATGCGCGCCGCCTCGCGCTCTCCGGCTCCGCGGCCGGCCGTCTGGCGCAACTCCTGCTCGACTGGGCGCGCACCGGCTCCTGCGGCAAACCCGAGCTGCGCTTCACCATGGCCCTTACCCACGAAGAGCTGGCCAACATGGCCGGCACCTCGCGCGAAACCGTCACGCGCCTCCTCAACCAGTTCGAGCGCGACGACCTCATCGCCCGCCACGGCTCCTCGATCGTCATCCTCCGCGCCCCGGAGATGGAGCGGATGGTCGGCTAGTCCGGTCCCGGAAGTTCGCCGCATCAGCCGAGTTGTCACTCTTGCGAGCTTTCCTCAACTCTGTCATCCTGAGCGAGCCTTCCATCATCGTTGCGCCGCTGAGCGAGCCTTCCATCATCGTTGCGCCGCTTTTGGCGCAACAAGTAATTCAGCCGCGAGTCGAATGGACCTGCATTTCTCCCAACGGTCATCCTGAAGCGAACGGAGCCCCGAACGTATTGCAGTTCGGGGGGCCGAGCGAAGAATCCGCGGTTGCTTTCCGCCTCACTTTTGACTCGAACTTCAGGCAGACCCAGGCAACGCGAGCGCCATTCCTCACCACGTGTGTGCTCCGGGTCACGTCCTGCCGTGACTATCGTCACCGAGTTCCTTCCGTAACCTGGCGTAGTTTCAAACCACGCCCCAGCCAGCGGAAAGTGAGGGCCCCGAGCCATGCCGGCTATCGATAGCTTCCATTCCAGGAAAAGCGGAAAGGTTACCTGGCTGAACTCCGCTAAGCCCTTCCCGTTCAGAACCATCGTCGCGGCCACCGACTTCTCCGAAGAATCGTCGGCCGCCCTGCGCTGCGCCCAGGCGATTGCCCGCCGCCAGCGCGCCATGCTGCTGCTCATTCACGTCATCGACCCCGTCGGGTACGCCTTTCCCGGCGGAGCGCCCTCCTCACTCGACCGCGATGCCGCCGCCCGCGAAGAGCTCGCGCGCATTGAGGCTGAGGTGCGCCAGCACGGCATCCCCGTCCATTCCCGCGTGGAGACGGGCCTGGTTTGCGAGCGCATTCTTCTCTCGCTGCGCGATCACAAAGCCGCGCTTCTCGTGCTCGGCACCAAAGCCATTACCGGAGCCGGCCGCGCCGCGCTCGGCGCCGTCACGCGCCAGTTGCTCACGCAGACGCCCTGCCCCATCCTCACCGTTGCCCCCGACGATGCGGCAGCCCCGCGGGAGTTCGGCCACTGGGACAACGTGCTCGCCGCCACCGATTTCTCCGCGGCCTCCATCGGCGCGCTGCACTACGCGCAGCGAGTCGCCGGCAGTCACCTCATCGTCATTCACTCCGCCCGCTGCGGCCGCCACCTTGACTGCCCCAACTGCCTCGAGCGGCTGCGCTTCCTCGCCCCCTTTGACGAGTCGCACGGCCTGCCCGTCGACCATGTCGTCACCGGCGGCGATCCTGCGCTCGTCATCGTCGATGCCGCCGAGCGCCTCCATCCCGACCTCATCGTGCTGGGCGCTCCCTCCGTCGAGCACCAGGGCGCCAATCTCGAATCGAGCACCGTGGTCCGCGTCATCTCGGCGGTCCGCGCTCCGGTCCTCATCGTGCCCGAGGGCCGCGTCCACGCCGACGACCAGATCATCGAGGAGGTCGCCACGGCGTGACCCGGAGAAACTCAGCGAGTCAGCAAGCCGGCGGGTCAGCAAGTCCAACCGCACAAACCAGGCCGCTGACTCGCGAGGCGGTGTCGGCAGATTGGCCTATAAACAACTGATCGCTGAAAAATACTCTGTCATCCTGAGCGTAGCGCCGCTCAGATTCTCTGATTCACCACCGAACTCGAGCGCGGAGTCGAAGGACCTGCATTTCCCCCCGAGCGGTCAAGAGATTTGACACCTGTAAGGGTGTTTATATGTCGACACATTCCGGCTCGCCGACTCGCCGACCCCCTGCCCGCTACCCGCTACCCGCTACCCCCTACCCCACCATCTTCCCCGGTTCCGTGTGGATCACCTCCACGCCCGTCCCGCTCAGCTCCTTCTCCAGCGCCTCCGGCGTACCCGTGAGCACGGGGAACGTTCCCCAGTGGATGGGCACCACGCTCTTCACGCCCAGGAATTTCGCCGCCAGCGCGCCGCCCTTGGGTCCCATCGTGTAGTGGTCGCCAATCGGCAGCATGGCCAGCGTGGGATGGTGCAGTTCGCGGATCAGCTGCATATCAGAAAACACCGCCGTGTCGCCGGCGTGGTACAGCACCGGTCCGCCCTCGATGGCCACGACGAATCCCGCTGGGTCGCCGCAGTAAACGATCTTGCCGCCGTCCTCCGCGCTCGAGGAGTGGCGCGCTTCGGTCAGGGTGAACGTCACGTCCGCGTAGGTGTGCGAGCCCCCCACGTTCATCCCCGTTGACTTCTTCTCGTCCAGGCCTTTGGAGTCGAGATACCCGATCAGCTCGACCATCCCGAACGTTTGCGCGCCGTGTTTTTTGGCGACGGGGACAGCATCGGCGATATGGTCCAGATGGCCGTGCGTCACCAGCAGCAAATCGATCTTGTCGGGCAGCTTGTAGCCCTTCGGGTACTTGGGATTGTGCTCGATGAATGGATCAATGAGGATCGTGGTGCCCTTTGCAGTCGTGATCAGCACCGTCGCGTGTCCAAGCCAGGTAATGGCAGTGCCCTTCAGGTCGGCCATAGTTTCTCTCCAGAGTCCTTCCGCAAATCAGGATCGCACACGAACCGGGCCGACGCCGTCCCTGACCGTTTCCTTCCTGCGGGGTGGCGCGCATCGGCGTCCGTCCCCCCTCTGCATTTTTCTCTGTTCACCGCATGTTCACCCCGCTATCATGTGCGCTATCTTCCCAGGCCTGAACCAGCAGAAAGGTGTCGCTGATGGCAGATACCCCCAACGGCAGTTCGCCCGTAGCCATGGGCTCTCCGGTTCCCCCGCCTGCCCCCGAGGGTCACCCGCCCTCTCCCGTTTTTGCCGACCCGCCTTCCTATTTGAATGATTCCCTCGCCGACGCCGAGCGCCTCCTCCGCTACGCCGCCGAATCCGGCATCGCCGTCGACGAGGCCACGCGCGATCACGTCCTCGAGGCCCGCTCTGCCGCAGGCACGGGCTGGACCGAGGAGACCGCCGCGAATCTCCTCGCGGCCCTCACCACCCTCGCCGCGCTGGCCAAACCCGTCTCCGCAGCCAGCCTCAAGTACTGCTACGACGGCACCGTGCCTACCGTGCGCAGCTACCTCACGATGGCGATCTGGCTCGCGGTTTTCATCGTGCCTTTCTCCGTCGTCAGCTTTCTCGCCTCAGCCATCTCCACCACCATCCGCAACGACGTCGTGACCGGCGATGCCCTCGCCGTCAAACTGCAAACCCAGCTCGGCTTTTCCGAGCAACAGGCAGGATCGACGCCCCAGAAGCCCTGCACTCCCTTTACTCCCGGCCCAGCGGTGGCGCCCCCCGCCGGCGTTGACGCCAATGAGATCGTGCCGGAACTCCAGCAGTACGCGTCCACCATCCGCGCCATCGACGAGCGGGCCCGCCAGCTCAAGTGGCTGGTACCCAACCGCGAAATCGACCCATGCGGCCAATATCGCAACAAGCCCTGGGAGCTTCATCAGATCTTCCAGCTCCCCGCCGGTTTGCCCAACTTTGCCCAGGCCGCGCAGGACCGCACCACCCTCTACCAGGACATCCGCTACTTCGCGCAGAACCTGCTCGACGACGAAACCTTCTTCTACGGCGCGATCACCACCTGCATTCTCCCCGTGCTGTATGCGCTGCTCGGCACCTGCGCCTATCTCCTGCGCACCTTCGAGCAGCAGATGGCCAGCCGCACCTTCATCCCCTCCGAAGCCAACTCGGCCCGATTCCTCATCGCCGCCATCGGCGGCGCCATCATCGGCCTCTTCAGCAACGCCATCAATGCCGGACCGACCCTCCCGCCGCTGGCCCTCGCCTTCCTCGTCGGCTATGCCGTCGATGTTTTCTTTTCCTTCCTCGAAGGATTGCTGCAGATCTTCACCCGCACCTAAAGCGCCACTCCGCCTCCAGCCAAAACCAACACCCCATCGCCATGAAGCGATTCACCTGTAACCCGCAACCTGTAACCTGTAACCTGCATGAGCGACGGCTATCGCTACCGCATCGTCGACGTTTTTACCCAGAGCGCCCTCGAAGGCAACGCGCTCGCAGTCTTCCCTGACGGCGCCGCCGTCGACGAGCGCCTGATGCTGCCCATCGCCCGCGAGATGAACCTCTCCGAGACCGTATTCGTCCTGCCGCCTGCGCGTCCCGATTGCGCCCAGCGCCTGCGCATCTTCACCACCAGGCAGGAGTTGCGCTTCGCGGGTCATCCCACCGTCGGCGCAGCCTGGATCCTGCTCGACGAAGGCATGGTCCCGCAGGGCGCCAGCCAGTTCTCCCTCGACGAGCCGGTCGGCCCGATCCCCGTCCGTCGCGACGCCGAAGGCCTCATCTGGCTTACCACCCCCGCCATCACCTTTGGCCCCACCTGCGATCCTGGCCTCTGCGCCGATGCGTTAGGCCTCGATCGCGGCGACCTGCTCGACATCCCGCCGCAGATGGTCGGCGCCGGCAATCGCATGATCTTCGTCCCGCTCAGGAACAACGAAGCCGTCGACCGCGCCTCCCTCGACCTGCAGGGCTACCGCCGGATGAAGGGCCCAGACGCCCAGCCGGCCGGCGTCTTCGTCTTTGCTCCGCGTCCTGAGGGTGCGTACTCACGCATGTTCGCCCCCGAACTCGGCGTCGTCGAAGATCCCGCGACCGGCAGCGCCACCGGCCCCCTCGCGGCCTTCATGATGCGCCACGGCCTGGCGCTCTCCGCGCCGGGCACGCGCTGGATCAGCGAACAGGGAGCCAAAATGGGCCGCCGCAGCCTCCTCCACGTCCACATCGCAAACGACAACGCCATCGAAGTCGGCGGCCACGTCACGCCAGTAGCCCAGGGCGTGCTCCGGGTCTGAGCCGCACCTTATTGATGTCATTCGCCCTGCCGAAGCTCTGAGGAGGATCAGCATATGACCACGCGGACGTCTACATTTCCTCTGCGCCTGCCGGTTTCCATGAAAGCGGCACTGGAAGAGATCAGTGAGCGCGATGGAACCAGCCTGAATCAGTTCCTGGTGATCGCCGCAGCCGAGAAGATCGCGGCGATGGAGACGGAGCGTTTCTTCGAGGAGCGCAAAAAGCGCGCGGATCGCAAAGGGTTTCGGCGCATCCTGAATCGTAAAGCCGGAGACCCCCGCGTCGGGACGACACCATCGACTGAGGCCCTGTCGGCCTCATTTGCTTTGCGCCTTCATACTCTCGGGAGTCATTCCGCCGACCGCGCTGCGATTCGTCCTCGACCTCCGAGCGCCACAATCGCAGCAACCGCGACCTAAGCCGACACCGCCTGCCCCATCAAATTCCGGTACTCCAGCAGCATGCTTGCCCGCCAGCGCAGAATCATCCCAAAGGCGAGAACAAAGAACAGCGCCCCCGTCTGCTCCACCGTCAGCAGCTTGTCGAAGAAGCCGCGCGCGAAGAAGCGAACCGCCGCGAGAACGATGATCACGACCAGGAACATGCTCGACCGCTTCATCATGATGGCGTCGCCGTCGCGATGCAGCCGCGACGTCAGCAGCAGCGGATACGCCAGCACGATAGCCCCGGTCAGGAACGCGATCAGCGCCCACAGCCACGGAATCCGAAACGCCGGAACGAAGAACATGCAGAACCCCGTAGCCATGCCCAGCGGCGGAATGACGATCTTGCGCAGCGTCACGGCGGACTGGCCTTCGCGAATACGCCAGATGATGATGACGACAGCTCCGACAATGGACGCGACGGCGTACTGAAGAGGGGTAATGTGCATGCAATACCTGAGCAATGGCCTCGAGCCCGCTGCGCGTGAACTTCGTGCGGGCTGCCTGGGGAAGCCTGTTCTTAGGATAACGCGCAGCCCGCCCGCTCACCGCTCATCCCGCCGCATTCCTGCCATGCCCCCCATGGGTGAGGGAGCCGCCCACCCGCATCGCATAGATTAGAAATGTGAGCCAGAAGCACCAACGCAACAGCGAAATGCAGCCCGCCCCAACGGGCAGGTCCGGCGGCCTCATGCTGCGCCAGGCCGAGCCGCCGAACCTCGAGGGTCCGTTTGCCGAGCTCAACGGGCGTGTGACCCCGAGCGGGCAGTTCTACGTCCGCAGCCACTTTCCCGTCCCAACCCTCGATGCAAAATCCTTCCGCCTGCGCGTCGACGGTGCCGTCGACCGCGAACTGCAGCTTTCCCTCGACGAGCTGAAGCAACTGCCCGCAGTCACGCGCGAGGCCACGCTCGAGTGCGCCGGCAACGGCCGCATCTACCTCACGCCTCCCGCCGAGGGCGTCCAGTGGCAGCTGGGAGCGGTCGGCAATGCAGAATGGACCGGAGCCCGCCTGAGCGACGTGCTCGAGAGCTCCGGCGTCCATGCGGACGCGCGGGACGTTGTGCTCGAGGGCGCGGATCGCGGCGCGGCGATACAAACGCCCGCGCCTCCCGGTGAAATTGCCTACGCCCGCAGCCTCCCGCTGGCTGACGCCGACCGCGTTTTGCTCGCGTTCGCCATGAACGGCGAGCCGCTGACCCGCGACCATGGCTTCCCCCTCCGCGCCATCGTGCCCGGCCATTACGCGATGGCCTCGGTGAAGTGGCTGACCCGCATCCATCTCGCGACCCACCCGTTCCAGGGCTATTTCCAGACCACCGACTACGCGTATTGGGACCAGGAGGCCGGACACACCGTGCGGCGGCCGCTCCGGTCCATGGCGCTCAAGTCCTCCATCGCGCGCCCCGAAGCAGGCGCTGTCATCGAGGCGAGTTCGCTTGTCACCATCGCCGGAGCCGCATGGTCCGGCGGATCCCCGCTCGACCGCGTCGACATCTCGACCGACGGCGGCGTCACGTGGTCCGCCGCGGAATTCCTCGATCCCGAAGAACCGGGCGTCTGGCGCCGCTGGCAGTATTTCTGGCAGGTGCGATCCGCCGGAGAATATGTCCTCGTCTCGCGCGCCACCGACGCCGCAGGCCGCGTCCAGCCCGGCGAGCACGATGAGCGCTTCGGCACCTACGTGATCGACCACATGGTCCCCGTGCCGGTGATCGCGCGCTAAGCCTCACTCAAATCAACAGAACCGGGGGAATCGACCGCAGCCGCTTGACGCCCTTCGCTCCCCAGGCGTACGTTATTCCGCATGGGCGAAGAAAAAGCGAAATACCAGCACATTCCCATCCTCTTCTCTCCAGCCTTGTTTCCCATCCTCGGCCAGGACCGCCCCACCGGCATTGCCCGCCTCGCCGCCGAAAGCGCCGACACCCATCTCGGTCGCGAGGGTCACGGCGTCGAGTTCCGCACCATCGCCACGCGCTCCATCCTCAACCGTGTCGCCTCAAAGCGCATGGACTATTTCCAGTGGGGCATCAATCCCTACCGCGGCTGCGAGTTCGGCTGCCGCTACTGCTATGCCCGCTACACCCACGAGTTCATGGACAAGCCCGATCCCCTCACCTTCGAGCGCGAAATCTACGTCAAGCAGAACGCCGCCTGGCTCCTCCGCCAGGAACTCCGCCAGGTCGCGGAAGGCGAGACGATCGCCATGGGGACCGCGACCGATCCCTGGCAGCCCATCGAGCGGCGCGCCCAGGTCACGCGCAGCCTGCTCGAGGTTTTCGCCGAGCACGAAGGCCTGCGCCTCGGCATGGTGACGAAGTCGACGCTCATCGAGCGCGACATCGATCTGCTGAAGAAGATCGCCGCGAAGAATCACCTCACGCTCTGCCTCACCATCACCACGCCCGATCCGCGCCTCGCCCGCATCCTCGAGCCGAGAGCGCCGCGGCCCGACCTCCGTTTCCGCACCGTCTCGCGCCTCCGCGAAGTCGGTCTGCGCGTGGGCATCCTGTGCTCGCCGCTGATGCCGGGCATTACCGACTCGCCCCAGGCGCTCGAGCGCATGGCGATTCGCGCGAAGAAAGCGCGCGCCTGCTTTCTCTCCTCGCAGCCGCTCTTCCTCAAGCCGTGCTCCCGCGCCGTCTTCCTCAAGTTTGTCGAGGAGCATTTCCCGGCCCTCACCGCCGAGTACGCGCGCCGCTACGGCCAGCGCGATTTCGTCACCAAGGCCTATCAGGAACGAGTCGCCGCGCTCGTGAAAGCGGTGGTCCGCAAATACGCGCTCGGCGATCGATTCGATCCCGGCGCGAAGAAGCAGCCGCAGCCGGCGTGGCCCGTCCAGGGAGAGTTGTGGGGACTGGCCGTCCAGGCAGAGGGCGCTGCACACCGGGCCAGCGGGCGATGAGCGATTGCCAGCCCGTCGCGCCGCTGCAGCCGAAACTGCGCATTCCTGCTGCTCGCTTGCGGCGTTAACCCGCGTTGCGTATAGTTCGAGCAACGCTGAAGACACACTGAACAGGAGCGCGGGATGGCGACGGGGGATGCGGCGGCAGTGATTGGAAAGTCCGTACAGATCAAGGGCGACGTCAAGGGCAACGAAGATTTGCTGGTGGAAGGACGAGTGGAAGGCACGGTGGCTCTGACCGACAGCCGCCTCACCATCGGAGCGCATGCCCAGGTGGAAGCCGACCTCTCGGCGCGCGATGTGGTTGTGCTCGGCACACTCACCGGGAACGTCACGGCCGCCGGCCGCGTGGAGCTCCGCGCGGGCTGCCTGATGAAGGGCGATATCCGCGCGGCGCGCCTCTCCATCGAAGAGAACGCCGTGTTCACGGGTAAAGTGGAGCTGACCAGCTCGGCAGGCGGAGCAGCAGCCTCCACCGGCGGAACAGCAGCCGCCCAGCCGGCTCCTGCCCCAGCCACCGCCCCGGCGTCATCCGGCGCGCTCTTCGGCGCCAAATAGCCCATCCGACAACCGGGGATCTGAGAACCTTCGGGTGCCCCACATCTGCGCGGTGTTCGCAGATGTGGGAATCCGCGAATCTCGCCCGACGACAGATTGAGCTTTTGCTTTTGTATCAGGGCACGACAACAGTCGTGCCGACAAAGGCCTCAAAATACGTCGGGCTTGAGCCCCTGAGAGATGTCCATTTCTCGGTTCGGCTAATTTTTCCGCAAGCTGTTCAGTCGTGCCGACACAGCTGCAAAAATCCCGGGTGCCCCACATCTGCGCGGTGTTCGCAGATGTGGGATGCCCCAATCTCCCGCACGCCGCTACTCCACGTGCATCGCCGCGCTAAGCGGCGTATCCGCCGCCGACGACCCCGCCACAATCTGGTAATCCCCAGGAACCATCGTGAAGCTGTTCTTCGCCACATCGAAAATAGACAGCGTCAGCGGATTCATCGTCACCGTCACCGTCTTCGATTCACCCGCGCCCAGCGTCACGCGATCCCACCCGACGAGCCGCTTGTACGTGTTCTCTCCGGTAGAGCCCGGCAAAATCGCATAGACCTGCGCCACTTCCGTCCCCGCGCGCGAGCCGGTGTTGCGCACGGTCAGCGTCGCAGTGTGCTGCGCCGCATCCACATGCAGCCCTGAAAAAGCATACGTCGTGTAGGAAAGCCCAAACCCAAACGGGAACAGCGGCGTCTTGTGCTCCGACTCGAACCATTTGTAACCGACACGCGCACCTTCTTTCGTGTAGTCGGCGTCGAACGGCGTCTCGTGGTGGAAGCCCGCCTCCGGCAAACTGCCTGGTCCCGCCGTATGCAGTCCCGGCACCTGCGGAATCGGCAGCTGATCGTCGGACCTGGCAAACGTAGCAGCAAGCCGGCCCGAAGGATTCACGTCGCCGAACAAAATGCCCGTCAGCGACTGCGCCCCGCCGATGCCCGGATACCACGCTTCGACGATGCCCTCCACTTTGTCGGCCCACGGCATATCGACCGGGCCTCCGGTCTCCAGCACGACAATCGTCCGCGGATTGGCAGCGACCACCGCGTTCACCAGCGCGTCCTGATCGACCTTCGTCCCGTTCTCATTGAGGATCGGAAGCGCGCTCGATGGACGATCCATGCCCTCGCTCATCCACTGGTTGACGAAGACAATGGCAATCTGCGACGAACCGGCGAGCTTCGCTGCCGCCGCCGGATCGGTGCCCGGGTCGTACTCCACATGAGCTTCCGGCGCGCGCCTCCGGATCTCCTTCAGCGGCGACGACGGGAACCAGACCACCTCCATCCAGTCGGAGCCCCCCGCATGCTTCTTGCCGTGGAACGGAACGGCGTTGCCGCCCGGCGCATCCACCTGCGCTGATCCCCCGCCGGAGAGCACGCCCACATCCGCATGCGATCCGATCACGGCGATGGACTTCACCGACGTCGCCGCAAGCGGAAGCACGCGATTGGCATTCTTCAGCAGCACGATGCTCTCATTCGCGATGTGCTCAGCGTCATCGCGGCCGCGGAAGGGATCGGTCTCCTGCATCTGCGGAGGGTTATCGATCACCCCGTTGGCAAACATGCTGCGCAGCACGCGATGGACCGCGTCATCGAGCCGCGACATCGGCGCCTGGCCTGACTGGATCGCCTGCTCGAGCGGATCCCCAAAGTACCGCGACCCAGGCTGCTCCTGATCCAGGCCCGCCGTGAAGGCGTGCACGGCGGAGTGCGTGCCGCCCCAGTCGGACAGCACGAATCCTTTGAAGTCGAAGTCCTTTTTCAGCACCTGGTTGAGCAGGTAGTCGTTCTCGCACGACCAGTCCGTTCCGCCCGGCGGCGTAATCGTGTCCTTGTTGTACGAACACATCACGCCGGCAGGGTGCGCAATGTCCAGCGCGATCTGAAACCCGAGCAGGTCGCTCTCCCGAGCATCGCGCTGGCCGATGATGGCGTTGACGATGGTTCGCCCCGTCTCCTGATCGTTAAACGCGTAGTGCTTAATGTCGCCCATCACCTGGTTGGACTGCACCCCGGCCGCCAGCTTGCCCACCATGGTTCCGGCCAGCAGCGGATCCTCCCCGGCATACTCAAAGTTGCGCCCGTTGCGCGGCTCGCGCATCAGGTCCATGCCGCCGCCAATCGACATGTTGTAGCCCATGTCGCGCAACTCGCGGCCGATGACCGACCCATACAGATGCAGCGCGTCAGGATCCCACGAGCAGGCCGCGCCCAGCACCGATGGCAACAGCGTCGCGTAGTGGCTGCCCGGCCCGGAAAGTCGCACGCCCACTGCCGAATCCGCCATGTTGATGCCAGGAATGCCGAGACGCGGCACCCCCTCCACATATCCCGCGCCGCCCAGCGATCCTTTGGGTATCGCGGCGTCGGGACGCAGCCCGTTCCACCCCGTCCCATGGACGAAGTTCATCTTCTCGTCCAGCGTCATCTCCTTGATCACCAAATCGGCGCGCTGATCCGGCGAAAGCGATTGGTTCATCCAGGGACGGTTCGTCTGCGCGCCCGCGGAGAGCGCAATCGTGAGCAGAGCAGAAATGCAGGGCAGAGCCTTTCCGGCAGAAATCGAGCGCATGAGCATAGGTTCCTCGAGGTGACTAGGAATCCTAATGCCGCGCCGAGACGAGCGTCAAGGTTAAACGTTTCAGTAGAGCAAAAGCACCCGGGTGCCCCATTCAAGCCTGTCGTTGGCTTGAGTGGGTTTGCGGCGGGTTTCGCGGATGTGGGATTTTCCGTGCGCGAAGCGCTTCTGCCCGGACGGCCAGTCCCTACCGCGCCGCCGCCACCGCCTGCTGATACTCCTCCCACGGCCCCTTGAAGTCCTCAGTCGCGCCGTGCTCAAAGTGCCAGATGCGCGTCGCCACTTCGTCGATCAGATCGTAGTCGTGCGTCACCAGCAGCACCGTGCCCTCATACTTTTGCAGCGCAATGTTGAGCGCGTTGATCGCTTCCAGGTCGAGGTGGTTGGTCGGCTCGTCCAGGATCAGCAGGTTCGGCTTCTGCAGCATCAGCTTGCAAAAGAGCAGCCGCGCCTGTTCGCCACCGGATAGCGCCTGGGTAGGCTTCAGCCCTTCTTCGCCGCGGAAGAGCATCTGCCCCAGGATCCCGCGCAGGTCCTCGGTCGTGGCCTTCTCGTCAAACTGCCGCAGCCAGTCCAGCGCGGTCGTGCCCGGCTCAATCACCCCGGTGTTGTCCTGCGGGAAATACCCGATCTGCACCTCGTGCCCCCACTTCACCGTGCCCGCGTCGAGCGTGAACCCAGGCTCGGCCAGCCCCGGCTGGTTCGCCAGCAGCGACTTGATCATCGTGGTCTTGCCCTGCGCGTTGCGCCCCATCAGGCCGATCTTCTCGCCGCGCATGATCCCGGCTGCGAAGCCGTCAATCACGGTCAAATCGCCGTACGTCTTGCGCAGCCCTTCAATGTCGACGACGTATTTCCCCGACGGCCGGTTCTGATCGAACCGGATATACGGGCGCTGAATGTTCGACCGCGCCAGATCCGTCACCTGCAGCCGTTCCACTTCCTTCTTGCGGCTCGTCACCTGGCTCGACCGCGTTCCCGCCGAGAATCGCGCGATGAATTCGTTCAGCTGCGCAATCTTCTTCTCGCGCTGCGCATTCTCCGCTTCCAGCCGCGAGCGGATCTGCGTCTTCGCCAGCACCATATCGTCGTAGCCGCCGGTGTACGTGATGATCGTCTGGTAGTCGATGTCCGCAATGTGCGTGCAGACCGAATTCAGGAAGTGCCGGTCGTGCGAGATGGTGATCAGCGTCCCCTCGAAGCGCGTCAAAAAATCCTGCAGCCAGCGAATCGAATCCAGATCGAGGTAGTTCGTCGGCTCGTCCAGCAGCAGCGCCTGCGGCTTGCCGAACAGCGCCTGCGCCAGCAGCACGCGCACCTTCTGCCCGCCCTGCAGCTCACCCATTTTCCGCTCGTGCAGCTCGTCGGAAATATCCAGTCCCTGCAGCAAAACCGCGGCGTCGGATTCGGCGGTGTACCCGTCCTCTTCGCCCACAATCCCTTCGAGTTCGGCGAGCCGCATCCCGTCTTCGTCCGTCAGCTCAGCCTTCTCGTAGATCTTGTCGCGCTCGGCCAGCGCCGCCCACAGCCCCTTGTTCCCCATGATGACCGTATCGATCACCCGCAACGCGTCGAAGGCAAACTGGTCCTGGCTCAGCACGGAAAGCTTCTTCGGCCTCACCACCGTGCCCTTTTGCGGGTCCAGATCGCCCGAAACAATCTTCATGAACGTGGTTTTTCCAGCGCCGTTAGGACCGGTGAGGCCGTAGCGCCGCCCCGGCGTGAAGCTGGTCGTTACCTCTTCAAACAGAACTTTGGCGCCGTAGCGCATCGTCACATTGCTGACTGAAATCATGAATCTCTCAGGAATTGGGGATGAGGCAGACTGTACTTCTCCAGTTTACCCGGTGGTGTCGAGGTTGGGGCGAGTTGCGGGCCGTCGCGTATATACGCTACCGTATATACAGACGCGATTCATCTGGGACGAGGCGAAGAACCGCAGCAACCGCCGGAAGCATGACATCAGTTTCGATACGGCGGCGCAGGCATTCTTCGACCCTCTTCACCTCACCCGGGCAGATGGCATCGTCGACGGCGAGCAGCGCTGGCAGACAATCGGCCTCGTGAACGGGGTCTTGCTGGTGCTGGTGGCTTATGCGGTGCTCAGCGAGCCAGACGAGCTCATCCGCATCATCTCCGCGCGAAAAGTGACGCGGCAGGAACGAAGAGCATATGAAGAAGCAGACGAAATCGAAGACCACGCTTTATGAGCTGAAAGCGGATCACCCGCTGACGGCTCGTCAAAAGCGCGAGGTGCAGGCCCTGGCGCGACTGCCGGAGGACGCGGTGGACACCTCAGACATTCCCGAGCTGCCGCCCGGCGCCTGGAAGAACGCCGTGCGTGGAAAGTGGTACCGGCCCGTGAAACAAGCCGTGTCCATTCGCCTCGATGCTGACGTTCTCGCCTGGCTCCGCGGCAAGGGCAACGGCTATCAAACCAGGGTGAACAGCCTACTGCGCGAGAAGATGTTGGAGGAGATTCGAAAGTAACATCCCGCGCCCGCGCCGGTTGCCCCACTACGCAAATTTTTCCTCATTCGGCAATTTCCCCTGGTTGACTCTCTCGTTAACATCAGGGGTAAATCATTCATCCTCAGATATTTGTCGCGTCCACGTCCGTGGAATGGCGCGTGCAACCCACCGAGCGCTGTTGTGTCCATTTGAGGAGGCACTATGGAAGACTCGCCCATGGAAGCTCTGGCGCCCGCCGCGAAACGAACCGGCGTCATCGCCGCTGCGGTCATCCTGGGAATCACCGGCCTGGGTTACGCGCTGCACGAACACCATGCCGCGCAGCATCTGACCACCGAAAACCAGCAGGGGAATGCGCAGCTGACCGCCACCCGCGCCCAGCTCAGCGATCTCACCGCGAAGGTGAACCAGATCACTGCCCAGCAGACCGCCGCAGCCCAGGCTGCGCAGGCCAGCCAGGCCCAGCAGCAAGCAGCCGCAGCCGCGGCGAGCGTCCGCCACGTAGCCAAGCCGCATGCCGGCCGCGCCAGCGAAGCGCGCTGGAAGAAGATGCAGGCGCAGCTCGACCAGCAGCAGCAGGAAATCCAGCAGACCCGCGGCGACCTCACCAGCACCGCAACACAGCTCAGCGGATCCATCGCGCACACCCACGACGAGCTGGTCGTGCTGGAGCGCCGCGGCGAGCGCAGCTACTTCGAATTCGACATCGACAAATCGAAGCAGTTCAAGCGTGAGGGCCCGGTCGGCGTCAGCCTGCACAAGGCCAACGTCAAGCATCAGTACGCCGACCTGCAGCTGATGGTCGACGACCGCAACCTCGTCCAGAAGCACGTCAATCTCGATCAGCCGGTCATGTTCTTCGTGCCCGATACCGAGCAGCCCATCCAGATCGTGATCAACGGCATCACGAAAGATCACATCCACGGTTACGTAAGCGCGCCGAAGTACCGCAAGAGCGAGCTCGCCGCCATGGACGACGCGACGGCCGCAGGCGCGCAGGATGCCGCTGCCAATCCGGTTGCGCAGCCCGCGCCACGCAAACGGCTGACCGTCGCGCAGCAGGACGGCCCGCAATAATCAGAACCATCCCGGGTGCCCCATCCTTGTCGCCCGTTGTTGGCGACAGGGTGGGATCCGGGTGCCCCATGCCTGTCGTTGGCTGGCGTGGGCGCGCGCTTTACGCCGTCTCGACGGATTCCCCGAAGCAAAGACGATTGCCGTCGGGATCGTACAGGTCGAAGTCTTTCATCCCGTAATCCGTGACCTCGATCGGACGATGAATCGTTACTTCGCGGTCGAGGAACTCCGCGTACAGCGCATCGACGCCCTCGACGTGAATATAGGCAGTACCCGGCCCAAATGCGCCGTCCGCCGGCCCGATGGCGAGGCGAATTTCGTCGCGCCCCACCATGGCGAAAGTGGGCGGGTCCTGCCAAGCAAAGCGAATCTCAAATCCCAGCGCGTCGCGATACCACTCCGCCAGCTTCCCGACATTGCGGGCGCGCAGCCCCGGATTGGCGTAAAGCAGGCGCGGCATGACGAGAGCATAGCGCGGTTTCCGGCGCCCCATTATCGCGAGCGCCTGGTCTTCGCTATACTCACCGGTGGTCCTGATCTCTTCCCTATGAAAATTCTGGTGTGCATCAAGCAGGTTCCGCAGAAAGACGCTCCCCTGCGGCTGAACGAAACCGGCAAATGGATCCGCGACGACGTCTCCTGGGAGACGAATGAGCCCGACGCCTTCGCCCTCGAAGAAGCCCTCCGGCAGAAAGAGAAGCATTCCGGCGAAGTGGTCGTCCTCACCGCAGGCCCGGCGCGCTCTTCGCAGGTGCTCCGCGAGGCTCTCGCCAAGGGCGCCGATCGCGCCATCCACCTCGAAGACGACCGCTTCGCCCAGCTCGATGCCGCCAACACCGCCCGCGCCATCGCCGCCGCCATCGCCGGCGAGAACTTCGACCTCATCGTCACCGGCCTCCAGTCCGACGATTTTGGCGCGGCGCAGACCGGCGTCCTGCTCGCCGAGATCCTCGGCATTCCCCACGCCACCATCATCATCGGCATCGAGAAAACCGAGTCCGGCCTCAAGCTGAAACGCGAGCTCGAAGCCGGCCATTACCAGCACATCGAGATGCCCATGCCCGCCGTGCTCACCATCCAGAGCGGCATCAACAAGCTCCGCTACGCGACCCTGATTGGCATCAAGCAGGCGAAGACCAAGCCGCTGCGCAAAGTCGCCTGGGCCGACGTCGAAGGCAAGCTGAGCCCGCACATGCAAAAGATCGAGCGCCTCTACGTGCCCAGCAGCCAGAAGAAGACCCGCAAGATCGAAGCGCCCGCAGCCGAAGCCGCGAAGCAGGTCGTCGAGTATCTGAAGAACGACGCGCGCGTGCTGTAACCCAACCGCCACGCGAGCTGCGGCAGCGCTGAGCACCCACGCTGGTATGCTGTCCCCACCATCCAGGGGGCATGTAAATGAACGCACGCGACGCGCAGCGCTATGTGCGAGTGGCAGGAATTCTCCTCGTCATTTCCATGCTCGCCGGCGGATTCGGCGAGTCTTATGTGCCCGCCAGACTGATGGCGGGCAATGACTTTGCGGAAACAGCCCGCAGACTCGCCGCCTCCCTGGGCTTATTGCGCGCTGGCTTCGCCTTTTACCTCATTGAGGCGATGTGCGACCTGGCGCTCACCGCGATCTTCTATCTTGTGCTCCGGCCGGTCAGCCGGCCTTTGTCGTTGATCGCGGCATGCTTCGGCGTTTTCTCAACCGCCATATTCGCGGTGGGCGAAATCTTCTTCTTTCTCGCCGCCTTGCCCGTGATCGATGCGGATATCGCCAGGGCCATCACCCCGGACGAGCGCGCCGCCTTCATCTATCTCTGCCTGCGCATTTATGGTTACGTCTTTAATCTCTTTGCCGCGTTTTACGGCATCCCGGTCATGCTGCGCGGCTACCTGATCTTCCGCTCCGGCTATCTCCCCCGCGCGCTCGGCGGGCTGGTAATGCTCGGGGGCGCCGGTTTCGTCGTCAAGAACTTTGTTGCCGTGCTGCTGCCGAAGTACGACTCCATGGCCTACGCATTGCCCATGTTTCTCGCCATGGTGAGCATGGCGTTCTGGTTCCTCCTGAAAGGAATCGATCCCGCCCGATGGGATCAGTGGCGCGACGCATGACGAAACGCACCAGGTCTCGTGACGAGGGTGGTTGGCGTCGAACCGGCGAATTTTGACAGCCGTCCCGAAGTGCGCGCAGCCCTGGAAATTTGGTAAGCTGGCCACGCAAGGAGAGACGGAAACGATGCCGAACATGAACATCCCCGAAGCAGAGCGGAACCTGACCCCGAACCAGGTGGCGACGCTGGACAAGCGCCGCCAGTGGGGACTCGCCTGCCAGGTCATCGCGGGGCAGTTTGCGTTCTTCGCGGTGCTGCTGCTGCTGTGGACGGGGCAGGACCTGACCTACGGCCCGGGCTGGATGCATCCCATGTTCTACTACAACATCTTCTGCGCTCTCCTGGCGGTGATCTTCGGGCTCTACGGAACGTACCTGCGCCGCGGCCGCGTGCACGAATACTAAGAACGGCAGGCAAGCGGAACGACGGTAGAAGTGCCGCGAAGCGGAACGACGGTACAGGGTCCGCGAAGCGGAACGACGGTACAGGGTCCGCGAAGCGGCACGACGGTACAGGGTCCGCGAAGCGATATGACGGTAGAGGTGCCGCGAAGCGGCACGACGGTAGAAGCCCCGGCCTTTAGGCCGGGGACAATGAGCATCGAGAGAGAAGGGGCTTAAGCCCCGGCTGGTTTTTGCTTTTGTATCAGGGCACGACCTCGGTCCTGCCGTTAACGGGCTAGCAACGGTCGGGCTTGAACCCCTGACCCACAATTCGAGGAAGGACCAGGGGGAGCTCCGGCTCCCCTAACCTGCGTATGGCAGACTCAATTCTCGTCGTAGCCGAGCAGCGCGAGGGCAAACTGAATCGCGCATCCTTCGAAACTCTCGCCGGCGCGCAGGCCATCGCGCAGCAAACAGACTGGGCCGTCGACGTGGTCCTTCCCGGCTCCGGCATCGCATCGCTCGCGCAGGATCTCGCCGCCCGAACCGCCGGCAAAGTCTATGCGCTCGAAGGCCCCGCGCTCGCCGCCTACACCTCAGACGCGTACGTTTTCGCGCTCAAGGCGTTCATCCAGGAAAAGCAGCCGAAGCTCGTCCTCTTCCCGCACACCTACCAGGTGCGCGACTTCGCCCCGCGCCTCGCCCTCGCCCTCGACCGCACGCTCATCTCCGACGCCACCGGCTACAAGTACGAAGCCGGGAAGCTCCTCTTCACGCGCCAGATGTTCCAGGGCAAATTTGCCGCCGACGTCTCCTTCGGCGGCGATGCGCCGTGGATGGCGACCCTCCAGATCGGCGCCTTTCGCGGCGATCAGGCGCAGGGCAGTGGCGGCGCCGTCGAGTCGGTCGCGGCAGCAGCATCCCAGACCCCGGCCCGCGTCACGCCCCATGAAGTCTTCCAGGAAGCGAAGCAGACCGTCGACCTCTCCCAGGCCGAAACCATCGTCGCCGTCGGCCGCGGAATCAAAGAGCAGAAGAACATGGTCCTGGCCGAAAATCTGGCCGCGGCGCTCGGCGGCGAAGTCGCGGCCTCCCGTCCCATTTGCGACAACGGCTGGCTGCCCCTCGAGCGCCAGATCGGCTCCTCCGGCCAAACCGTCGCGCCCAAGCTCTACGTCGCCATGGGCGTCAGCGGAGCCATCCAGCACATCGTCGGCATGAAAGGCTCGCGCACCATCGTCGCCATCAATAAAGATCCCGAAGCCCCCATCTTCGAAATCGCCGATGTAGCCGTAATCGGCGACCTCTTCCAGATCGTTCCCGCCCTGACCGAAGAAATCAAAAAGGCCAAGACCAGCTAGAAGCCACTCCCCAGGGTGCCCCACATCTCCGCGTATTTCGGAGATGTGGGATTCCGCTGCTCTTCCAGTCCCCATATCGCCCCAGCACCCGCTCAAACTCGGTGCTACACTCGCTCATCCCCCTCCGCCCCTCATGCAGACAACCCAACCTGCGATTGCGCAACCCGGCGATGCCGGGCTTCGCCTCGTCCCTCCCCTCACCGGCGAGGACGTAGGCCGCTCCGCCCTGCGTAAAGCCAGCCTGCGTATCCTGCCGCTCATCGGCCTCGGCTACGGCATCGCCTTCATGGACCGGGCCAACATCAGCTACGCCCAGCTCCAGATGAATCGTCAACTCGGGTTCACCGCGACCGTCTTCATGCTGGGCGCGGGCCTCTTCTTCCTCAGCTACGCCGCCTGTGAAGTTCCCTCCAACCTGCTCCTCATGCGCTTCGGCGCTCGCCGCTGGCTGGCGCGCATCATGCTCACCTGGGGCCTGCTGTCCATGGCCATGATCCTGGTGCGCAGCGCCCCGGAGTTCTACGCGATGCGCCTCCTGCTTGGCGCCGCCGAAGCCGGATTCTTCCCCGGCATCATCTTCTATCTCCTCCATTGGTTTCCCGCCGGGTATCGCTCCCGGGCAGTGAGCCGCTTCTATATCGCCTATCCGCTCAGCTCTACGGTCATGGGCGCGCTTGCCGGAACCCTCATGCGCCAGGATGGCCGCTGGCATCTGGCCGGATGGCAGTGGCTGCTCCTCGCCGAAGGTCTTCCCGCCGTGCTGATGAGCGTCGTGTTCCTCATCGGCCTGCCCGACAGTCCCGAAAAGGCAGCGTGGCTCACGGATTCCGAGCGCTCCTGGATTCTCACCCGCCTCGCCGAAGAGCAACAGACCGCTCCAATCGAGTGCCACAGCGTTACCGCGGCCCTCCGCCAGCCGCGCGTGTGGGCCATGGGCGCTTTCAATCTCTGCATCCTGCTGGCGAGCTATGCCTACATCTTCTCCGCGCCCCCGCTGGTGCAGCAGCTCACCGGCTGGTCCACCGCAAAGGTCGGTTACGCCCTCGCCGTCATCGGTGCGCTCGCAGCCGTTTCCATGTGGGTCAACGGACATCACAGCGACCGGACCGGCGAGCGACGCTGGCACATGGTCGTTCCCCTCGCCCTTATGACCTGTGGCTACCTGGCGGCCGGCCTCTCCGCGCGCGCCGTCATCGTGCTGCCCGCGCTCGCCCTGATGACGACCATGTTTACTGCCGTACTGGGTCCCATGTGGACCATCCCCCCGCAGTTCCTGCGCGGCCGCGGATGCGCGGCGGGCATCGCCACCATCAACATGATCGGCATCGTCGGCGGCTTTCTCGGCCCCGTCTGGATGGGCCGCTGCAGAGACCTGACGGGCAGCTATCAAAAGGGCATGCTCACCATGGCCGTGCCCGCCTTCGCGTCCCTGGTGCTGATCTGGATGATTCTCCGCAGCCTCGATCAGCGCCGCGCCCGCTCATGACCAGCGCGCCGTCGCTGAGAATCCCCATCCTGCATCTGACCCTGTTGTCCTGGTAAGATAGTCGGTCGCGCCGGCACTGACCGGCCCCGGGAGACCCCGCACCTTCATGATCACATTCCGCAAACCCATCGAAGGAGTCGAGCGTCCGCAGATGGAGGCGGACGTCGTCATCGTCGGCGGAGGCCCCGCCGGCATGGCCTGCGCGCTGCGCCTCGCGCAGCTCATCGACGCCCACAACACCACCGGCCCCGACTCGCCCCTCTCGAAGGAAAACATCTACGTCCTCGAGAAGGCTCGCGAAGTCGGCCAGCACTGCCTCTCCGGCGCGCTCCTCGATCCCCGCGCGCTGCGCGAGCTGCTGCCCGGCTTTGAAAAGGAAGCCCCCCTCGACGCCGAGGTCACAAAGGAATCCGTCTGGTACCTCACGCGCAAAGGCCAGCACAAATTCCCCATCGTGCCGCCTCCGCTGCGCGATCACGGCAACTACGTCGTCTCGCTGAACAAGCTCGTGAAATGGATGGGCCAGAAAGTCGAAGAAGCCGGCATCACCATCTTCACCGGATTTGCCGGCTCCGAGCTTCTGTGGGCCGATGAAGGAGTCGACGTCGCCACCGCCCGCGTCGCCGGCGTGCGCACCGACGACAAGGGCGTCGACAAAGAAGGCCGTCCGAAAGGGAACTTCGAGCCAGGCTACGATCTGCGCGCAAAGATCACCGTCCTCGCCGAAGGTACCCGCGGCAATCTGGCAAAGGAACTCATTCTCCGCCTCAACCTGGAGAACCCCGAGCACGCGCAAACCTACGGCCTCGGCGTCAAAGAGCTGTGGGAGATCCCCGCCGGCCGCGTCGCGAAGGGCGAAGTCCTCTACACGCTCGGCTATCCCCTCACCAGCCGCGAGTACGGCGGCGCGTGGTTCTATGGCATCAGCGACACCCTGGTGAGCGTGGGCTACGTCACCGGCCTCGATTACCAGGACCCGCGCACCGATCCCCATCACATCTTCCAGAGCTTCAAGGAGCACAAGTTTGCGCGCCGCATTCTCGAGGGCGGCAAGATGGTCCGCTACGGCGCGAAGACCCTCCCCTACGGTGGCTGGCTCACCATGCCGCAGATTTACGGCAACGGCTGGATGCTCCTCGGCGATTCGGCCAGCTTCCTCAACTCGCAACGGCTCAAGGGCATTCACCTCGCCATCAAGAGCGGCATGCTCGCCGCCGAGACCGCCTTCAGCGCCATGCTCAGCGGCGACACCTCGGCCTCCGCGCTCAGCGCCTACAAGTCCGCAGTCGACGCCAGCTGGATCCGCGAAGAGCTCTGGCCCGTGCGCAATTTCCATCAGGGCTTCGAGCATGGCCTGCTCGAAGGCATGGTCAAGGCCGGCGTCCAGCAAGTGCTGCGCGGTGGCAACCTCGGCCCCGACGCAAAAAACCGCGCCGGCTACACCCGCATGCAGCGCCTCGATGAAACCGGCCCCGCCGATGCGGACCGGACGCAGATGATCGGCAACGCGAAAGGCGACGGCAAGCTCACCTTCGATCGGTTAACCGATCTCTATCATTCCGGCACGCGCCACGATGAGGACCAGCCCGTCCACCTCGTTATCCAAGATTTGAATATTTGCAGCAGCCGCTGCGTCCGCGAGTACGGCAATCCCTGCCAGTATTTCTGCCCGGCTGCAGTCTACGAAATGGCCGATGTCGACGCTCCCACTGAGGCTGGCGTGGTGATGCAGCGGAAGGAGCTCCGCATCAATTTCACCAACTGCGTTCACTGCAAAACCTGCGACATCATGGATCCCTACCAGATCATCACCTGGGTTCCTCCTGAAGGGGGTGGCGGCCCGAATAATGACGGTATGTGAAACCAAAGACCTTATCCGCGCTCAGTTGCGTGGGGTGGTGCACCGTGAGATATTGATGGAGAATCCACTGGCGTTTGGTTCTCCAGATTCTCAATACCAAAGTGGATTTTCCGGAGAATCGGATCCATTCTGATTCTCGCAGGACGTCCGCCCCGGCCATCGTGGTTTCTCCCAGCGCGAAGGCCAATGGAACGGAGAGCGATTCGATGACGAAAAAGATTCTGCGGTGTCCGAGTTGCTTCGATGGCAGTGAAGTCCGGCGGTCGCACCTGCGCGTGCGCGATTGGCCTTTCCGCCTCTTTGGCATGCGCACCTATCGCTGCATGCTCTGCTATCAGCGTTTCCGGGCCTGGGGGCCGCCTCCTCCCACGGTCAATCCGGAGCATCATCGCAAGCATCCGGACAGGAAATACCATCCGCGCAAGATCGCCTGACGCTGGCTTTGGGCGGCTCGCATCGAATAGAGTGAGCCCATGCCCTCTGTTCTCGTCTCCAGTCCGCAAGCCCGCGACGACAATACCGCGTCGCGCGCCTTGAAGGACCGCTACGGGCGGGCGATCACCGATCTGCGCATCTCCATCACCGACCGCTGCAATTACAAATGCGTCTATTGCCGCACCGGCAACGAAGGCGCCGTCTATGCGGATTTGCCCATCGAAGACTACCTGCGCATCGCGCGGGTGTTCGTGCATCTGGGCATCGAAAAGATTCGCCTCACCGGCGGAGAGCCTCTGCTCCGCCGCGGCCTGCTCGATCTCGTGCGCGAACTGGCCGCCATGCGAACGCTCACCGGTCAGCCTCTCGACCTGGCGCTCACCACCAACGGCCATCTGCTCGAGGAAATGGCGGAGCCGCTGCGCGCCGCGGGGCTCAGCCGCATCACGGTCAGCATGGACGCGGTCGACGCGGAGAAGTTTGCCCGCATCACCCGCGTGCCCGGCAGCTACGAGCGCGTCCTGCGCGGCGTCCGGGCCGCAAAGGCCGCAGGCCTCGCGCCCGTCAAAGTCAACTGCGTCCTGCTCCGCGGCTTCAATGAGGACCAAATCGTTCCCTTTGCCCGCTTCTCGCGCGAAGAGGGCGTCATCGTCCGCTTCATCGAGTTCATGCCCCTCGAAGAAGGCCGCACCTGGACGCCCGAAGTCGTCGTCGGGATGAAAGAGATTGTCGCCGCGTTGGCCGGCTTCCGTCCGGTGGTGCGCATGGAGCCCAACGCCGCCAGCGAAACCGCCGTGCGCTACACCTTCGACGACGCCGTCGGCGAACTCGGCATCATCGCGCCCGTCACCCAGGCCTTCTGCGGCCATTGCAGCCGCGTCCGCCTCACCTCCGACGGCAAGATTCGCACCTGCCTCTTCTCCCAGACCGACCACGACCTCTACGGCGTGATGCAGCGTGGCGGCAGCGACGACGAGATGGCCGAGTTCATCCGCCGCACCGTCGATCAAAAAGAAGCCCGCCACCACATCGGCGAGCCCGGCTTCCTCAAGCCCTCCCGCAGCATGGTCCACATCGGCGGCTAGCAGCGTTCGGAATCCAGCCCACTCCGCGCAAACTACGGAGGTGTCATCCTGAGCGTAGCGCCGCGCAAATCCCTCGTTCGCCACACCGTCAGGCGCGCAGTCGAAGGACCTGCATTCACCAGCCTCTCAGCCGAACAACCGAGCTGTTCCACCGGGGCCTCGATGAACGCCGTCGATCCCCTTCACGACGTCAAACCCGCGTAAAACCAGCACCGCTCCAGCAGCGCTTCCACCTCTTCGCGCGAAGCCTGCAGCTTATGCGCGCCGGCAAGCAAATCCTCCGCATTCACCGGATACCAGTTCCCCCGTCGCGCATCCGCCAGCCCCGCAACATTGATCGGCTCAACAGCCTGCCGAACCTCCTCAGCAAACTGCGCCGCCTCCTCGGGCGTGCGCACCGAGCCGGCGCGCGCGATCAGCCGGTCCGCCTCCGCGGCAAATCGCGCATCCTCGCGCAGCAGAAACCCAGCCGCCAGCTCCGGCCTGCCCAGCCGATGCGCCGCCTCCGCATAGCTCACCGCCGCGAAATACAGCATGCTCAGCGCGACAAACACAGGGAAGCGATCCATGCTGGCGTAAAGCGCACCGACCAGCCGCGCGGCAGCCAGCAACTCCGCATCCGTCTGAGCGGCGTATTCCGCCAGCCTCTCACCTCGCCCGGCTGCGTCCAGCCCCAACGCCAGAATCCCCGCCAGCCGCTGCACCCCGAGCAGCGTCAGCGGAAACCCCGTCGACAGCAGCGGATCGACAAACCCCGCCGCCGAAGGCAGCAGCGCCCACCGGTTCCCCGCAATCTGCGCGCTGCGAAATCCAAGCCGCGGAATGCGCGCAAACGGCCGAATCGCTTCCGCCCGTGCGAACTGCTCCCGCAGCGCCGGCATGCGCCCCAGCAGCGATTGCCACGCCGCCGCATTCCGCACCCGCCTCGACGATTCGTCCTCGCCCCCGCGACCCTCCGCACCGGCGAATCCCAGCTCCTCCGCCCGCGCATCGGTGCACGCCACGCCCGCGCTGGTGATCCCGTTGTTGAACTGCAGCACCCAAATCCATCCCCCGGGAAAGATGTGGTGCACAGCAGCGTCGTCAGGCGGGTAGGGAAGCGCCTCGTCGGAAGCAATCTGCGATGCCAGCCGGCCCACGCCCCGGAAATGTGAGTAGAGCGCCTGCGTCGCCGGCATCCCCGGCAGCGGCCGCTCGCCCAGCTGCAGAGCGCGATGCAAAAACCCGCGCGGCCCCGTCGCATCGATCACGAACCGCGCGCGAAATGTCACAGCTTCCCGCGCCCGCTCCAGCCTGGGCAGGATGCGCACCCCGCGCAGCGTCGCTCCCGCCTCATCCTCGGCAAATTCGTCCAGCTGCACGCGGTCGAAATACGCGACGCCCGCGCGCTGCGCCTCCTGAACGAGGAACGCATCGAAGTCGGCGCGGAACCAGTGCGTATCCGCGATCCCATCGTGTGGGCTGGCCGCCACCAGCAGCTGCCGCTCGCGATCCGCCCAACTCTCAGCGCCCGCCCCGCCGAGCGCATGATGGAAAAACGTGAATCCCCGCTTCAGCCCGCACCCAATCTCCGGATGTGCGCGCTGCCACGTCCCCCATTTGCTGAGCGGCCGAATCGCATCGAGCCCGTACTGGTCGCAAAGAGCTTCTAGCAGCAGATTCGTCAGCGGCGTCGTCGACTCGCCAATCACCATGCGCGGATGCGTCCCGCGCTCGATGAGCGCAACGGAGTAGCCAAGCCGCTTCGCGATGAGCGCCGTCAGCGACCCGGCGAACCCCGATCCCACGACCGCAATATCCACTTCAACAGCCAGGCTCAACTGCGCCCCCGCACTCCTCGCAGCCGATCCGCGGCGCCACCGCCTGCGAAAGGTTCATGGCGCGAAGCCGCGCCACCCGTGCCTCGCAGCAGCCGGAGCAGTCGAAGGCGCGCGGCAAGTCCCAAACATCCGCGAACACCCGCCCCCGCCCCAGCCCAATCCCGTAATCCATCGCGCCTTCCAGTGTCGCGAGCGCAGGCGGGGAAAAATCCCCCCTCGCCGCCAGCGCCTCCATCGCTCCATTCCCGACACGCGTCGGGATCAGCGTCGCCGCCGTCGCCCCGCAATCGAAGCCGAAATCCACCGACCGCTCCGCCCAAAGCAGCGCCTCGCGCTCAAATGGCGGCTGCACCAGGACGAAAACCCGCAGCGCAATCCCGTGCCTCCGCAGAAATTCCGCCGCCCCGCGAAATTGCCCCAGCGTCAGCCGCTTGTTCAGCTTTTCCAGCACCTCGGGATTGGCCGTTTCGAGCCCCATCGCGACCTCCAGTTCGGCGTTGAGCAGATCGCGAAACCGCAGGACAGCATCCCCAATCAGCGCCGGATGGCATTCCACGATCACGCGGTCGAATCCCCGAACCGCCTCCGCAATCGCAAGATCATCCTCGGGCGGAACCGCCCGCGGATCGAAAAAGCTGCCGCTGTTGTAGAGCTTGATCGCCCCCCGTCCGCCCCCGCCCCACTGAGCCCCGCTGCCCCCGATCTTTTCCAGCGCATATTCAATCTGCGCGGGAATCGCCCCCGCCGGCGTGGGCTCAGACAGCGTGTTCCGCCACAGGTCGCACTCGACGCACCGCCACGGGCATTCGCGATTCGTCAGGAAAATCGTGGTCACCGGCGCGATCGTGCCGGACTCGTCCGGCTCCTCCTCGCGCAGAAATCCCGCCGGCCGCCACGGATCGAGATCCTTCCGCGCCTCCAGCGCAGCATCGGGCCGTTGCGCGAGAACCCAGCGATCGCGTTCGGCGGCGCTGGCCGGATAAACCCAGCCCTCGCCCAACAACGGATTGGTCATCGGCGGCATCGGACAGCAGGCGCGGCGCGCCTCACCCTTGCCAGAGTATGATTGGCTGCCGCCGAATTCAATCGAGCGCGCCAGAATTCAATCGAGCGGGGGCCAGAAAGCGGAGATCGCGAGCAGGAGGTGATCCCATGCCGCATTACATTTCGCTGCTGAAGTTCACGCAGAAGGGCCTTGAGGCCATCAAAGAGTCGCCCGCGCGCCTCGAAGAAGCCGGCAAAATCTTTGCCACGCACGGCGGCAGCCTGCAGCACGCCTGGTACACCACCGGCCAGCACGACCTGATCGTAGTGACCGAGTTCCCCGACGAGGAAGCCTACTCCCGCGCGCTGCTCGCCACCGCCTATCGCGGCTTCGTGAGCGGCGAAAATATCCGCGCCTTCACCATCGAAGAAATGAAAAAGCTCCTCGGCGTATGAGACGGTCCGATCTGGGTGCCCCATTCAAGCCCGGTTTGCCTGGGTGGCGTAGTCTGATTTTGTGTTTGTATCAGGGCGCGACCTCGGTCGTGCCGTGAAGCTCTCCATGGAACCGGGCTTGAGCCCCTGCATCTTTTTTGAAACGGCACGGCTTCAGCCGTGCCGCACACCTGCAAAAAGCTCGGGCTTTAGCCCCTGAGGGATTCGGCACGCAACGCGAGCCCCTACGAATACATCCCCAAAAACCTCTGCCGATAATCCGCTTCCCGCGCCAGCGTATGCCGCCGCAGCGCATCCACCGGCATCGCCCCATGCTGGAACCGCCGCTTCGGAAACACCGGCATCTTCATCCCCGTCAGCACCTCGACGCCCCGCGACACAATCTCGCCCTTCAGCTCATACAGCCGCTCCACCGAGTAATCCGTCATCGCGATAAACGGAATCGCCTCGGCCACCGCAATCACCGCCGGCCGCGTGTAGGGGCTGAACCCCGCAAACCCGCAGTGCCGCGCCGGCGCATAGGTGCGCGCGTACGACCGCGACAGCCCGCCCGAATAGGTCAGCGAGTGCTTGATCTTCCCCACGCCCCACCCCTCCTGGTAAAGCATCGGGTTGTGGATCACGCTGCGGATCGTCAGCTCCGCATTCTCCTCAATGGGATAGTCCTTCAGGTTCTCGTCGCCCCCATCGCCGTCCAACAAATATTTCCACTCCGGATACCGCGCGCGAATCCCGCGGCACAGCGCCAGCGCCATCGTCGCCGATTCAATGTCGAGCGGCTTATAGTCCTCGACGATGCGAATCGTCTCGTCCACATCGAGCGTCGCCGGGTCCGCTTCAACCGGCTCGAGGAACAGCCCCAGTCCCAGCGCTTCGAGAAACGCCCGCGCCTGCCGCAAATCCGGCCCGTCCCCCAGGTCGAGCGTGAACGCCTTGAGCCGCGCCGGGCTCATGCCCAGCT
>JBARMS010000227.1:0-5466 GCA_049802575.1 Acidobacteriaceae bacterium | reverse complement strand
TTGCAAGGATTTAGGCCGAGTTTTCGGCGCGAGGTTGAAGGCATGAAATTTTGGCGATGGATCTGGCTGGCGGTCACGCTGGGGGTGCTGGCGGAGGGCTTCCGCGTGGCGCTGTTTGTGGTGCCGACGGACGCGCAGCAGGGCGATGTGCAGAGGATCTTCTACTATCACATCCCGTCGTGGGCGGGGATGGGAGTGTTCTTCGCGCTCAACCTGGCGTGCAGCCTGGTCTATTTGGCGGTGCGGAATAAGAATCAGGTGCTCGCGCTGAAAGCGGACGCGCTGGCCGTGACGTCGGCGGAGGTCGGGGTCGTGTTCTGCCTGATCGGGCTGGTGACCGGGTCGCTGTGGGGGCGCGCGGTGTGGGGCATCTGGTGGACGTGGGATGCGCGGCTGACGTCGACCCTGGTGCTGTGGCTGATCTATGTGGCGTACCTGCTGCTTCGGCGGTTTGCGGCGGGGCCGCAAATGCGGACGCTGGCGGCGGTGATGGCGATCTTCGGATATCTGGATGTGCCGCTGGTGTACTTCTCGACGCGGTGGTGGCGGACGCAGCATCCGGCGCCGGTGTTCGGCGGCGCGCCCGGATCGGGGATCGATCCCAGCATGATGCCGGCGGTGTGGTGGAACCTGGCGGGCTGGGTGATGTGGGGGATTTTTGTGGCGAGTCTGCGCTATGTGTCGGAGTATCGCGCGCAGAAAGCCGAGCAGGATGAGGCGCTGCGGTTGCTGGACGCGGATCAGGCGCTAGCGGGGGCCGCGCCCCAGGGAGCGAGGTCATGATGGATATGGGACATCGGCATCTGGTGCTGGCGTACGCAGCGACGATTCTGATTCATCTGGTGTACGTAACCTACGTGATGGTGAAGTACAGGGCGGCGAAACGGCTGGAGCGGTAGTGCAGGGATTCTGTCTGGGCGCTGTGCGCTACATCTCGGACGAACTGGTCCGGGCCTAAAGGCCTGTTCTGGCGGAGCGCTTATTCCCCGGCCTCAAGGCCGGGGCTTCTACCGCCGTGCCGCTTGCAGCACCGCTTCGCACGCTTCGAGACTGGTCTGCGCTGCCTGTCGCGCCTGAAAATGGGGAGCGTCGCTTCGCGTGCCTCGAATCAGGGAGTGCGACCCAGTCCATCGCCTGAAGATCATCGCCGGGATGACAAAGTATCGCCGAAAAACTTACATTAGAAAAATGCGTGATTTGCGGAAATTTGTCGTTTTGAGCGTGGCCGGTTTTCTGATGGCGATGGGCGCGCGGGCGCAGCAGGATCAGCCCATTCATCCGGCGGACACTTCGGCGCTGCATCCACCGGCGGGCGCGAAGGTGGCCATTGTGGAGTTTGCCGACCTGGAGTGCCCGATGTGCGCCCACGAGAATCCCGTGATCGTGCAGGCGGAGGAGAATTACCACGTGCCGCGCGAGTGGCACGATTTTCCGCTGCCCATGCACAACTGGAGTTTCCAGGCGGCGGTGAATGCGCGCTGGTTCGACACGAAGTCGAAGAAGCTGGGCGACGATTACCGCAATGCCGTGTTCGCGAATCAGGGAAGCATCGAGACCAGGGCCGATCTGCAGCAGTTCACCCAGAAATTTGCGCAGCAGCACGGGACGGCGCTGCCGTTCGTGATGGATCCGCAGGGCACGCTGACCGCGGAAGTGAAGGCCGATCAGGCGCTGGGCGAGCGGATGGGCGTGCATGAGACGCCGACGGCGTTTGTGGTGACGGAGCACGGGTACAAGCAGGTGATGGATTGGGACAAGCTCTTCTCGATGCTGGATGAGGCGGAGGGAAGGTAGGGGCGGGGTGTAGCGTTCAGCGTTCCGACAGGGTTGTGCCGGGGATACAGTGGTTGCTTGCTGAGAGAAGCGCCGGCGTTTCCTGGGTGCCTAAGGTCGAAATGATTCCGAAAGACAAATGAGCACAGAGAACAAACAGGCGATTGCGGCTCCGCCGGTGGCGACGCGGAGGCACACGGAGCGGGTGGTCCACGGGCATACGCTGGTGGATGATTACGCGTGGCTGCGGGAAAAAGAGAATCCGGAGACGATTGCGTATCTGGAGGCGGAGAACGCGTACTGCACGGCGAAGTTTGCCGGGACGGAAGAACTGCAGAAGCAGCTCTACGACGAGATGCTAAGCCACATCAAGGAGACGGACGAGTCGGTGCCGTTTCGGGAGGGGATGTGGTGGTATTACTCGCGGACCGAGCAGGGGAAGCAGTACGAGATCTACTGCCGGAAACGCGGGACGGCGGAAGCGCCGACGGGCGAGGAAGAAATCCTGCTGGACGTGAACCAGATGGCTGAGGGCGAGGCCTTCATGGCGCTGGGGACCATGGTCGTGTCCGACGACGGGCATCTGCTGGCGTACTCCTGCGACAACAAGGGATTTCGGCAGTACACGCTCTACGTGAAGGATCTGCGGACCGGGGACGTGCTGGCTGATCGAGCGGAGCGGGTGGGGTCGGTGGTGTGGGCCGCGGACAACCGGACGCTGTTCTACACGGTGGAAGACGAGGAGCAGAAGCGGCAGTTTCAGTTGTACCGGCACGCGCTGGGGGCGGCGCGCGGCGGTGATGAGCTGGTGTTTGAGGAAACGGATGAGCGGTTCAACATCGGTGCGGGGCGCACGCGCGACGACGAATATTTGATTCTGGAGAGCGCGAGCCACACGGCGACGGAGAACCGGTATTTGCGGGCCGACGATCCGCGGGGGCAGTGGACGCTGATCGAACCGCGACGCGATGAGATTGAGTACTACGTCGATCATCGGTTTGGACAAATCTACATTCGCGTGAATGATGCGGGGCGCAATTTTCGCCTGGTCACGGCGCCGCTCGAGACGCCGGGGCGTGAGCACTGGCGCGAGCTGATTCCGCATCGCGCGGAAACGATGCTGGAGGAGATCGATCTGTTCGCGGAGTTCGCCGTGGTGTGGGAGCGAACGCGGGCGCTGCAGCATGTGGTGGTGCGGCCATTCGCCGGCCGCGGGCCGGAGATGGCAGAGGGGCGCGAGATTGCGTTCCCGGAGCCGGTGTACAGCGTGCATCCGAGTTCGAACCGGGTTTTCGAGACCGGGAAATACCGCTACGCGTATCAGTCGCTGGTGACGCCGAGTTCGGTGTTCGAGTATGACGTGGCGAGCGGCGACCAAAAGCTGCTGAAACAGCAGGAAGTGCCGGGCGGATTCGACCGGACACAGTATGAGTCGGAGCGAATTTTTGTGCCGGCGGCGGATGGCGTGGAGATTCCGGTGTCGCTGGTGTGGCGTCGGGATAAGCGTGAGCCGGGAAAGAATTCGATTTGGGTGTACGGGTACGGATCGTACGGGTATTCGCTGCCGATCGGGTTCAGCAGCACGCGGCTCAGCCTGCTCGATCGCGGGATGGTGCTGGCGTTCGCGCATGTGCGCGGCGGAGGCGATCTGGGCAAGCCGTGGCACGATGCCGGGCGGCTGATGCAGAAAAAGAACACCTTCACGGACTTTATTGCGGTAACGGAGGCGCTGATTGCGCGCGGCTATTGCGCGGCGGATCGCGTGGCTGCGGAGGGACGGAGCGCAGGCGGCCTGCTGATGGGCGCGATCACGAACATGCGGCCGGACCTGTATCGGGCGATTGTGACGGTGGTTCCTTTTGTGGACGTGATGAACACGATGCTCGATCCGAGCCTGCCGCTGACGGTGCCGGAGTACGAGGAGTGGGGCGATCCGAACGAGAAGGCTGCGTTCGAATACATGCTGAGCTACTCGCCGTATGACAACTTACGCGCGGCAGCGTACCCGGCGATGCTGGTGAAGACGTCGCTGCACGACAGCCAGGTGATGTACTGGGAGCCGGCGAAGTATGTGGCGAAGCTGCGCGCGCTGAACGCGGGCGCGCCGGCGGCGATCCTGCATACGAATCTGACGGCGGGACATGGCGGGGCGTCGGGGCGCTACGACTATCTGAAGGAAATCGCGCTGGACTTTGCGTTTTTGCTGCGGGAACTCGCCGTAACCCGGTGATGCGAGCCTGCCGGGGCTGAAGCCCATCCTTCTTAGGTGCTATTCCACCGGGCTGAAGCCCGGTGCTTCTACCGTCGCATCGCTGCGCGATGCATACGCATGCAGGATACGTTCCCTGCGCAGCAGGCGGGCGAGCACCCCATAGCTGAAGAGGGCAAGGGCGGCATCGGTGAGCAGGCTGGCGGCAGCCGCTCCGCGCCAGGACCAGGGGGGGATCAGCAGAGCATTGAGAATGAGGTTCAGTGCGGCGGCAGCGAACTGGGTTGCGGTGCGATTCCACTGTGAGGCGCAACCGGTGATCGCCGATCCCCACGCGTAGTGGAGCGCGCGCAAGACGGGTAACAGACACAGCCAGCGCAGAGCCGCGACGGACTCGCGAAAGGTAGGGCCGAACGCGAGCGGCAGCAAAGGCGCGGCGAGGAACATAGCACAGGCGGCAAGGACAGCGTACGGCAGGGTGCGGGTCATGGTGCGGCGAGTGAACGCGGCGGCCTGGGCGACGCTTTGTTCTCCCACGCGAAAGAAGCGCGGTGCGGCCGCGGCGTAGACGCTGTAGATGGGCATGGTGGCGGCATCGATGACGCGATAGGCGGCGGAGTAGATGCCGGCGGCCGCTGCCTGGCCGAGGCTGACGAGGAAGGTTTTGTCGATGTCGTTGTAGATGGAAATGGAGGAGCTGGAGACGGAGAAGCTGAGGCCTTCGGAGAGATCGCGTGCGCGGATGCGGCGGAAGCGCGGCCAGCCGAGGCGCGCGGTGACCAGGAGAACGGCGGCCAGGGCGACAGCGAGCGTCGAGAGCCAGTAGACCTTCGCCCAGGCGTACGCAGCGGGATGGACGTGGTGAGCGCGGGCCCACGCGAAGACGGCCGCAGCGGTGAGAGCGCGGCAAAGGTTGGTAAGGGCGGTCAGGCGCGCGGTCCAGGCGAGATCGCCTGCTCCCTGAAAGGCGCGGCCGGCGAGCTGGATGAGCTTGCCGAAGAGACCGTCAGAGAGCGCGATCCATGGGACGAGGAGGCGCAGATCGGGGCGCAGCGCAAAGTGCGCGAAGAGCATGGCGGCGGCGAAGAGCAGAAAAAATCCGATCAGCAGAATCGCCAGGGCCTGTCCCCAGGTGGACGCGAAGGAGGCGCGATCGCGGCTGATGTTGCGGACGAGGATCATTTCCATGCCCAGCGACGAGAACTGGCTGAGCACGGCGACCAGAGCGACAACGCCGATGAATGCGCCGTATTCGCGGCTGCCGAGGGCGCGGCCGATGAGGACGAAATAGAGCGCCTGCGTGGCGAGGGAGACGGTTTGGCCGGAGATCATCCAGAGGGAACCCTGGCGCAGGGATTCTTCCTTCATTGGAGAACCGGGCAATGGGAAACCGGGCATTGGGGAACCGGGACGCGGGCGTGCAGGACCTCGTCGAAGAGGTCTTCAAGGAGCGCAGTCTGCGTGGCAAGAGAGAAGCGCTGCTC
>JBARMS010000226.1:0-24350 GCA_049802575.1 Acidobacteriaceae bacterium | reverse complement strand
GTGTTGTAGTACCCGGAGAATGCCCCGGCCTGGTATCCCCCCATGAAGCCGGCGAGCAGTTCCGATTCCTCGTAGCCGGTAAACGTTCCGTGAGCCGACGTCGGCGCCGGCATGCCGCCGTAGTTGCCATCGTCGATCCAGAAATAGCCTTTGGCGTCGTTTCCCTGGTCCCAGTTCACATCCCGGTGAATGATGCTCGTGCCGAACTTCAGCGTGTGTTTCTGCTTGATCAGCGTAATCGCGTCGGTCACCTGGTTGGTCGGTTCGATGATCAGATACGGACCACCGTCACCCACGTAACTCAGGTTCCCGTACCAACCGCCGATGATCGGCATTCCGCCCAGCAACGGCGACGTGTTGGCATTGGCGATACCCAGCTTCGAGGCCAGCGGAACGCTGGCGTCTGGCTGCTCGTAGCCGGAAAGATCCCGAATCCAGCCGTAGTGAAACTCGTTGATCAGCGCCGGGCTGAAGATGTGCGTATAGCCCACCGCCACCTGGCGCGGGTGCGACGGGTTCGTGCCGTTCCCGGAAGGCAGGAAGTGACTGGAATCCTGGAGGTAAGGCACATTGTTCAGGAAATCATCGCCCAGGCTGTAGCGGGCGAACAGGGAGTCCTTCGCGCCCGCCGTCCAGTCCACGCGGACGTCGTAATCGTTGAGCGTCTCGATGTTGTACACCGCGCGCGAGAAGTTCGGCGTGTTGGTCGCGATGTCCGCTCCGCTGATGTTCGGATTCGGAAATGCGTTCAGGTAGGTCGCGCCCGCCGTGATCTGATCGCCCGCAGGAACGATATTGATATTCGGCCCAGGCAGATTGGTGCCCGTATCCCAGCCGAACGGCAGGCAAGTCTGCGGATCGTAGACGTATCCGTAGCCCGCGGAAAATTGCGGCAGCACCGCTCCGCCACCACCGTAGAGGTTCGGGCAGATCGCCTGATTCGGCACGCTGGTCGCCGTACCCGTCCCGCCAGGGCTCAGCAGTTCGGTGAAGTTGCCCTGCCGCATTAGAGTGGTCGGGACGTGGGTCGTCGTGATCCCCGCGGGCAAATTCTGGCGCCATCCCTGGTAATCGCCAAAGGCGAACAGCTTGTTCCTCCACAGCGGGCCGCCGATCGACGCGCCGAACTGATTGCGGCTCAACTCCGGCGTCGTCTGCGGACTCGTCGTGTAGTTGAACGTATCGGCTGCGCCCACCTTCGAACGGTTGAACCAGTACACAACCCCGTGCACCGAATTCGAGCCGGATTTGGTGGCAACCTGCACCACTCCGCCGCCCGACCGGCCAAACTCAGCCGGAGGCGTGCTGGTCGTGGTCTTGAATTCCGCGATGTCTTCAATCGCCGGGAAAATCACCAGCGTGTTCACCAGCGACTCGTTGTTGTCGATCCCGTCGAGCATGAAATTGTTCGACTGCGGCGGCAATCCATCCACCGCCAGCGCCGCGGCCCCGGAATCGGCATTGCGCCAGGTTTCCGCATTGTTGTTCGGCGCGCTCGCGTTATCGGAGTACTGCCCGCGGCTCACGCCCGGCGTCAGCAGCGCCAGCGTCGTGAAGTTGCGGCCGTTGAGCGGCAGATCGACCACCTGCCGTCCTTCGATCACTTCGCCCATCGAGGAGCTTGTCGTGTCGACCAGCGGGCTGGCGCTCGTCACCTGCACCGTCTCGGTCCCCGACCCCACCTGCAGTTTGAAGTTGACCTCCTTCGATTCCGAGATCTGCAGCGCAAACGTAGTGTTCTCGGTCTGGAAGCCGCCCGCCGACGCCTCAGCCTTGTAATTGCCGATCGGCAGCGCGCCGAGCACGTAGGTTCCATCGGCCTGGCTCCTGGCTGTAACCACACGGTTCGTTGCCAGATCTGTCACCGTTACTGTGGCGTTCGGCACTACAGCGCCCGACTGATCGGTCACCGTGCCGGAAACCGTTCCCGTATCGGTCTGTGCTGACACTTGCCCGGTGATCAGAGTCAGCATCGCCGCTACCAGCAGCGTACCGAGGCAGCTTGCCCATCTCATCCTTTTCATCCAATTCATGTTGCCTCCAAAAAACTCGTAGACCCGGAGTATTCGCGCATTCTGGTCCGCACACCCCGGCGCCAGCGTGAACTACACTCGCTTCCCTCAACGACCAGCAATGCACGGCAAGCCTTTTTTACATCAAATGTTCATCAACAGGTAAACAGGTTAATTTCAGTAATATGGCCCGTAATTTCAACCGACTCTGAGTACTTTAAGGACGTTGACCCGCCCCTGTCCCCCGCGTTACAACAGAATGTCCCCATGCCGGTGCCCGCAGAGCATCAGGAGAAGACCGCGACCCGTTTTCGCTTCGGCCTTTTTGAAGCCGACGCCGAAGCTGGAGAACTGCGCAAGTCCGGCATTCGCATTCGCCTCCAGGCACAGCCCTTCCGCGTGCTCGTCTGTCTGCTCGAGCGCCCCGGCGAGGTCGTCACCCGCGAAGAGATTCAGCAGCGCCTCTGGGGCTCCGACACCATCGTCGACTTCGATCACAGCCTCGGCACTGCCGTCAACAAGCTGCGTGAGGCTCTCGGCGACTCCGCCGAGAATCCGCGCTTCATCGAGACCCTCGCGCGCCGCGGCTATCGCTTCATCGCCCCCGTCAACATCGCCGAGCCTTCGCGCACCTCCGCGGAAAAGATCACGCCCCCGGCGGATTTGCTTCCCGCCGCGTCTGCCGTCCACGATTCCCCCATCCCGGCAGAGTCAGCCATCTCTCCGCCTCAACGGCTGCCGTCACCGGCACCGCGGCTTCCACGCCGCCGGCCGCTCGCTCGCGTCGTGATGCTCGCGCTCGGCGCATTGGTGCTTGTCACGGTTGCGTTTCTGGCCGGAACTCGCCTTCCTTCCTCGTATACGCCCGCGCCGCACATCGCCCAGATCACCTTCTCGGGACGCGTCGGCCCCGGAGACCCCCTCTTCGAAAGCTTTGCCGGTACCGCCACTGACGGCTCCCGCATTTATTTCTCGCAAATTGAGAATGGGCGTGCCATGCTCGCCCAGGCGCTCATTGCCGACGGCGAAACCGACACACTCACCCTGCCCGACGAGCTAGCCGCTCCCTCACTGGGCGACATCTCGCCCGACGGATCGCGCCTCCTGCTCCGCAACCACCTTGCCACCGCGCCCGAGCAGGTGCTCTGGGTCGTCTCCACCACCGGAGGATCCGCGCGCCGCATCCCCGGTATCCTCGCGCACGATGCCACCTGGATGTCCGATGGCCAGCGCATCCTCTACGCTACCGGCGACGATTTATTCATTGCCCGCGACAATGGCACGGAAAGCCACAAATTTGCCACGCTGCATGGCCGCGCCTTCTGGCTGCGCTGGTCTCCCGATGGCTCTCGCCTCCGCTTCACTCTGCTGAACAGCGAGACCCACACCTCCGCTCTGTGGGAAATCGCCGCCGACGGCACCGGCGGCCGCCTTCTGCTGCCCAACTGGACCAGCGCTCCAGCTGCCGAATGTTGCGGCAGCTGGACCGATGATGGCCGCTACTACGTTTTCCAGTCGGCGCGCGAGGGAAACAGCAATATCTGGGCCATCCCCGAGCATGGCGGCCTGTTCTCCCGGCCTCAGCCCCCCATCCCCATCACGAACGGCCCGCTTGAATATCAGGCGCCCATCACCGAGCGCGGCGGCCGCCGCACCTTCTTCGTCGGCCTTGATACGCAGCTCGAGCTCCTGCGCTACGACCGCGCCGCCAGGATCTTTGTTCCCTATGGCCCAGGCCTCAGCAGTGCCACGCGGATTGAATTCTCCCACGACGGAGAGTGGGTGGCGTGGGTCCGCAAAGACGATGGCTCCTTGTGGCGCAGCCGCAGCGACGGCTCCAGCCGCATGCAGCTCACCGGCCGCCCCATGCAGGTCTTCATGATGTACTGGTCGCCCGACGCGCGCCAGCTCGTCCTCATGGGCCGCCAGCCGGGCAAGCCCTGGAAGATCTACACCATGGACGCGGACGGCGGCCATCTCCAGGAAGTCCTAAACGAAGACCGCAGCGAGGCCGATCCCGACTGGTCGCCTGACGGAAAAATGCTGGTCTTCGGCCGCCTGCCCGATCTCATGGCTGAAGCCTCGCAGCCCAAGGTCATCTATACTGTCGACCTGGCCTCCCACACCATGACCAAGCTGCCTGGCTCCGACGGCCTCTTTAGCCCGCGCTGGTCAGCGAACGGCAAATACATTGCGGCCCTCTCCATCGATCAGAAGAAGCTCATGCTCTACGACGTCGCGGCCAAGACATGGCGCGTACTCGCCGAACAGAACATCGCCGATCCCGCCTGGTCGCACGACGACTCCGCCATCTATTTCCACGATTTCGCCCAAGCCGATCAACCCATCTACCGCGTCGACATCGCCACCGATAAAGTCGAGCAGGTGGCCGACTTGCATGATCTACGTTCCGCCAACGTGGTCGACTACCGTTTCGCCGGTCTCGCCCCCGGCGACGTGCCTCTGGTGAGCGCGCGCATGTCTACCGCCAACCTCTACGCCGCCGATCTGCCAAAATAACCCGCGCGGCGTCCTTGCATGCCCGGAATCCGCTTCATCGCGCCTGCCGTCGATCCTGGCATCCCAACCCCTCCGACGCAGTCCCTGCATCCATAAAAGCGGAGCGGCTCTGCCTCGCGGCCGCAGCTTTTGCTGGATTATTGTGTCTATACCAGCAGAAAGGTTCTTTCTCACGATGCGGTTACGGTCAGTCTTCCCCGTTGCTTCGATTCTTTTATCTGGATTTGCCTCGGTCTCGGTCTTCGCGCAGGCCCCGGGCGTTCCCGTCGGCGAAAACCACTACACCATCGTGCAGGCGAATGACGGCAAGTCCGTCGGGTCTGCCGATTGCACCGTCGGCTCCGTCGCCAGCGGCTATCAGATCAATTCCCGCGGCGATATGAAGATGGCCAAATTCAGCTACTCATTCTCCAACGAGAATCGCCTTGACAGCCAGCTCAACATCGTGCGCGACCAGCTCACCGGCACCGTTAACGGCGCTGCGGTCACCTTCAGTCTCGAATCCGACTCCACCGGCCGCTTATTCAACGTCAATATCCAGGCGTCCGGCAAGAACGCCACCAACTCCTTCGATCGCCACCAGCGCACGGTCCTCATGCCCGACCTCGACCCGGCCGCCTACATTGAGATGGCACACTTCGCGCTCGGCAATCCGCCCACCGCGTGGATTGTCATTCCCAAGCAGAATGGCCTCCTCGTTCCGGCCGACTACGAGCCCAAAGCTGATGCCCACGGCACGCTGCAGGGACAGGCCGTCCTGGTGCACCACACCAGTGTCATCGTGAGCTCACTGAACGGGATCACCGCCGAGATTTACTACACCAACGATGGTTCCCTGATGGAGGCCGATCTGCCCGAGCAGAATTTCTACGTCATTCACGACGGATTCCGCCTCGAGAGCCGACCAACTTACCAGCCGCCGCGCGGCTCCGCTCCGCCGCCGCAGCAAGGCGAGCCGCAAAGCCAGGTGCCTCGGATGCCCGGGGCCCCGGAGTACACCGTACCGCCGGGTCAAGCCACGCAGCAACCCCCGCAGTACACCGTGCCCCAGGGATCGCCGCAGCCCCAAATCCAGCCCCAGTCGTTCTGAATCGGCTCTGCCTCCGCTGATGGGGAACTGGGGATGCGAGCCCGGTTACGTGCTCACTCGCTGACCTCTGCGCTCGGCGCATCCTCTGTGGTGAATGGCGCTCGCTCCGAGTGGGCCCGGCGCTCGCTCACCTCCTCAGCCGCCGATCGCCACCACCACCTTCCCATGCGCGTGCATGGTCTCGAGATGCCGCATCGCCGCCGCGCAATTTCCCATCCCATAGCAATGATCAATCACAGGCTTCACCTGGCCTGACCGCATCAGGTCCGCCAGTGTTTCCAGATCAGCCTGCCTGCGCTTCGCCATCATCGTCATCACCTTCTGCCGGCTGAAGGGGGCGCGTAAAACCAGCAGCGCCAGGCCGCCCAGAATCGAGAAGATTGCCACGTCTTTCGGCGCTCCCACCAAAACGCAAATGCCGCGCGGTTCCAGAACGCGGCGCAATTCCCCCGGCCTGTGGTTCGCGACGCGATCGACGATCGCATCGTACTTCCGCCCGCCGCGCGTGAAATCCTCCTGCGCGTAATCGATCACATGATCGGCTCCGAGCCTCCGCACCAGCTCCGCTGCAAACGCCGGTCACCTCCGCGCCCATCCATTTCGCTATCTGCACCGCAAACGTGCCCACCCCGCCAGCCGCCCCGTTGATCAGCACCCGCTGCCCCGGCTGCACGCGCGCTTTGTCCCGCAGCCCCTGAAGCGCCGTCAGCCCAGCCACTGGCACGGCCGCCGCTTGCTCATACGATATCTCTGCCGGCTTCAGCGCCAGCGACGATGCAGGAGCGCACGCGGATTCCGCCAGCGCTCCGCCGCGACACAAGCCAAAGACCGCGTCGCCGGGCTTGAATGCGGATACGCCTTCGCCCACCTCCTCCACCACGCCCGCCAGGTCCACGCCTGGCCGCTTCGTTTTGTGCAGCCCCAGCAACGCCCGCAGCCACAGCGGTTTCACTTCCATCAGCCGCCAGTCGAGCGGATTCAGCCCCGCCGCGCGCACCCGCACCAGAACTTCGGCTTTGCGCGGCGCTGGCTTTTGCATTTCCTCGCAGCGGAGAACATCGGGGGAACCAAATTCGCGATAAACGATGGCTTGCATTCGCTGCCTCGCTCTCAAAGACGGAGGGAGTTTACTCCCCGCGCGAAGCGGGGTCTGTGTTCGCCCGCACAGAATTGCACGACTTTCGCTCTCATCCATGCTTCGCGGCGCGGTTCAGAAGCCCTGCGCCTTCGGCGCAAACGCCTCCACCAGATTTGTGATCAGCCGCACTGCCCGCGGCACTGCCTGGCGCAGTTCGCCCGACAAATGCTCGCCGTAGCCAAATCGTCCCGCGCCCACCGTCACCGCAAACGCCCGCGCCGGCGTGTGCCCGCACAGCGTCCGTGCCATCCCAAGCAGCGCCGCCGGCTCGAGGCTGTGGGTGCCCTCCCGCCTGGCCGCTTCTTCGACGGGCGCCGCAAGAGCCAGCACCCGAATCGCTCCTGGCTCGTCGGAAGCGCACGCATCGACAAAGATAACCAGTTCCGTCGCCGCGATATCGGCCGCCATCTCCGGCGTGAACTGTTGCGCCGTCACAATCCGCAGACGCGAGGCGGGGAAGAGTTGTTCCGCCGCCTCCGCGATCCGCAGACCAACTCCGTCATCCTGGCGGAGCGTGTTCCCGCACACCAGGAGTAATGCAGGTTGCTCCGCCTGCACAGCCTGACAGAGTGGACGCGCCCATCCCTCCTCACGCCTGCCTTTGACGCGCTGGGATTGAATGCAGGGATCCACAGCGCGCCCGCCTTTGCCGCGACGGGGTCGGACTCCGTCGTCCCCGGCAAGTTGGCGTTTGCCGTACTGTGGTTTCGGCCTGGCGTCTCCGGCGCGGCCGGTTTCGCCGCGCTGGGGGGCAAGTGCGGGAGGCAGGCTCGATTTGGCCCGGTGGGCTCGCATCGCGTCCTGCCTCAGCCCCTCCGCACTTCGCGCAGCAGCCTTCCATTCGGCGCGCGCAGCTCAACCGTCAGCGGCATCCTGCCCATCGCGTGCGTCGAGCAGCTCAGGCACGGATCGAACGTCCGCACCACCGCCTCCACGCGATTCAGCATGCCCTCTTTTACCTCGTCGCCCTGCACGTAATGCCGCGCCGCCTGCAGAATCCCGCGATTCATCGCAGCGTTATTGTGCCCGGTCGCGATGATCAGATTCGCCCACGTGATCAGCCCATTCTCGTCCACCTTGTAGTGGTGGATCAGCGTACCCCGCGGCGCTTCCGCCACGCCCACGCCCTCCAGGTTGTTCACCGACGCCGTGGCCCGCACATGCTTGTCAAGAATCGCGCGATCCGCCACCAGCGTCTCGATCTTTTCCGCCGCGTGGAGCATCTCGATCAGCCGCGCGTAGTGGTAGTGGAACGAGCTGAGCAGCGGCCGCGGCGACATCGCCCGAAACGCCTGCCACTCCTCATCCGCCAGCGGCGTGTCGCAGCGCCCCGCCAGATTGAGCCGCGCCAGCGGCCCCACCCGATATGTTCCCCCCGGATAACCCAGCGGCTTGTAATAGGGGAACTTCATGTAGGTGTACGGCTCAACCGCCTCGCCGATGAAGCTTTCGTAGTGCGCCCCGTCCAGCTCGCCCGCGATGATGTTCCCTTCCGAATCGATCACCCGCAGCGCGCCGTCGTAGTACTCGGCCAGCCCGCGGTCGTCGATCATTCCCAGAAACAAAGTCGGGAAATTCGCGAAGACCTCGATCTCGGCCGAGAACTTCTCCACGCTCGCCTTAAACCACGCGAGCGTCCGCTCGATCGCAGCGACGGCCGCCGGAATCCACTGGAGAATCTGGTCCCGCTTCTCCGCCGTCAGCGGTTCGTTCACGCCGCCCGGCACCGTCCACCCCGGATGGATTCGCTTGCCCGCCAGCGTTTCGATGATCCGCTGCCCAAACTGCCGCAGCGCCACGCCGTCTTTGCCGATCTCCGGATGCGTCTGCGCCACATGCAGAATGCTCCGCTCCTCCGCGGGCGCATCCATCCCCAGCAGCAAATCCGGCGACGACAAATAGAAGAAGCTCAGCGCATGCGACTGGATCAGCTGCGCCAGATTCAGAATCCTGCGCAGGTTGGCTGCCACCGGCGGAATCTGCACCGCCAGAATTGCGTCGCACGCCTTTGAAGAAGCCACCAGATGGCTCACCGGGCAAATGCCGCAGATGCGCGCCGTAATGTTCGGCATCTCGTAAAACGGCCGGCCCTCGCAGAATTTCTCGAATCCCCTCAGCTGCGTCACATGGAACATCGCATCCTGCACGATGCCGGCATCGTCCAGCTGCAGCGTGATCTTGCCGTGGCCTTCGAGACGCGTGACCGGATCGATAACGATGGTGCGAGACATGATTCTCCTCTGCTCTAAACTCACCCGAAGTGCGCCACGCCGCCCAGCGAGGGCAACCGCCCGGCCAGCAGTTCTGTCAGCACCTGATAAATCGTGTCCGCTGGCGGCGGGCATCCCGGCACGAACACATCCACCGGAACCACTTCGTGCACCGGCCGCACGCGATCGAGCAGCGCCGGCAGTCCCACCGTCGGAATCTGCTTCTGCAGATCCGCGTTCTCCTCATACACACGCAAAAACACCGGCTGCGGCCCGCACATATTGCGCATCGCCGACACGTTGCCGGTCAGCGCGCAGTCGCCCAGCGACACCAGCACCCGCGTGTGCTCCCGAATTTTGCGGATCTTCTCCAGATCGCCGACGCTGCCCACTGCGCCTTCCACCAGCGTCACGTCCACATGATCCGGAAACGTCTTGCGGTCCACCAGCGGCGAATACACCAGCCGGAATTTGCTGCTCAGCTCGAGCAACCGCTCATCCATGTCGAGCAGCGACATATGGCATCCCGAGCACCCGTCGAGCCATACCGTCGCCAGCGTCGTGGCGGCCCCGCCATTCTCGCTCACGGCTGTTCCCCTTCCCGCATGATCCGCAGATACGGCAGAAACTCCGGATGCTTCCGTGCCTTGCTCCCGGCCCTTCCCTTCTCAAACAGCGCGCCCGTGGGACACACCTGGACGCATTTGCCGCAGCTCGTGCACGTCTCGGACTCGCCCCAGGGCTCCTTCAAATCGGTGATCACCAGCGACTGCGCGCCGCGCCCCATCACCCCCCATGTGTTCGCGCCCTCAATCTCGGAGCACACCCGCACGCAGCGGGTGCACAGCACGCAGCGGTTGTGATCCACAGTGAACCGCGGATGCGACGCGTCCACCGGCAGGTTCGGATACTGGTACGGAATCTCTACATGGGTCATGCCCAGAGTCAGCGCGAGTCCCTGCAGCTCGCAGTTGCCGTTGGCCACGCACACGCTGCATACGTGGTTGCGCTCCGCGAAGAACAGCTCCAGGATCATCGTGCGATAGCGGTCGATTTTCGGAGAATGGGTCGTGACTTCCATCCCCTCCTGCACCTGCGTCACGCAGGCCGGCAGCAGCCGCCGCGCGCCCTTCACTTCCACCAGGCACATCCGGCACGCCCCCACTTCCGACAAGCCCTCCAGATGGCACAGCGTCGGGATCCCCACGTTGTGCTCCCGCGCCGCTTCGAGGATGGTCTGGTCGGCCCGCGCGCTGATGTCCACGCCGTCGATGATCAGGGTGCGAATGTTCGCTTCTGCGCTCATGCGTGCACCTCTTCCGCCGCCATCTTCGCCGCCGCGCCGCACGCGCATACGCCAGCAGGGCAGCGCTTCTCGTCGATGTGCGCCAGATACTCGTGCCGGAAATAACGCAGCGTGCTCAGTACCGGATTCGGCGCCGTCTGTCCCAATCCGCACAAGCTCGTCGCGCCCACCACTTCGCACAGCTCCGTCAGCCGATCCAGATCTCTGCGCGTCGCCTCGCCCTGGCAGATCTTCGTCAGCAGGTCGTACATCTGCACGGTCCCCGCGCGGCACGGCACGCACTTGCCGCACGATTCCGTCATGCAGAACTCCATAAAGAACCGCGCGACCGATACCATGCACGAAGTGTCGTCCATGACGATCATGCCGCCCGAACCCATCATGGAACCTGCGCTGATCAGCGCATCGTAGCTGATGGACAAGTCGAGATGCTCCTCCGGCAAACAGCCGCCCGAGGGCCCCCCCGTCTGAACCGCCTTGAATTTTCTTCCGTCCGGCACCCCACCGCCAATCCCGAAGATGATCTGCCGCAGCGTCATCCCCATGGGCACTTCCACCAGGCCGGTCCGGCGAATCTTCCCCGTCAGCGCGAAGACTTTCGTCCCCTTGCTGCGCGCCGTCCCCATCGAGGAGAACCACTCCCCGCCATTGCGGATAATGGGCGGCACATTGGCAAACGTCTCTACGTTGTTGATCAGCGTCGGCTCGCCCCACAGTCCGCTCACCGCGGGATACGGCGGCCGCGGCCGCGGCGTGCCGCGCTTGCCTTCAATCGACGCGATCAGCGCCGTCTCTTCGCCGCAGACAAACGCCCCCGCTCCCAGCCGAATATCGATGTCGAAGCTGAACGTCGTCTCGCAGATCGCATTGCCCAGGAATCCCCGCCGCCGCGCCTGCTGGATTGCTGCCGTCAGCCGCTGCACCGCCAGCGGATACTCCGCGCGCACGTAGATGTATCCCTTCGTCGCGCCGATCGCGCAGGCTGCGATCGCCATTCCCTCGATCACGCGCTGCGGATCGCTCTCGAGCACGCTGCGATCCATGAACGCCCCCGGATCGCCCTCGTCGCCGTTGCAGATTACGTATTTCTGCGCGCCCTTCACCTTGGCGACCGTGTCCCACTTCAGTCCGGTTGGATACCCGCCGCCCCCTCGCCCGCGCAGTCCGCTCTTCGAAATCTGCTCGATCACCGACGCCGGTGTCATGTCAGTCAGCGCCTTTACGAGTGCTTCATAGCCACTCCGCGCAACGTATTCGTCGATCTTTTCCGGATCGATGTGGCCGGAGTTCTCGAGCACCACATGCTTCTGCCCGTCGAAATATCCGCCCAAATGTGGATCGAGCCGCGCATCGACTTCGGCACCCGCTTCCGCCCCCAGGGACGCCACAACCCTCTCCGCATCGCCTTCGTGGACATGCCCAAAGCGCTTCTCCGCCGGTTCCACCAGCACCATCGGCCCCGACGCGCACAGCCCCATGCAGCCCGTCCGCCGCACGTGGCATTTCTTTCCGCAGCCCGCCGCCTCTTTTTCGATCGCGGCCTTTACCTTGTCGCTGTGCTGCGAGAGGCAGCCCGTGCCCATGCACACATTGATCTCGTAATCGAACTGCGCGCTTTCCTCCCGGGCGGCTTCCGCAATCTGCTCCAGTTCTTCGGCGTTCATTGCGTGGTCCACCTTTCCAGCTGCGCCTTGAGCTCTACTGTTTCCACCTGGCCCGAAAGCTCGCCGTCCAGCAGCACCACCGGCGCGCGTCCGCACGCCCCCACGCACCGCGCCGTTGTGAACGACACTTCTCCATCCGGCGTCGTCTGCCCCGCCTTAATGCGGAGCAGCTTCTCCGTCTCCGCCACCAGCTTGTCCGATCCTCTGATGTAGCAGGCCGTCCCCAGGCACACCGTGCAGGTGTGCTTGCCGGGGGGCTTCAGGCTGAAGAAGTGGTAGAACGTCACCACTCCATACGCCTGGCTCAGCGGCACGCGCAGCGACTGCGCGACAAACTTAATCGCCGGCTCATCGAGGAATCCGAACGACGACTGCACCGTGTGCAGGGTTTCAATCAGCGCGTTGCGCGAGTAGCCATGCTTGCGCATCGTGCCGTTCACGATTCTCCATCGCTTGTCATCGGAAGGAAGAGGCGGACGTTCTGCGGAGAGCGGCATGTTGCCTCCCCGGCTGCTCAGGCGGCAGCCGCTGGTTGCGGAACCCAGGACCCCACTGCCGTCGTGCGCAACGCACAGCGGTCGCGGGCGCTTCCTCCACGCGCCGCTGCGGGCCTGCGTTCCGCTTGAACGAACCGGCAGCCGACGCGCGGGTACCACTCAGTTGACATCGGTACGCAACGATTGTCGGTGACGGTCATCACTGCGATACCAATGCATATCCTGCTATTTGCCGTTCTCGTTCCCGAATCGAGAATCAAGCGTAGCACTATTCGTCGAGCACAGCGAAACGCATGCTCCTCAGTCTTTCCGGATCGCCCACCACCTCCATCCCTGCAATCCGTCCGCCAGCAAAGGTGAGCCGCAGCACCCGGAATAGCTTGCCGCGCGGCGCTACCACGACGCCGACCGCTCCATCCACCAGCGCTGCGCGCGCGAACTTCGCCCCGCGCGCCGACTGTATCGCCAGTTTTGCCCACGCCTCCGCGCCCTGAATGCCCACCGGCACCGCAGCTGCCGCCGTCGCGTCCGCGAGCACCGCAAATTGCGGATCGAGCAGCGTCACCAGCTTCGCCGCATCGCCCGCCCGCAGCGCTGTCAAGAACGCATCCGCCAGCGCGCGCTGCTGCGCAATTTCTTTCTTCGGAACCGCCGTCACCCCACGCACGCGCCGCCGCGCCCGGCTGGCCAGTTGCCGCGTCGCTTCCGGCGTGCGTCCAGCGATCCGCGCAATCTCCTCAAACGGCAGATCGAACAAATCGTGCAGCACAAACGCTAGCCGTTCCGCTGGATTCAGCCGGTCCAGCACCACCAGCAGCGCGAACCCCACCGAGTCCGCCATCACCGCTTCGGTCTCCGGGTCAGCGGCATGCGCAACAGCCTTCGGCGCCTCGCCGCCCGGCGTCTCCAGCGATTCTTCGCGACGCGACTTGCGCGAGCGCAGCATGTCGAGGCACACCCGGCTCACCACAGTCGTCAGCCATCCGCGCAGGTTCTCCACGCCCGAAGTATTCGTCCGGCTCAGCCGCAGCCAGCACTCCTGCACCGCGTCGTCTGCTTCGTTCACGGACCCGAGCATCCGGTACGCCACGCCCCGCAGATGTCCCCGGCTCTGCTCGAACTCGTCCGCCAGCCACTCCCGTTCCGCCATCCGTCACATTCTCCCGCAATCGTTCGTCATTCGTATGACGATCGCTGTCTGGCGGATGTGACGTTCCGCTCGCAATGGCCCTTGCGCCCGCGCTTCTGCCATCATTGGGCAGCGAACCATCTCATCGGCGCAATGGAGGAACCAATGCCCCATGCCACGCACTCCCGCGCTCACCTCGTTTCGTATTGGATCGCCACGTCGCTCATCGCCGTGGAAATGGTCACCGGTGGAATCTGGGACCTTCTGCGCACGGGCTATGTCCGCGGCCTCATGGATCACCTCGGCTACCCCGAGTACATGCTCACGATCCTGGGAATCTGGAAGACTCTCGGCGCCATCGCGATCGTCGCGCCGCGCTTTCCGCGTCTCAAGGAGTGGGCGTATGCGGGGATGATTTTCGACCTGACCGGCGCCGCCGCATCCCACGCAATTTGCCGCGAGGGAGTCAGCCAGTTCGTGGTGACAATTGTCCTGGCACTGATTGTTTTGGCGTCCTGGAGGCTTCGTCCTGGCAGCCGCCGGCTTGCTGCCGAGGCCGATGCGTCCGTCGTGCCATCGCTGTACCCGCAAACGTCAAGGTCGTAACAGAAAACGAATTCGGGGAGGTCTCCATCATGGCTGCACCCGTCAAAGCTCCCGAACTCGTCCGCCCCTCGATCGACGAGCCCTTCCTCGCCCCCATCGACAAACCGCGCAGCCTCATCCTGCGCCTTATCTATCGCATGTCAAGGAAGCATTTCGGCAAGGTCATGATGCCTCTCCGCGTCTTCATGGCGCGCATGCCGATTCCCTTCGGCAAGTTCTACGGAAAAATCGGCCAGTTCGATAAAAAGCTCGTCCTGCGGAGCGAAACCGCCATGCTCCTCCGCACCCAGGTCGCCCGCATCAACGTCTGCACCTTCTGTATCGACATCGGCCGCTTCTTCACCATCCAGACTTCCATGAACCAGGCCAAATTCGACGCGCTCGCCGGCTACGCCACCAGCCCGCTCTTCGGCGAAGCCGAGCGCGCCGCGCTTGACTACATCACCGAACTCACCCGGGACAAGAAGATCCAGCCCGAAACTTTCGCCCGCCTCGTTTCCCACTACTCGGAGCGCGAAATCTGCGACATCGTCTGGATCGCCGCCACCGAGCACATCTACAACATCACCAACATCGGCCTCAACATCCACTCCGATCGGCTCTGCGATTTAGCGAAAACGCGCAAGTCGGTGTGAAGGGCAGCGCGTCACCGCACGCCAGGTTTTTGGGGGGCTGGTTTTGCGCGAAGCGCGTCCGCCTCAACGGCTAGTTGCCGATGTCCTCGTCCCATACCTCGGGGTGCTCGCGAATGAATCCGCCCAGCAGATCCACGCATTCCTGCGAATCGCAGTCGATCACCTCAACCCCCAGCTCCCGCAGCCACGCGATCCCGCCCTGAAATGTGCGGCTCTCGCCCACAATGACCGTGCGAAACCCAAAATGGCGGATCAGGCCGCTGCAGTACCAGCAGGGAGCCAGCGTGGTCACCATCACCAGATCGCGATAGCTCCGCTGCCGTCCCGCATGGCGAAAGGCTTCCGTCTCCCCATGCGCCGAAGGATCGCCGTCCTGCACCCTCCGGTTGTGCCCCGAGCCCACCAGCCGCCCATCGCGCGTTAATATCGCTGCGCCAATCGGGATCCCGCCCTCGGCCAGCCCCCTGCGCGCCTCGCCGACCGCAACCTCCAGCATTTCTTGCGCGTTCATCTCTGGATCCATCGCGTCCAAAATAGCAGGGATCGGAGCGGGACAAGGGTTCGTGGGAAAGGCAAAAGCGGTGAATCCGCTTCGACTGACGGCCCGTTGATTCTCTTCGCGCCGTGTCGCTCGCTCTGAGCATGCTTCAGTTTGTGGGCAGCACCCGTCCCGTTGAGGCGGGTCAGCATCTGCTCGCGCAGGCTAGACCAACGTATTTCGGATGCACCCGGATGGATAGCCGCTGAACCGGCTCTCTCTGTCGGTCAACCCATCATCGCGGCGAGCGCCGGGCGGCCGGCCAGTTCGCGGATCTCGCTGGCGCTCTCCCCTGACAACCAGGTGGTGTTGCGGCCCATGCGCTTGGCGCGGTACAGCGCGGCATCGGCTGCCCGCACCAGTTCTGCAGGGTGGCTGAAGTCGGTCGAAGTGGCAACCCCGATCGAAGTGGTGAAGCGGCCGACGCTCTTGCCGTTGGAGCTCAGTTCCCTCTGCTCTACGGCGCGGCGGAAACTCTCCGCTCGGCGGTAGGCGTCCTCGACACCGGCGTCGGGAAGGATGATGGCGAATTCTTCGCCGCCGTATCGGCAGGCCACGTCCGTCTCGCGGAACATGGTCCGGATCATTTCCGCGAAGGTGATCAGGGCATCGTCGCCGGCGCTGTGCCCGTAGGTATCGTTCAGAGTCTTGAAGTGGTCGACGTCGAGCATGAGCACCGAGACGGGCAAACCGCGGCGGGCTGCGCCGGCCAGTTCGCGGGCAAGGACCTCATCGAAATAGCGCCGGTTGAACAGGGCGGTCAGCGGATCGCGCACGGTCTGATGCCGCAGCGCTTCTCTCATCCTCAGATTGGTCAGCCCGAGCGCCACATGCGCGGCAAAGACGGCCATCACGTCGGCGTTCCTGCGACTGATCGGCCCATCGGTGTCAACGTGCAAAACGCCCAGATATCCCGCGGCGCTGCGGATGGGCGTGCAAATCGAATCGCCATCGGACTTGCGGTGGTGCGCGCAGCTCGCCTGCAACGGATACTGGCTGCGGTGAATGGTCTTCCCGAGCTGCAGTGCGAGGCAGTCGGAAGGAGGGAAAGGATGGGTCCGCGTGCCCTCGCCCCACGCCCCGCACACTTCCACGAGGTCGTTCGAAGGGCTCACGATCCCGAAGTAGCCGCGGGCATCGGGCAGCAGATCCCTGAGCACCTGCGCAACCGCCGCATTCACCTGCTCTTCGTCGGGGGCGGCCTGGATCAGTTCGCTTCCCGCTGAGACCAAAGCCAGGTTGCGCGTATGCCGCGTCAGCTCGTCCTTGTCGGCGACCAGCGCCTGCTCGGCCCTTGCGCGGCGGTAAAACTCGCTGCGAGCGGCAACCGCGGTGGCGACTCCCAGCAACAGCAGAGCGGCGCACAGTCCGCAGGCCGCGATGGTTCCGCTGCGTGTGGCGGCTGACTGGACCTTGATCCTGTCGGTGAGGAGCCGGTACTCCTCCTGCTCCATGCGCTCCAGGATGAGATTCGCTGCGGCGATGTCTGATCCGTCGACCTTTGTTTTCTTTCCGCTCAGGGCGTCAGCGAAGATGGCGCGCACTTCTGCCGTGTTCTTCGTCTGGTCGGAATTGTCTTCGGTCAGCCGGGCCAGCCGGTCGAGCTGCGCAAGGATCGTCGCGGACTTTGCCTCGAGAGCCGAACCCGAAAGGGGCACGGTTCCCGTCAGCAGCATGCGTTCGGCGCGGATCTCTTCGATGACGTCGGAAGTGTGGTTGACCCAGTCGTTGGCCCACACATATTGGCGCGCAAAGCGAACCGCTCCTGCGCACAACACGAGGATCAGCACAGTCGCGGTGATCGCTCCTGTGCGGACAAGATGATAGGTGCGGTTCTTCACAGTCCTTGGGGGAACGGCTGAGGCAATGGTGACTCACTTTGGTTACCGGCACCAATCCCCCGGGAGTGTCATTCCGGTTACCGATGGGGAATCCGGCGCGGAGAACGATGACGGCCCGCCTGCGTTCAGGGCTTCGGCATACCCTTCTGGATCAGGTCGGCGATGAACTTCCAGTACTTCACTTCTCCCAGCGGCTTGGGCAGTTGTTGGCCGAGGGACTTTTGCAGATCCACGATCTGTTGCATGCCCTGCGCAGAGGACCCCAGTTGACCAGCGATTTTCTTTTGCAGTTCGAGGTTATTGGTTTTTTGGGCGATTTTAAAGTAGCGCTGGAGTTCCTGAAAAGCGATCTGGGCGAGCTGGAAATCAGCAATGGCCTTTTCATAACTGGCCAGGATGCTTTGATAGGTCAGTAAGGCGCGTTGCTGCTTGTACAGGGCGTAGTCCAGCAGGTCGTTCAGGGGCAGGTTGCGCTTCTTTGCATATTCGATCATCTGCTCGACGGGTGGTGTCTTGAGCGGAAGGTCGACGATGATGGTGCGCACCATGGTGATGTGGCGCCCTCCGCCGCTGATCCTGGGATAGGTGTCGACCATGGATTGGTCCACAGGCGACCAGCTATATTCAATCGGGCCCAGATCGATCAATGGAGATGAGCTGCTCATGCTCGGTTCCGGCCCGGTGGTGGCCTCAAGCGTCGTGATCACGGCGCTGTCGAGGTGGACCCAGGCGTAGAGCGTCCCATCGGGATTGAACATCATCTTCTTCAGGGCTTCGTCGGGGTTGTCATTGATTTTCTTCTTCGCAATCGCCATCCAGGCTTCGATCTGCTTTTGCGCGATCTTCTGATCGACTCTTGCCTTGAGGTAGGCGCTAAGCCACGCGAGGCCCAGGCCGGCAACTCCTGTGGCGTTTTGGATCCCTACTTCGCCGCCGCCTCCGGTCGCTGGCGGAGCTCCCGGGGCCTTCTGGGCGGGTGGGGTGGCCGTAGTTCCCGTCTGGCCTTCGCCCTCGTTGGCCGGTGTGCCGCCGGTTTGGGTGGGCGCTTTGGCGCCGCCCTGAGTCGGAGGCGGCGTGTTCCCCTCGTCCGTGGTTTCGCCCGTCCCCGGAGTCTTCGCGGGTGTACCCTCATGGTTTTGCTGGCCCGCGCCGCCGGTGGGCGGAGTGGCCACGTCGGGGTCATTCGCCGCGGGCGGGGGCGTATATCCAAATAACGACCCGCCCTTGCGAAAGGCGCGGTCGGGAAAGGCCTGGACCTGCACGCCCTCGTGCTCCATATGAACCTCACAGTCGGCGCAGACGGTGCGGTTCACTCCGGCGGCCCAAAGCTTCATGCGATTGGTTTCCGCTTCCTCGGTCAGCAACTGCTCAGCGTCGTTGGGTGCGCCGACGTCACCGCGGCCCGGCGCGCGGGCCGACGGTTTCCAGCGCGTCAATCCGATTTCGTCTGCTGCTGCGTCGATCTCTTTGCTCGACGCATTGCCTGACAGCGTGTAGACCAGGCGCGGAGAGTTGGCTTGCTTGTCGTCTTCTTCCGTGACCACTCCAATGGCAATGGTGATGTTGCGATACAGCCGGTAACGCGCCTTGGGGCTGAGTTTCGCGTACAACTGATCGAACTTCGCCTGGATGTCCCCAATGACAGCCGGGTGGACCGAGTCCTGGTGCGGAGGATCGCACATCACGCGCGTGCTGGAAGCGCTACGGATGATTCCTGGACGATCAGTGCCACTCTCTTCTGCGCCGGAAGCCTGCTGAATCGTCGTGTGTGTCAGCTCGTGCGCCAGCAGGCGCTTACCGTCCGCCGTTTCCGGCAAATACTGGTCGGCGCCGAATACGATTTGATGACCGACAGTGTAGGCTCGCGCGTTCACCGCGCGCGCTGACCTGGCCGCCGTGTCATCGGCATGCACGCGTATCCGGCTCAGGTCATAGGCAAACCTTGGCTCAAAAAAGGCGCGGGTTGCCGCATTCAGCGAAACGCGCCTCGGGCTCGGGCCGCGGGCGTTCCTCCCCGGCGAAAGATTCGGAGTTCCCCGCGCGCGCAGCCTTCCGCGCCGGCTCAGCGGTTTTACCAGGAGACGAGCTTTTGGCAGCGGAAACGCGCGCAAACATCTCGCAACCTCGACTCACACCATGGTGCCCTCAACTCCCAGTTCGCAACCCAGCTTCTGCGAGCGCCAGAAAATCTCGCTTCGAGACTTGTCTGATCCTGCGTATTGCAGTACAGAAAAGCTTCATGAGAAGTGGTGAGACCGGAGGGAGCATGAGATCGATTGACAGAGTGTGCCCCGAGCCAGGATCCGTGTCAATCGGACACATACACCGAGCGGGACTCCCGATGAATGCCGGAAAGTTATTCGGCCTTCGATTTCTGGAGTTCCGCGCCTGAATGTCCCGGCGGGGCAGAGCTTTGTCGTCGCGTTTCGCACGGTCGGCGGGCGGAATGGCAACACGGCTGACGGAGGGATCGAATCCGCCGTGGAATGCTGCCGCTGCTGGACGCTTTTACCGCTACATGCGCGTCACTCCGATGGCCAGGCCCTCCCTCGTGGCAGGAGGAGAGGGCGGAGCAGCGTGGAATTTCGAGCTGGCGGCAATCTCGTTCGAGTTCGGCCACGACATAGGGGGAAAAGAGGTAAAAATGATGGGGATCGCGTCGCCTGCGCGCAACCTTCGCGCGTTCCGGCGACGCAGGACTGGACGATTACTTTTCAGTAAGCGTGATGGCTGCAGATCATTCGTAGCGGAGGGCTGTCAGCGGATCGATCTTCATGGCGCGACGCGCAGGAAGAAAAGCAGCGAGGGCGCTGATGGCGAGGACTCCGATGAGCATCCCGGCGTAGTTGGCGAGGTTGGTGGGCTGGACGCCGCAGAGGAGGTGAGCGAGCAGTGGCGTAAGCGCAAGACACAGCAAAAACCCTGCGAGGAGGCCGGGAAGGATCCAGGTGAACCCGTCAGCCAGGATCATGCGCAGGACCCGGGCGCGCGGCGCGCCAATGGCGATGCGAATGCCAATTTCTGGCGTGCGCTTTGCGACGGAGTACGAGAGGACCCCATAGATGCCGCAGCGTGGCGAGGAGCGAGGCGAAACGGCTTTCGGCGTGGGCGCGATCCACGAGGACCTGCATCGGCTCGACGTGGGTGATGGGGATGTCTTTGCTGACCCCGTCGACGGTGTTGCGGGCGGCAGCAGCGAGATCGTAGCCGGCGCCAGACGTATGCAGAACGAAGGACATGGAGGGGCGCGGCGCGAGGGAGCAGGGGACGTAGATCGCAGCGAGAAAGCCGGCGTTATTACGATCCCGCGATGGGCGAGGCCGATTATCTGGTTCACAATAAAAGGATGGCCCTCGTTTCTACTTCGCCCGCGCTGCTCACCCTCCAGGAGTTCCGCGCCGCTCAGGCCCGCATCCGCGGCGTTGCCGCGCGGACGCCGCTCGTCCGGCTGCCGTTACCCGGCCTCGACGCCGACATCTGGATCAAGGCCGAAGGCCTGCAACCCATCGGGAGCTTTAAGTTGCGCGGCGCGTACAACAAGATCGCGCAGCTCACGCCCGAGCAGCGCTCGCGGGGCGTCATCACCTACTCTTCCGGCAACCACGGGCAGGGCGTCGCTTACGCCGCCCGCGCTGTCGGAGCCAAGGCTGTTATCGTGATGCCGGCCAACGCGCCCGAAGTGAAGAAGCGCGCCACCGCCGCACTGGGCGCCGAGATTGTCGAAGTCGGTCCGGCGAGCGCCGACCGCAAAAGCAAGGCCGAGGAACTGGAAGCGAGGTATGGCTGCGTGATGATCCCGCCCTACGATGACGACCAGATCATCGCCGGCCAGGGCACCTGCGGCCTCGAAATCCTCGAAGACCTGCCCGATGTCGACCTCGTACTCTCGCCTGTCTCGGGCGGTGGGCTGCTGAGCGGTATCGCCACGGCGATCAAGCTGTCGAATTCGGCGGTTCGCGTCATAGGCGTGGAACCCGAGCTGGCTGCCGACGCCCAGGAAAGCTTCCGCGCCGGCCAGCTGATCGTCTGGCCCGCCGACAAGACAACCCGCACCCTTTGCGACGGCCTGCGGACGCAGTCCCTCGGCGAGCGGAATTTCGAGCACATCCGCACCTACGTTGACGATATTGTCACCGTCACGGAATCCGAAATCCGCGCCGCCATGCGCACCCTGCTTTATAGCGCGCGACTCACGCCGGAGCCCTCGGGCGCGTGCTCCGCCGCCGGCATTCTCTTCCACGCGACGGAGCTGCTGCCGTTCCGCAAAGCCGTTATCGTGATGAGCGGAGGCAACGTCGAGCCGGAAGTGCTGCAGTCGGTTCTGGCCGAGAAGTCAGACCGGCCCATCTGAGGCCTGTGGCGTATCCCCGTTAGCCTGCCCTTTGTGACCTGTACCCTGTTTTCAGCGTCCTACACTCAATCATGTACCGTACGACCCTCGTCTCCGCAACCCTCCTGCTGGCCGCCACCGCGGCCAACGCCCAGAAGCCGCTGCCGAAAGTCCAAATGCCGAAGAACGGCACACTGGCCACCATCGTGCGCGAAGGCGAGCTGTACTCGAATGCCGACGAATCGTCCGACCGCATTGCGGACATCCTGCCGGGCCGGGAGCTGATCATCGTGGAGCGCAACGGCAAATGGCTCCGCGTCTTCGCCAACACCGATGCACCCGACACCCGTGAGGCCGACCGTCCCCTGCTCGCTCCGGAGAACGAGGCGCAGCCCATCTCCGGCTGGTTGCTCGACAAGGGCATCGTCGACATCAACACGCCCCATGGCGATCTGATCCTCTTCGGCGCGGCCGACGCTGCCGAGCAGGCCGCTGCCGTGCCCGATCCGCCGCCGCACATGGCGGAGGAGGCGCGACTGCTCTACCGCCGGGTGGTCATCATGTATCCGCAGTCGCCGTGGACGCCGGAGGCGATGTACCGCGCCGCCGATATTCGCTGGCAGATCCAGAAGGCGGATGCCGCCACGCTGCCCTCGGCGCACGAGAAGGCGAATTACCTGCGGGAGCAGATGGACGAGGACGAGATGAAAGCGGTGATCAAGTACTTTGCGGGGACGAAGTGGGCCGACCTGGCCGCTTTCGACCTGATCGAGAACAAGCTTTGCGGGGACTGGCAGGGTTCGGAGAAGTGTCCCGAGCAGGAAACCGGCTACTACCTGAAATACGTGGATGAGCACCCCAACTCGCCCAAGGCCGCCGAGGCCCTGTACGACGCAGCCTGGCGCGAAGCCGCCGCGGGCGACATGTGGCAGGCGGACAACGACCAGAAGCGGGCCCAGCAGGACCGGACCTTCGCGCAGAGCGTGCTGACGCGGATGGAGCAGAAGTATCCGGATTCTGCTTTCACGGCGCGCACGGCGGAGATGATGTACAAGGTCGACCAGGGCATCGCGATTTATGGGAGCAGCCGGGAATAGCCGGGGCTGGATTCAAACTGGATCGCGGGCTATTTGCCGGGGAGGAACTCGATCTCCAGTTTGATGTCGGGAACGCTGCGGAAGTCGTTATCCGCCGTCACCAGCGTGGCGGTTTCGGTGGGTTCTTCGGCCGCGGAGGGCGTGAGCGCCAGCGCTCCGGCGAAGGCGTCGGCGTAGGGCACCTTGTAGAGGAACTTGAATTGAGCCGCTCGCGAGGCCGCGCCCGCATCCACGGGCACGACGGCCATGGGGAGCGAAGCCAGGTTGTCGAGAATGGGCTGGGCCTGGGGGCCGCATCGCTTTGCGACGGCATGGACAATTTCGCCCCAGTTGACCGCGCTGATGAGCAGCCGCACCTCGCCACGGGCAGCGGCCTGCAGCAGTTTGAGCACACGCTCATAGCCTGGCTCCTTATCGGTAAAGCGGAGCACGGCGCTCGCGTCGAGGACGAAGGTCTTCATCGTTCTTCATCGTCGGCGTGCCTCTGCTCGCGCTCCAGGCCGGCGCCCTGGGTGCAGCCGGCCAGGCTCTGGATAAACTGCGGCGTGATGGGGCGGAGGACCAGCGTGTTCCCCTGCCGCTGAATGGAGACTTCGGTTCCAGGGGAAAGCCGCAACTCCTCACGCAGGTCGGCGGGAATGACGAGTTGGCCCTTTGCGCTGACGCGCGCACAGTGGGTTGCCATGACGACAGAGTAGCAAAAGGTAAGCCATCTTTCAATCGGTAAGACGGATTCTGGAAAGTAAACCGTACCTCCACAGCCGCGCCGGCGGTTTTCCTGCGCTTCGGCGGCATTACTCCCCTCGATTCCCCCTGGGGCGATTTCCGGCGCCGGCCTAGCGCGGTCTGGGATAATAAGGGTGCTCTGGGGATTCGGCTTGTCGCTCCGGCGTGTGCCGGAGACAGCGACGTGTGTCCCCGATGAAACCTGTTCGCCTGGTCATGACCCCGACCCGCAACCGTCGCCTGAATGAGCTGGTGGGGCTGCTGGTGCTCGCCTCCGCGATCCTTCTTTTCCTCGCGCTCGCTTCCTATCGCCCCAGCGATCCATCGTTCAGCACCGTTGGCCCCGGGCCGGTGCGCAACTGGATTGGGCCATTCGGCGCGCATCTGAGCGACCTGATTCTCCAGCTCGAAGGTGTTTCCGGGTTCCTGCTGCCGCTGCTGGTGGGCGCGCTGGGCTGGACGTGGATGCGCTCTCGGCCGACGGGATCGCCACTGGCCAAGTGCCTCGGCATCGTGCTGAGCCTGCTGTTTGCGCCGGCGCTCTTCGGGCTGCTGCCCGATCATCCGCACTTTCCGCGCGGACTGCCGGTGGAAGGGCTCCTGGGGCGGCTGGTGGCGGACTTTCTGGTCCGGTTCCTCAACTTCCCGGGCGCGTGCATCGTGACGATCACGCTGGTCGCGGCGGCTGTGTACCTGTCGACCACGTTCAGCTTCAACACGGCGAGAGAGTGGGCCGGCGTGCAATTCGCGTTTCTGCTGGCGTGGCGGGACCGCTGGAAGAACTGGCGGCGTCGCCGGGCGATGAAGAAGGAGCTGAAGGCGGCTGAGAAGCTGGACCGCATCCACGCCAAAGAAGTGGAGAAGGCGCGCAAAGCCGCGGAAAAGGCCGCGCGCAAGGCGGGCCGGCCGGCTGAACCTGGGGTGGCCGACGCGGAGCCTGGGTTCGCTTCGGAGGCGGAGACGGGCGAGATTCCCGTTCGCCGCGCCGGTTTTGCCGAGACGGGTGTGGCG
>JBARMS010000225.1:0-3230 GCA_049802575.1 Acidobacteriaceae bacterium | reverse complement strand
AGCGACATTACTTATGGGGAGAAACGTCCCAGATCGAAACAGCGGCTCAGTCAGGAAATCACACGTACTGCCTCCTACATAAGTTGTTCTAAGGCAGTGTGGTGCAAGGCTTCTTGATGGAGGGCAGTGGGGAAGAAGGGTTTCGCAGCTGATGGCGCGGTCTAGTTCGATTGGAACGAACGCGCGCTCGATACTTGTCTCAGCCGTCGACCCTGTGATTACTGAATGTGTTACTAGGTTACCATAGTCATGGATTCCGATGAGGAGTGTCGTCGGCCCCGTTGGCTGCCATGTTCTGCCATGCGAACCGTCCGCCTTGCATTCAGCCGTGCACGGCGAAGCTTGCAGTCGAAGAGGCGCGAGGCGTCCGCAGGCTTGCGCTCCCATCACCGCGCTTGCGGGAGCGAATCGAGAGAGCGGGCTGCGACAGGAAAGTTCGGTCGCCGCCGAGTCTCTTGAGGAGAGGAACGCCGCCCGAAGGCAGGAAGACCCGCCTCGTGTGCAGGCCGGGACGGTTCAGTTGTGTCAACGGTAGTTTCGGAAGGGCGGTTGTCGTGTGCTCAGAATCGCGCGGCCTGCAGGCAGAATTCGACTCCGAGGAAGAGGAGCCAGGCGGACAAGGCAACGCGCAGTTGCCGATTCGGCACGTGGCGCGCGATGCTGCAGCCAACAATGGCTCCGGCGATGCCTCCGACGATCAGCTTGGTGAGGAGCACCCCGTCATACATTCCGCCGAGGATGTGGATCCCGCTGCCAAGCAGAGCAACGCCAAGACCGAAAACCAGATCAGTGCCAACCACCTGGTTGGCGGGCAGGGAGGTGAGACCGAGAAGCGCAACCGTACCGAGGGCTCCTGCGCCGGAGGAGGAAAAGCCGACCTCTGCCCCGATGGGAAACATGAGGGCGGCGATCCAGCCGACGCGGTTCTTCTCTGAGCGTCCAGTGGCGGAGGGGAAAAAGTAGCGGTAAATATGCCAGGACGAAGAGAAGATGATGATGCCGCCGAGAATCCAGTACAAGGGTGCGTAGTGGCCGCGGTGAGCGAAGCGGCGGAAGAGCAGAGAGCCGAGAACGACGCCGGGGAGGCCGCCCAGCAGCATGAAGCCAAGGACGCGGTAATTCACCAGGCGCCTGAAGATCTGCACCGGGGCAATGATTAACTTGACGGCAGCCGAATAGGAGAGCGCGGTGCCGACGGCCACGCCAGGGGAAATATGCAGAAAGAGGATGAGCACCGGCGCGGTGATGGTGCCGGCACCAACGCCGGTTAGCGCAATGATCGTGGCGATCACGAAGCCTGCGACGTACTCCATGAGACTGGCCCTCTCGAGGGTTGAAGAACAGAAGTATTTGCGCGGCGGAACGGTTCCGCGGGACCTGTTGCGCCGGCTCGCTGCAATCGCAACCGCGGCCCCGGTGAAGCGCGCAACCAGCCGGGGGCCGGTGAAATTGCTCAAAGTCTATCATGTTGGTAGGAATTTGGCACTCTGCGTCTTCGGAATGCCCAGATTTGACTTGATTTCTGTCGCTCATTGGCAGGGGGATCCCTGCCATAGGCGGCAGAATGGCGCAATTTGGCGGCGAGAACTGCAGAGATTTCTTGTGGTTGCCGTCAGGCTATGTGAGGCGATGCCGGCTCATGCGCGAGCACGGGGACGCGGGAGGCGGGGGCGAGCGATCCGATCCAGCCGTTCTCCTCGATCCGGTTGACGATCTCGCGGCCGATGACGAGAGAGGCGGTGGCCGCAGGCGACGGCACATTGCAAACGTGCAGGATGCGTTGCTGCTGGGCGAAATAGAAATCGTCGAGGAGCTTCCCATCGATGTCGAGGGCCTGGGCGCGCACGCCTGAGCCGCCGGGCCGGATATCGCCGACGGTCAGTTCGGGCAGGAGCTTCTGCAACGCGACGGTGAAGGCGTGCTTGCTCCAGGAGCGATACATTTCTTCGAAGCCCATCTTCCAGTACTTTGCCGCCATTCTCCAGAAGCCAGGGAAAAGGCCAAGCGATGCGGTGTCGGTGAAGTTGAAGGAGGTTCGCCTGTAGCCTTCGCGGCGGAAGGCGAGCACGGCGTTGGGACCGGCTTCGACGCCGCCATGGATGCGTTTGGTGAAGTGGACGCCGAGGAAGGGGAAACGCGGATCGGGAACCGGATAAATGAGTCCGCGGACGAGGTGGTGCTTTGCCGGGACGATCTCGTAGTATTCGCCGCGGAAAGGAACGATGCGGAGGCGGAGATTCGCTCCGGACATGGAGGCGATGCGATCGCTCTGGAGGCCGGCGCAGTTGATGACGAAGCGGGCGTGGACGGAACCGGAGGTGGTCTCGAGTGTGACCTCTTCGGGCAGGCAGACAACTTGCTGCACGCCGGAGCGAGTGCGAACCGCACCGCCGGTTTGCATGATGAGCTCGGCGTATTTTCCCGCGACCATGCGGAAGTCGGTGATGCCGGTGCCGGGGACGTGAATGCCGCGCAGTCCGGCGGCGTGCGGCTCGATCTCGCGAATCTGCGGGGCGGTGAGCTCGCGGAGACTGGGGACGCCGTTGGCGCGGCCGCGGCGAAGGAGTTCTTCGAGGGCGGGAATTTCGGCTTCGCTGGTGGCGACGATGACCTTGCCGCAGATTTCGTGGGGGATGGCATGTTCCTGGCAGAAGCGAACCATGGCGGCGGCGCCTTCGACGCACAGGCGTGCTTTGAGGGAGCTGGGTTTGTAGTAGAGGCCGGAGTGAATGACGCCGCTGTTGCGGCCGGTCTGATGGGACGCGACCTCGGGCTCTTTCTCGAGGATGGTGAGTTTGAGCTGCGGGAAGCGCCGCGCGAGCTGCAAGCCGACAGCGAGGCCGACAATGCCAGCGCCGATAATGGCAATGTCACAGCGCTCGTCGGGCATCAGGTCACCTCGCGGCTACCGGTTCCGCGGGTTGGCTGGGTCGGGCGGCGAGGTAGTCGTGCAGTCCGTCGCGCCAGTCCGTGTATACATTGAGGCCGGCCGCCTTCAAGGCACTATTTTCGAGCACGGACCAGGACGGGCGCGGGACTTTCGCGGGGAATTCAGAGGATTTGGCCTTCTCGAGCCGCACTTTGGTACCAGTGGAATCGAAGATCTCGCGAGCAAATTCGTACCAGGAGCAGCTGCCTTCGGCCGTCGCGTGATAGAGGCCCCAGGCTTGCGAGCGGCTGAGGGCAACGATTTGGGATGCAATCTGCACGGTAGGGGTGGGGGTGACAAA
>JBARMS010000224.1:0-11732 GCA_049802575.1 Acidobacteriaceae bacterium | reverse complement strand
CCGCGAGTCGGAGTTGGTGGTGCGGGCGGCGCTCGGAGCCGGCACAGCCGCTCTGCGGCGCTCATTGCTCGCTGAGGGCGTGGTGCTGTGCGGGAGCGGCGTGATCGCCGCTCTGTTGCTGGCGTGGCCTATGGTCGAGGTGCTGGGGAGCTATGCCGCGCGGTTCTCGGTGCGCGCCGACGGCCTGAAGCTTGATTTGAACCTGGTATGGTTCGGCATCGGGCTGGCGCTGGCGGCCGCAGTGTTTCTCGCTCTGATTCCGCGTCTGCCCTCCGGCAACGCGCCGCTGGCCGCCGGCCTCACGAGCGGGGGAACGCGCGTGACCGGCAGCGGCAATCGGCGGCTGCGCGTCTTTGCCGTGATGCAGATCGCCGCCTCGTTCCTGTTGCTGACCGGGGCCGCGGTGCTGATGCGAACGCTCTACACCCTGGAACAGACGCGGCCCCCGTTTGACACGTCGCATGTGCTGGCGGTGAATTTGCCGGTGATGTCGTACGGCAAGACCCCGGAGGAGATCCAGGACTTCTACCGCGAGGTGCAGCGGCGGGTGAGCGAGCTGCCCGGCGTCGCGCACACCTCGACGGGATTCAGCGTTCCCTGGCGCGACGATCAGGCGCTCGATATCAGCTTCACCTTCGCGGCGCAGGGCGCCCCGGCCAGAAATGGCATCGACTGGCGCGCGAAATTCCGCAGCGTGTCGCCGGGATACTTTGAGACGCTGGGCTTGCCCGTGCTCGGTGGCCGCGATTTCCGCGACACCGATAAGGACGGCGCAGAGCGCGTCGTGATCATCAGCCAGAGCCTGGCGAATGCGCTGTTTCCTGGTGAGAATCCCCTGAACCGCGAACTGCGCTGGACCGATCCGGTGATGAAGTTCATCGGCATCAGTTACGAACCGCGGCGCATCGTCGGCGTGGTGCCCGATCTGGACGATGAAAACATCATTCCGGAACCGGCCGTGACGGTCTACCAGCCGGTCGATCAGGAGGGATGGCAGGGGCGGCTCTTTGTGCGCACGCACGGCGATGCCTACGCGCTGGTCCCTGCCATCACGCGCACCGTTCATGAAATTTCGTCCGAGGAGCCGGTGGAGCGCGCGAGCACGCTCAGCGACGTTCGCGCGGAAGTGCTGACGCCGGACAAACTGAACGCCGTCGTCTTCGGGGGATTTGCCGCCGTGGCGCTGCTCATCTCCGTGGTCGGCGTCGCCGGCGTGCTGGCGTTCTCGGTGAGCGGGCGCACGCGCGAGTTCGGCATCCGCATGGCGCTGGGCGCGCAGCCGCGCCACATCATGAACGACGTGCTGCTGCAGGGACTGACGATTGCCGGCATCGGCGTCGGCGCGGGTATGCTGCTGGGGATTGCCTTCGCACGCGGCATCGGCCGGTATGTCGCTGAAGTCCATCTGCCGGGATTACTCGCGTTCGCCGCTTCGGCCCTGGTGATTTTGGCAGCCGCGGTGATTGCGTCAGCCGTGCCTGCGGCGCGGGCCGCACGGGTGAACGCCGTGGAGGCGCTGCGCGCAGAGTAGTCCGGCGGCTCAGGCTGCGGAGTGTTGAGGAGCGCCAGGCGCGCGCGGGCTCAGTCGCGAGCGCCGGGTGCAGAAACCGTGGCCCGCGTCACCCTGCCCCGCGCAGCCACCAGAGAATCAGGTTCTTCACGAGCGCCCAGCGCCACCGGATCATCTTGCTCCAGGAGGCGTGGGTCGCTGGCGAGTCATTGCTTCCGTGGCGCCGGTAGAGCAGCAGGGGCTCGGGGATGAATGCCGCCTTCCCGACGAACTGATTGACAATCCCAATCCACATGTCGTGAATCGGGATGCCGGCGGGGAACGGCAGAATCGCGCCGAGAATCGAGCGGCGGAACGCCATGGCGCTGCCCTGATAGCGATTCCGGATGATGTTGCGCAGCGCGCCAGGATGAAACGTTCGCGAGCCGAAACGCGCGCCGGAGATGATTTTGCCGGTCGCGTCGATGATGACCAGGTCGCTCATGGCGACCGTCACGTCAGGACGCGCGGCAAACAGGTCCAGGAATTTCGTAACTTTGTCGCTGCGCCAAAGATCGTCGTGATCGGCGAGGAAGATCATGTCGCCCGTGGCCTGGTCGAGTGCGTGGCCAAAGGACTGGACGACGCCGCGATTCTCCGTCTGGCGGAGGATGCGGATGCGGGGGTCGCGGAAGGCTTCAACGATAGCAACGGTGTCGTCGCTGGAGGCGTCGTCGACGATGAGGAATTCATCCCCGTCGCGCAACTGCGGAAGGATGGAGCCAATCTGCTCGCGGATGAAATTTGCACCGTTGCGCACGGCCATGCAGACGGAAATCCTGACGCGGGTGGAAGCGCCCGGTGGGTCTGCGGAGCGATCGGCGGCCAAGGGGCACAGACCCCGAACTACGCGCTCTTCTTCTGGCCGATGGTCTTGACGCGGGCGTTGAGGCGGCTCTTGTAGCGCGAGGCCGTGTTCTTGTGGATCACGCCCTTCTGCACGCTCTTGTCGAGAGCGGAGACGGTGGCGCGATATTGCTCGCCGGCGGCCTTCGCATCGCCCTTCTGGATGGCCTCGCGCAGTGCGCGCAGCGAGGTGCGAAAGCCGGAGCGGTTGGCGCGGTTGACCGCGCTGCGCTTAACATTTTGACGGGCGCGTTTGAGCGCCGAAACATGGTTCGCCATGAGGGTTTCTGAATCTCTCTTTCGAAAATGGATGCGGGCAGACCAGACGCAAGCCGCGCATCCGCCGCAAACATTAAGTTTACGGGATGACGCGGGGAGGGTCAATGCGGAACGAGAGGCCGCTCCGCCAGACACACGTCCTGGGTACGCCGACTCCTCCACAGATATTCACAGTTGGAAGCGAACAGTCTCCACTGATGTGGCGTCTATCGTCAGTGGCTGGCCGGTGCGCACGCGGGTCCGCTCGTCCGGCGCCGCATTCACCCACGCAAATTGTACCGAGGCGAGGTGTCATTGCATGGCGTCCTGTTCGAGGCTGTCGTTTCGCGGAATCACACGCGCAGTGTTCGCGCGCTTACGCAGGAAGGCCGCACGCCAGGGCATTCCCGTTCTGCATCCGCGCGGCGAGGCCGTACGCGATGGCGTCAGCATTCAATGGGAATATGACGCCGCAGCCGAGCTCCTGGAAGTGGAATGCGTGCGCGCTCCCTTCTGGATCGGCCGAGCCGCGATCCATCGCACGCTGAGCCGGGAGATTGAGTCGGAACTGGAGCACGACCGAGCCGCCTGAGGCGCTCCGGCCGGGGGCTGACATCGCCTGACCTTCGGTCGCCCGGGTTGGCGAGCGCCATGGTGCGCCGCCCTATCCTGTTCGCCGTTTTGTTGCTGGCAGATCCAGCTCGGATCCCTGGCTGGTGTCCGCCAGCCACTCGCTGTTCAGCGCTTTCCCCCTTCCCATAGACGATCTTGGGGTGTATGCTTCTTCCCCATAGAACTTCTACCGGTCCGGATGCGTGTTACTTCTGCACTGGTTTCGGGGAGGCCGTCTTTGGTTCGATCGAAGAAGGAGCAGGAACTGCTGCTCGGCACGCTCGACATGCTCGTCCTGCAAACGCTGGTCCTGGGACCGGCGCATGGCCACACCATCGCGCACGTCATTGAGCACACGTCCGACGACGTGCTGCAGATCGAGCAGGGATCGCTCTATCCTGCCCTGCATCGTCTGGAAAACCGCGGCTGGGTCGAGTCCTACTGGGGCGCGAGCGAGAACAACCGCAAGGCGCGCTTCTATCGCCTGACCGCCGCGGGACGCAAGCGGCTCACCCATGAAACGAATCGCTGGCGGGCCATGGTTGAGGCCATCGGGCGCGTGCTCAGCCATGCCAGCCGCACCACCGACTGATCCGGGAAAGGCACAGCATGAGTCTCCGCCGCTTCTTCCGCCGACGCCAGTGGGATGAGGAGCGCGCTCGCGAGCTCGAGGCACATCTGGCTCTTGAAATCGACGACAATCTGGCGCGCGGCCTGTCGCCGCAGGAAGCCCATCGCCGGGCGTATCTGAAACTCGGCAACCCCACCGCCATCCGCGAGGAGATTTGGAAGATGAACAGCCTGGTGTCGATTGAAGACCTTGGCCGCGATATTCGTTACGCCTTCCGCCAGTTGCTGCACAGCCCCGGGTTCGCTGCCATCGCCATCGTGACCCTTGCGCTCGGCATCGGCGTCAACACGGCCATTTTCAGCATGGTCAACGGCCTCATCTTCAGCTCGCTGCACATCCGGAATGAGAACCGCGTTGTCGAAATCGGCTTCCGGCAGCAGGGTGCGCCATGGCAGCCCAATCTCTCCGTCCCGGAGTACCGCGCAGTTGCCGACCGGACCAAAGGGGTCTTTACCGATGTCTTCGGGGATCAGTACGGGCTCGACGGCCTCAGCATGCAGGGCAATAAGCCCGATCGCGTCTTCACCGACTACGTCACCGGAAATTACTTTCAGGCGCTTGGCGTGCAGCCGTTCCTGGGCCGATTCTTCCGCGCCTCAGAGGGGGTGACACCGGGCGCCGATCCTTACATCGTGCTCAGCTACGCCTACTGGCAACAGCATTTCGCCAGCGACTCAAACATCGTCGGCCGCCAGGTCTCTCTCGATGGCCAGCCCGTCACCGTCATCGGTGTCACGCCGGAAAGCTATCGCGGCCTCAGTAGCATTTTGAAGGTTCAGGCGTATTTGCCCATGGCGATGCTCGTGCCCATCGAGAACACGCCGCGGGCCGAATACAACAAGCAGGCCAATCGCGGCATGAAGATTTATGGCCGGCTCCGGCCGGGGATCACAGCCCGCCAGACAGACGCCGCTCTTGCCCTGGTGGCCGGCTCCCTCGCCGCCGCGCATCCCGCCGAAGAGCGCGATGCGGGCCTCCACGTTTTCTCTCTCGCTGCCGGGCGTCTCACCGGCGGCCTTGACCAGGACAACACCTTTGAAACCGTCTCGGCCATCTTTCTGTCGCTGGCCACTCTGGTCCTTCTGCTCGCCTGCGTCAATGTCGCGAACCTAGTCCTCGTGCGCGCTACCGTGCGCGAGCGTGAAATGGCCATCCGCTCTGCGCTCGGAGCGCACCGGTTTCGTCTCATCCGCCAGATGCTCACCGAGACTCTGCTGCTCGCGATCTTCGGCGGCATCGGGGGCGTCGCTCTGGGTTTTGGCGGGACCAGCCTTCTTAGTTCCATCAATCTGCAGTCCGATTTGCCGCTTCACTTTGATTTTGGATTCGACTGGCACGTCCTCTTCTTCTCCGCCCTCCTCGCCATCGCAGCCGGACTCTTGGTCGGCATCGTGCCGGCCGTGCGGCTTGCCCGCTCCAATCTCAACCTCATGCTTCGCGAAGGCGGACGCGGCATAGCCGGACGCGGTCACAAATTCCGCGACGCTCTGGTTACCGTCCAGATTGGCGCAGCGCTGCTGCTGCTGATCGTCGCGGGGCTCTTCACCCGCACCCTCGCACAAAGCGAGCATGCCGACCTGGGCTACAACCCGAGTCACGTCCTGACGATGATGGTCGATCCCAGCGAAATCGGATACGACAATGCGCGCTCGCTCGAGTTCTACAAAGCGCTGTTGCCGCGGATGCGATCTCTGCCCGGCGTCGTCTCGGCCACGGTGGCCCAATCGATCCCGATGGGTATGATCGACAACGCCTCCGACAGCATTACCATTGAGGGCAGTACGCCGCCAGCCGGGCAGGCGCCCCCCAATATCGGCTTCAACCTCGTCAGCACGGATTACTTCCGCACCCTCGGCATTCCCATCCTTGAGGGACGCGATTTCGCGGATTCCGACAAGGACAAGAGCCTATACGTGACCATCGTCAGCAAGGCCATGGCGCAGAAATACTGGCCGCGCGAGGATCCCATCGGACGCCGCTTCACCATGGGCCTCGATCCCACGCATCCGCTCCAGGTCATCGGCGTCGCGGGAGATGCCCGCACCGGCAGCCTCAGCGGCAACTTCCCCGAGTATTTCTACGCGCCCTACCTGCAGCACCCCCAGCTCAATACGCTGCTGGCTCTCGAATTTCGCACGGGGGGCGACCCCGCCGCGATGGCTCCCGAGGCCGAGCGCGCGATCCACGCCATGACACCCGGCCTGCCCATCTTTGAAGTCAAGACGCTCCACCAGGCGCTCTACTCGCCGAATGGCCTGATGCTGTATCAGGTCGTCGCGGTGCTGGCCGGCGTGATGGGTATGCTGGGCCTCGTGCTCGCAGTCGTCGGCGTGTACGGCGTGCTCTCCTACGTGGTCAGCCAAAAGACCAGCGAGATCGGCGTGCGCATGGCTCTCGGCGCGCAGCGCTCCGACATCCTCAGCATGGTGTACCGCCAGGGACTCTGGATCGTCGGAATCGGCCTCGTGGTGGGTCTTGCGGCAAGCTTCGGGGCAGCGCATCTGATCCGCAGCATGATCACGGTCAGCGCCGCCGACCCGGCGACCTTCGTCTCCGTCCCCGCAGTGCTGGCGATGATCGCTCTGCTGGCCTGCTACATTCCTGCGCGCCGCGCTACGCGCACCGAGCCGATGGAGGCCCTGCGCACGCAGTAAATGCTCTGCTACACCAGCCGCAACGAACGCGTTGAGGCCGATCACAAGAGCAACCCGCCCCATTGGGTATGGGAGCGCCGCCTACGGCATCACCTTGACCATCACCACCCCGTGGCTGGGAACCTGCGCGGAGTAGCTTCCCTTTTGTCCGGTGACCGTCTTGCCCGACCACAGGTCGTGCACCGTCGCGGAGACTGAATTGGGATAGCCGATGTCGGTCCACGCGACCTCGATCGGCGCGGCGGCATCGCTGCGGTTGAGCAGGATGACCGCACGGCCTCCGTCAGCCAACTGCTTCGACCACACCTCGAGGTCGCCCTCTTTCCTCACACGATGTCCCTGGATGCCGAGGGGATCCTGATCAACCGCGATCACTTCCTTGTTTTCCAGGATCGACTTTGTGGCATCGGACATGTGAGCGACATCGTTGCCGACGAGCAGCGGCGCCGCGAAGAGCGCCCACAGGCTGAAGTGCGCGCGGTCCTCCTCGGTCGTCATGCCGCCGTTGCCCACCTCGAGCATGTCGGGATCGTTCCAGTGGCCGGGGCCCGTGTACATCCAGATATCGTTCATCTGGTCGATGATCGGCATCACGCCGTAGCCGCCCCACTGCCGCTTGCAATTCCAGCAGTCCTGAATGTCGCCGGTGGCGCGCCACAGGTTGCCGATGGGACCGGCCCACAGCCACGGCTTATTCGATCCCCACTCGCAGATGCTAAAGAGAATGGGCCGGCCCGAGGCGGCGAGCGCATCGCGCATCAGCGCGTAGGAAGCTTCGGCGTTCTGCCCAGGCAGGGTGTTGCACCAGTCCACCTTCACGTAGTCGACGCCCCACGCGGCGTACTGCTTCGCGTCCTGATATTCGTGGCCCATGCTGCCGGGGCGGCCGGCGCAGGTTTTGCTGCCAACGTCGGTGTAGAGGCCGAACTTCAGGCCCCTGCTGTGGACGTAATCGGCCAGCGCCTTGATGCCGGAGGGAAACTTCGACGCATCGGCGACGATGTTGCCGTTTTCGTCGCGGCTGATCTGCCAGCAGTCGTCGAGGTTGACGTATTCGTAGCCAGCGTCCTTCATCCCGTTGCCGGCGATGGTATCCGCCGTTGCGCGGATGACCTGCTCGTTCAGGCCGGCGCAGGCGAACTTGTTCCAGCTGTTCCAACCCATGGGCGGCGTTTTGGCCAGGCCATTATCGAGCCCACGCGCTGCGATCGGAACCACTGTGAACAGAGCAATCAGAAGCATGAGGACGCGGCAAATGCGGTTCTGCATGGGCTCACTCTTCTCTCGCCGGAGCGCGGCTCCCCCGGAAACACCAGCCTGCGGCACAGGAATTTCAACGACGCAAAATGGTAGCACGCGGACAGGAACCTCCCGGGCGGGTCGCGTTTGCTTTATCGTTTTCTTTCGGACGTCAGCGAGGCTGCAGCAGTATCGCAGGGAGCCGATCGAGCGATGACGAAGGAAGAGAACTCCGCAGCATGAGCGGACTGACCATTACCGGTGCACAGGCGATCGATCTGCGTTTTCCCACTTCGCGGGAGGCGATTGGATCGGACGCCGTCAACAAGGATCCGGATTACTCGGCAGCGTACTGCATTCTGGAGACGAACGAAGGGCTGCGCGGATTCGGGCTCACGTTCACGCTGGGACGCGGCACGGATTTGTGCGTGCAGGCGTTACAGTATTTGTCACGCTTTGCCTTGGGCAGGACGCTCGATTCGATCACCGGCGATTTCGCCGGGTTCTTCCGGCAGGTGACCTGCGACACGCAATACCGCTGGCTCGGACCGGAAAAGGGCGTGGTGCATCTGGCGGCGGCGGCGCTGCTCAATGCGGTGTGGGACCTCTACGCGCGCGCGGAGAAGAAGCCGCTGTGGAAGCTGCTGGCCGACATGGCGGCGGAGCAGCTGGTCTCCACCATTGATTTTCGCTACATCACCGATGTCCTGCGGCCGGAGGAAGCTATCGATTTGCTGCGTGCGCGCCACGACGGCGCGGCATCGCGGCTGGCGGATCTGGAACGCGACGGTTATCCGGCGTACACCACGTCCGCCGGTTGGCTGGGCTACAGCGACGCGCGGATCGAGCAGCTGGCGCAGGCGGCACTGGCGGAAGGGTGGACGCACTTCAAGCTGAAGGTGGGTGGCGATCCCGCGGATGACCTGCGCCGCGCCCGGCTGCTGCGGGAGAAGATCGGTCCCGACGCGAAGCTGATGGTCGACGCCAATCAGAAGTGGGATGTGGAGGAGGCGATCCTACGCACGCGCGAGCTGGCCCCGGTGGGCGTTTGGTGGATGGAGGAGCCGACCAGTCCCGACGACATCCTGGGTCACGCGCGCATCCGCCGCGAAACCGGCGTGCGCATCGCAACGGGAGAGCATTGCCAGAATCGCGTCATGTTCAAACAGCTGATGCAGGCCGGCGCGATTGACGTATGCCAGATCGACAGCTGCCGCCTGGCGGGCGTAAGCGAGAACCTCGCTGTCATTCTGATGGCCGCGAAGTTTGGGATTCCGGTGTGCCCGCATGCCGGGGGTGTGGGGTTGTGCGAAATGGTCCAGCATCTGTCCGTGTTCGATTACCTGCGCGCGTCCGCGACGCTCGAGGACCGCGTGACGGAGTTTGTGGATCACCTGCACGAGCATTTCGTCGACCCGGTACGCATTCGGCGGGGGCGCTATCTGTGCCCGGAGAAGCCGGGATACAGTACCGAGATTCGGCCTGAAACGCTGGCGATGTACATCTTTCCCGACGGGGCGGTGTGGGCGGAGACGGGGCAAGAAAGGCAGAGGCGATGAAAGTGATTCGATTTGCGCGGGCGGATGGCGTGGCCAGGCCAGGCGCGCTGGTTGCGGACGGGATCGTCGATTTCTCTGAACAGGGATTCGTCACCGTGCGGGATGTCATTGCAGGCGGGCAAGCACCGGGGACCACGGGCGCGCGCGTTCCGCGCGAACAGGCGCGGGTACTGGCGCCCATCTCAGACCCGCCGCGTGTCTTCTGCATCGGCCTCAACTATCGCGACCACGCCGCCGAGGCGAAGATGAAAATTCCCGATGCCCCGACGGTGTTTCTTAAGCTGTCCTCTGCGATCACCGGGCCGGGCGCTCCCATCGTGCTGCCGAAGAACTCCACGCAGCCGGATTATGAGGCGGAGCTGGCGGTGGTCATCGGCCAGGGCGGATTTCGCATTCCCGCCGAATCCTGGCGCGAGCACGTCTTCGGCTACACGATTCTCAACGACGTGAGCGCGCGCGACGTGCAACTGGCAACAACGCAGTGGCTGCTGGGCAAGAGCTTCCCGACCTTTTGTCCCATTGGCCCAGCCATTGTGACGGCCGATGAGGTTCCCGATCCGCACGACCTCGACATTCGACTCGAGATCGATGGCGAGCAGATGCAGCACTCGAACACGCGCGAGCTCATCTTTCGCGTGCCGCAGCTGATCGAGTACATCTCCTCGATTACGCCACTCGAAACCGGAGACATTATCAGCACCGGCACGCCGCAGGGCGTGGGCCTGGGCCGTAAGCCACAGCGCTGGCTGAAACCCGGCGAGACCGTCACCATCGAGATTGCCGGACTGGGGAAGCTGGTGAATCCGACCGTGGCAGAATCGTAACTGCAGCGGTTACGTGATGCTGCGCAAGTACCGGTAGCTCTCACGAAGCGCCTCAACAGGCGGCCCCGCCGTCCGATCCTGCTCGACGAAGTAGTGCTCCACGCCGAGCTGTTCACCTTCGGCGAGGATCGATTTCCAGTCGAGGCTGCCTTTGCCTACAGGTTCGAAGTGGGCGGCAGCGTCATTCATCTCAAACGATGGCGGAAACCCCGGCTTGCGGTCCTTCAGGTGCAGCATCTTCACGCGGGGACCCAGCCGGCGCATCAGCTCCACAGGATCGTGCCCGGCCTGGGCGGCCCAGTAGCAATCGATCTCGAAAAAGACCAGCGAAGGATCGGTCGCGTCGAGAAGAACGTCGTAGCCGGTGCGGCCCGGCTGGTCCTTCCCCGATTGGCCAGAGGGGAACGGCCGAAATTCGTAATCGTGATTATGGAAAGCAAAGCGCATGCCAAGCTCTTTTGCCTGCCGTCCCCAGGCGTTGAACTGCTTTGCTGCCGTTGCGAATCCGTCGGCTGAATTCCACAGCGAGGGCGAGATCGCCGAGCAAACCATCCACAAGACGCCGAGTTCCCTTGCAAAATTGAAGCGCGTGGTGAATTCGTCATAGCCGAAGTGCCCGCTGGGGGCGGTCAGTCCGGCGTCCTCGATCATATGGCGCAGCGCCACGGCGCTGAACGTATAAATGCCGCCGTAGGTTTCCACTTGCACATAGCCGATGCGGCGAATTTTCTCGAGCACGTCAGGCAAATCCTGCTCAGCCTGTTTACGAACCGTATAGAGCTGGACGCCGAGCGGGAGGGGATGGAGTGCCGAGGCGTTCAGCCTCGCGCAAACTGCTGCGGGCATCAGTGCGGCTGTAGTGCGAAGAAACGATCGGCGAGTGTACACGGGATGCGTCATGACAATGGCTCATCATAGTGAGACCTTCGCGTTGCTCGCAACCAGCGGCAGCCAGAAGGTGAAGTTCGTGCCCCCGCCCATGCGGCTGGCCAGCTCGATGCCGCCGCCGTGCGCTTCGAGAATCGCCTTGACAATGGCGAGACCCATCCCCGTGCCGGCTGCCTGGCCCTGCTGCTGCTTGCCGCGGAAAAACTTGTCGAAGACGAAGGGCTGCTCGCTTGGATCGATCCCCGCGCCGCGATCGCTCACGGTCACGCGGAGCCGGTATGCATCGCACCCCGCGCGGATTGAGATGGGCGAACCGGCCGGCGAATAGCGTGCGGCATTCTCCACGATATGGCGCAGGACGCGGTGGATCAGGCCGCGATCGAGTGCGATCGATGGCAGACCGTCAGGCACCTCAATGTCAACGGCGCGATCGCGCAGTAAAGGCCGCATCTCTTCGACGGTGGTCTCGATCAGGCCGCGGATATCCTGCAGCTCAGGATTAATTTGCACGGCCGCAGCATCGAGCTGCGCCATTTCAATGGCCTGGCCAATCAGGCGGTCGAGTCGCACGCTCTCCTCGTCGACGACCGCGACCAGTTCCGCGCGCGCGGGATCGGCCAGGTCCGATTGGCTGGCCAGCGTGGTGGCGGCGGCGCGGATTGCGGTGAGCGG
>JBARMS010000223.1:0-6369 GCA_049802575.1 Acidobacteriaceae bacterium | reverse complement strand
CCAGGCTGTTGTTCGCCGCCGCGTCCACGTGCTCCTGATTCAGAACCAGTGTGTGCTGCGCCGACTCCATGCCCACCTTCTTGCCACCCGCAATGATCTCATGCCGCCCATGCTCGTCGTACCACTTCGTGAGCGTGGCCGTCATGTGCATCTTCTCGATGATGTTCCGCCAGCCCACGCCCGTGTTGTACGCGCAGAAGCTGATCTCGCCTTCCTGCGTCGCGTACGGGATGATGCACTGCTCGGTGCGGCGGAAGTCGTAGTTGAAGAGGTCCTGGAACCACATGCCGGCGATGAACAGGAAGTTCCAGCGGTCGGCGCGGCGCTGCTCGATGTCCTGCATGGTGCGGTCGCCGGTCACCTTGCCGTAGTTGCGGCCGGTGGCGCCGAAGCACCTGTCGAACTTCTGCAGCAGGTCGACGATGCGGAAGTGCGTGGGCGATTTGCGCGGATCGTAGTTGCGCAGCAGCGAGAGAGCCGCTCCGATGACGGAGAGCGTCTTGCCGCGGGCGGCGTCGTTGATCTTCGCCATGTCCTTCGCCAGACGATCGGCGTTCAGGAATGCGGTCACCGGGACGGCTTCCTTCGTTTCCTTGTCGATCATGAGCGCCATGCCGATGCCGCAGTTCGGGTGGCATCCGCAGGAGAGCTGGCCCCACTCGTGGTTCGGCCCGTGGACGAGGTCGGCCCAGTCGCTGAAGGTGCTCATAAAGCTGATGGGGAACCAGTCGCGAACGGGCTCGCCAAGGCCGGTCTGGTTCTTCACGTCGTGCGCCATGTGGCTGAGCGTGTAGCGCTGCGCCAGACGCCGCTCATCGCTGATGCCCTCGTCGCGGCCCGTGAAGCTGACCGGCTGGAAGCTGAGGAAGTTGATCTTCTTCGGGTTGTCGAGCGCGAACTGGATGATGTGCCCGACCTGCTCGTTGTTGATGCCGTTGATGATGGTCGTCACCGGGACGATATCGACGCCGGCTTCGTGCAGGTTGTGGATGGCCTGCAGCTTCACATCGAACAGGTTGCCGACTTTGCGGTGCGAGTTGGCAGCGTTGCCGATGCCGTCGAACTGCAGATAGGCGTAGCGCAGGCCGGCTTCGGCAGCGGCCCGGCACAGCTCCTTCGACTTCGCGAATTCGATGCCGTTGGTCGCTGCCTGCACGGAGTTGTAGCCGACCTTGCGCGAGTACGCGACTGCGTCGAGGAAGTACGGCGACAGCGTCGGCTCGCCGCCCGAGAACTGCACGCTCATCTGACGCCGCGGCTTGATGGTGATGGCGTTGTCGAGCATCAGCTTGATCTCGTCCCACGTCAGTTCGTGGACGAAGCCAACCTGGTTGGCGTCCATGAAGCAGGGATCGCACATCATGTTGCAGCGGTTGGTCAGGTCGATGGTCAGCACCGATCCGCGGCCGTGCGTCACCGTCGAGGTGCCGTGGTTGTGCAGTTTGTCGTCGTTGTGCGCGCGGATGTCGCGGCCGGGGAAGACTTCTTCGAGGTGCTTGAAGAAAGCGGTGTCGATCGACATCGTGTCTTCAAAGTGGCCGTGCTTCGGGCAATCCTTCACCATCAGGATCTTTCCGTCGCGCTCGATGATCTGCGCCTTGATCTCGCCCACTTTTTCGTTGAGCAGAACCTCGTGGGGCAGCTTGCCGTCCAGAATCTGCTGGCGAATCTCCGGCACGCACTTCGGGCAGAGCGAGTCGGTGGTGCGGGGCCAGCCGAGCGGCGGCTTCTCCTTCTGCCACGACTTGAGCAGCGGCTTGTCGGACCATTTCGGCGTGAACGATGGGTTGGGGCTGATGCTGTTCAGCTTCTCGAAGACGGTCCAGGCGCCCTGGGCCGCGATGGTCACGGCGCGCTCTGCGTATTTAACGGCTTTCGACATTCAGGATTCTCCTGGGTGGTGCAGGATGCCACATGGTTGCCTGGGGCGGGACTAAGTCGTTGGCCTGCCAGGACTTCTCCACTTTCTAAGATAGGGAGAACGGGGGTCCAGGGATATCGGCGTAGGCTGAATGGCAGAAATTCGGCCCTGGGTGGGTAATCCGGGGCCTGAATGGGACGGGGACTCGAACCGGTCTCATCGATCGGTTCGCGGCCTCCTCCCTGGTTCCCCCGCACTGGCCCATTGCGCCGGAAATCCTCCGGGGCGCGCCCCTGCAAGCTTTGACCCACCCTGCGTACAATGGCGAGTCGTGTCATTACCACCCCGAAGGAGACTCGATCCTATGAATCGTTTTCTCACCTGTATGGCCGCTCTTGCCGTAGCCCTCCCGCTCGCAGCCCAGCAAAAGGCACCCGCCAGCCCGCCTGAAACAGCCACGGGCAGCATCAACGGCCACACCATCACCATCAAGTACTCCTCGCCGCGCGTGAACGGACGCGAAGGACACATCTTCGGTCCCGGCGGCCTCATTCAGAAAACGCACAAGCAATATCCAATCTGGCGTGCGGGCGCGAACGCCGCAACCTCTCTGCACACCGACGCCAATCTGACCATCGGCACCCTGAACGTCCCCGCCGGCGACTACACCCTCTTCGTCGACATCTCCAACCCCGACCAGTGGAACCTGATCGTCAACAAGAAGACCGGCGAGTGGGGCCTGGCCTACGACGCCAGCCAGGATTTGGGCAAAACGCCGATGACCATGAGCAAGCCTCCCTCAATGGTCGAGGATCTGGAGTGGTCGATCGGCGACGGGAAAATCACTCTCTCCTGGGAAGACCACACCGCGTCGGTCAACGTTTCGGCGCAATAGCAGATCGCCTCCGCAGTGAACCGCGAATTCCCGGCCTGCGTAGGACTCCACTATGCAGGCCAAGGCTCGGTTCGTTCTTCGCATCGCCGCGATTTTGGGATCCTCCTATCTCGTAGCAAGCTGTGTAGCCGCGGCGCTGCTCGTTGATCTGGCGCTCGATCCGGTGCGCCGGCCGCTCGATCCGCAAGCCGCCTCAGCGCTCCGCGTTCCGGTCGAAAATGTGTCGATCGCCGCAGTGGATGGAGTCACCCTCCGAGCATGGTTCGCAGAACCGCGCCAGCCGAATGGCGCGGGAGTAATTCTGCTGCACGGCGTCGCCGACAATCGCGAGGGCGTCACCGGTTACGCGCAGATGTTTCTGGCTCACGGTTAGGCCGTGTTGCTCCCCGATGCGCGGGCCCATGGTGAAAGCGGCGGCGCTTTTCCCACGTACGGTGTGCTGGAGCGCGACGATGTGCGCCGCTGGGCTGTCTGGCTGCATTCGCACGCGCCGGGCTGCGAATACCTCTTTGGCGAATCCATGGGTGCGGCCGTCGCCATTCAGGCTGGCGCCGTCACCCCGGGCCTCTGCGCCATCGCCGTTGAGTCGGCTTTCGCCACCTTTCGCGAAATCGCGAACGACCGGATCTCCCAGGAAACTCGCCTCGGCCTGTGGTTTCCCCACAGCCTCGGGGCGCCGGCGCGCGAGCTGGCGCTCGGATGGGTGGACGTGGTCGACCACGTCGATCTGGCCGCGGCCAGCCCGCTCGCCGCTATCCGCGAGTCAAGCGTGCCCACGCTGCTCATCGCCGGCACCGCCGACAACAATATTCCGATGCGCCATACTCTCGAGCTCGATCGCGCTGGAGCCTCGCACACGCAGCTCTGGATCGTCTCAGGAGCTGGCCACACCGGGGCTTCGGCCGCCAATCCCGCCCAATTCGAACGACGGGTCACCGGCTGGTTCGCGGAACACACTACCCCGCATTGAGGTATCTAACGTACGGCTCGATGGCGCGTCCCTTACTATGGTTCTGGAGGGTCTCCGCTCGCATGCTTTTTCGGAAGTCCGTTTGGCTTGGTCTGCTGGTTGTGCCGGCGCTGCTGGTCGGCACGGCTCACGCGCAAAGCGCGCTCAAGAACGACGACATCTCCGTCGATGGATTCGCTGAGTTCACCCAGACCGTCAGCGGCAACGGCATCACCGACACGCCCACCAAAGCCGCCGGCGGCGCGGCCAGCTTCCGCCACAGCTTTCACTGGTGGCTCGGCTATGAAGCCGGCTATGAGTACGCCCGCTACCGCGAGCGCTACACCGGCGTCGCTGGCTATCCCGAGCAGGTCTACGGCGTGCAGCACAACCAGCACGAGTTCAGCGGCTCGTATTACGTCCACGGGCCCACGGTCTTCATACAGCCGTTCGCGCTGGTCGGTGTGAGCGCGGTGCTCTTCTCTCCCTCGCTCAACGGCGGGCAGAACGTGCCCTGGCAGGCGCGCCCCGGCATCAATTTCGGCGTGGGCGCCAACATGCCCCTGCTCACCAGCCACATCGGCCTGCGCCTCGAATACCGCGGCGTCTACTACAGAGCTCCCAACTTCGGCGACTCGTTTCTCGACACGAACACGTTTCGCCTGACCTCCGAGCCGATGGCCGGCGTGTACTTCAAATTCTGAGGAGCCCAGCGTGGACTGCATCTTCTGCAAGATCGTCGCCGGCGGCATTCCCGCAAAAAAAGTGAAGGAAGACGAGCAGATGCTGGCCTTCCACGACATCGATCCGAAGGCGCCGACGCACATCCTGGTGATCCCGAAGAAGCACATCGCCTCGCTCGCGCATGCCGAAGCCGGCGACGCGGCGCTGCTCGGGCGCATGCTGGCCGCCGCCGCCGAGATCGCCCGTGAGCAGGGACTGAGCAAGGGCTATCGCGTCGTCATCAGCACGGGAGCGGAGGGCGGCCAGACCGTCGACCACCTCCACGTGCATGTGATGGGCGGACGCCAGATGCACTGGCCGCCCGGCTAGAATCCTGCGCGCGCCGCCGCACGCCGGCATTCACCTGTGGCTTTTCGAAATCGGAAGGGCAGCGGCGGTTAACGCGCCTGGGCCGCCAGGATCACAACCAGAAACACGACAACCGTCCGCACGATCGCATCGAGTTGGCTGCGGGAGAGCGACGACGAGCGCCGCCGGCTCTGCTGCCGCTCGCAGCAGTAGCGCAGCCGCCGCCGAGCGGTCCAGTCGTCGCACCATTCCATGGCGGACCAGAGAAAGCCCGAAAATCTCCACATGTCTGTATGGATGGCCGCGTTCATGACGCGGTTGACCGCAGTTGCCACGCTGTCCGAAAGATTCACCTTCCTGTCATGGAACGTTCACAGGACGCAGCGACGCAGGGATCGGCCAGCCGAAATCGCCCCGTTTCGCACCTGCGAGGGAATCAGTTCTGCTGGGGCGAGGCTATCTTTTGGGCTTCGGCCATCATTTGTTCCACCTGCGCTCGGCCTGCGTACGCGGGATTCGCCGCCAGCAGCTTTTTCCAGTCGGCGATCGCGACAGCCGCGTCGTTCCTGCCTTTCCACTCCACTACGCCGCGGTTGTAGAGCGCGTTCGCGTTCGTCGGCTCAGCCGTCAGCACCTGATCGTACGCGGCCAGCGCCGCAGCAGCGTTGCCCATGTACCAGTACGCCGTGCCCATGTCGGTGCGCACCGATGTATCGGCGGGCTTCACCTTCAGCTCGCGGCCGTAATAATCCACGGCGGCGGGATATTGATGCGCGTCGTAGTACAGGTTGCCGACGCTGGCCAAAAGATCGGGGTTATTCGGATCGCCCCGCAGCTTCTGGAGCAACGGCGCCGCGCTGCTGTCGGCCATCGCCTTCAACTGCGCAGGATTGGGCGCCTGCGAAGTTGCTGAAACCGGCTGCTGCTCCTGAGCGCTCGCCGCCGGCTGCGCCGTGCCTGCAGCGCGAAGCTGCCACACGTGGAGCAGATACCCGCCTGCGAAGCCCGCCAGCAGACAGGCCAGCGTCAGCACCATGGCAGGCCGGATCCGCCATCCCTCACTCGACATCTGGTTTGCGTTTGCCATCGCTGCGCGCTCCTTCCGCCGCCGGTTGCTCGTTGAGCGATGCCATCACATCGGCCATCAGCTTCGACACCGCGGCTTTGCGGTCCGCACTCAGTTGCGGATTCGTTTTGAGCAACTGCTGCCACGCGGCCACCGCGCTGCGTCCGTCGCCTTTGCCCTGCAGCCGGATGATTCCCAGATCGTAGAGCGCATTCGCATTCGCGGGCTCGGTCTTCAGCGCTTCGTTCAGCTGCGCGATGGCGCCGTCCGCATCGCCATCGCGAAAGAGGCTCGAAGCCAGCTTGGTGCGAATCACCACGTTGCCGGGCTCCAGCTCTTCCGCCTTGCCGTAATACGCGGCCGCATCGTGGAACTGGTGCGCAACGTGGTACGTCGCGCCCACCTCGCACAGCAGCGGCACGTTGTTTGGATCGCTCTTCAGCTTCGCCAGCAGCGGCGCGGCCTGGCTGTCGGCCATCGTTTTCATGTCCGCCATGGTGATCGCATGAGGATTGCGCATCGGCGCGGCTGCCGCCGCGCTCGGCGCGCCGGGGGCTGCGGGCGAT
>JBARMS010000222.1:0-1681 GCA_049802575.1 Acidobacteriaceae bacterium | reverse complement strand
GCTTGCGGTACAACGTGGTCTTCCCGATATCCAGCAGGCGCGCCGCCAGCAGCTTGTCGCCCTTTACCTGCTCCAGCGTCGTCAGAATGGCTTCCTTCTCTCGCTCAGCGAGTGTCAGCACCGGCGGAGCCTCGTCCATGCCCGTCTGTCTCGGACTCTGTCGAACCGCCGCCGCGTGTTTCCAGGCATCCTGAATGCTGGTCGTCATCTCGCCCATCTCGATCACTTCGCCGGAACAGAGATTGCACGCGCGATCGATTGCGTTCGACAATTCGCGGATGTTGCCCGGCCACGCGTAGTCCACCAGAAATGCCAGGGTCTCCGCGCTCAGCCGGAACGGACGTTTCATGTCGCGGCTGTTGCGCTCCAGAAAATACGCGGCCAGCAGCGGGATATCCTCTTTCCGCTCGCGCAACGGGGGCAGCGTCATCTTGACTACGTTGAGCCGGTAGTAAAGATCCCGCCTGAACCTGCCCTGCTCCACCATGGCCGCCAGATCCTGATGGGTCGCCGCCAGAATCCGCGCTTTGATCGGTACCGCGTGGTTGCCGCCTAACGGACGCACTTCTTTTTCCTGCAGCGCGCGCAGCAATTTCGCCTGCAGATCGAGCGGCAGCTCGCCGATCTCATCCAGGAAGACGGTTCCGCTGCCGGCCGTTACCATCAGCCCGTCGTTGGACCGGTGCGCGCCGGTAAACGCGCCCTTCACATGACCGAAGAGTTCGCTCTCGATCAGAGTCGGCGCGAGCGATCCGCAATCCACGGGCACAAACGGCTTACCGGCTCCCAGCCCATTTGCGTGGACGGCGCGCGCCACCAGCTCCTTGCCGGTTCCGCTTTCGCCCAGAATCAGGACCGGATGCGTGCTCTGCGCTACCCGGGCAAGGATGCGGAACAGCTTCTCCATCTCCGGGCTCTGGCCCAGGATGTCGCCCATCCCGTGGCCCGCGCGCAGCCGCTCGCGCAGGCTCCGGCTGGCCGTATCCACCGTCATGCGCTCGGCCTGCCGGCGTAACACAGCCCCCAGCTCTTCGGCCGAGAAGGGTTTCACCAGATAATCGCTCGCGCCAAAACGCAGCGCTTCCAGCGCCAGATGCACCGTGGATGCCGAAGTCATCCACACCACGGCCACATCCGGACGCATCTCCCGCAGCTCGATCAGCACCTCGCAGCCGGCTCCGGTTGCCACTGTCTCGTCCACCAGAACGATATCCACGCCCCGGGCCAGCAGCAGGCCGCGCTCGCGTGCGGAGAGCTGCGCTTCATGCGCCACCATTCCCTGGCTGGCGGCAATTTCACAACACGCGCGGCGAATCGAAGGATCGTCGTCCGCAATCAGTACATGCAGTGGAGCGGATTCGCGGACAAGCGAGAGTGGCATCGAGCGGGCCGACCCCTGAAGGAATTCTGTTTCCCATCGTCGCATCATTACCGGTCAATCCCTTCACCGGCAGGGCATGCCGAAAGTAAGTCGACCATTACGCCGGTAATAGGGAGTGCGACCTCCACCCGCGCTCCTCCCCTCGGCGAAGCTGCAGCTTTCACTCGGCCGCCGGCCTTCTCCACCAGCGAACGCACGATGCTCAAACCCAGCCCGTGATGCGGCGTCTCCGGCCACGCCCGACCCGCATGACGCGTCGAGAAGCCGGCTTCAAAGACCCGCTCCAGAAATTCCGCTGGA
>JBARMS010000221.1:0-14766 GCA_049802575.1 Acidobacteriaceae bacterium | reverse complement strand
CTTCGGCGGTCATTTTTGCCAGCGGCGAGGGATCGGGCGCATCGGCCAGCAGCGCGCCGGTCTGTGTGAGCAGCGGACCTTCGGGCTTGCCGGCGCGCTCCACCTGCCACAGCGCGTCGCGGCGATGGCCGACACCAGCGACGTTGTTGAGCGCGCCGATGTTGGCCAGCAGCGTGATTTCTTTCCGGTTCAGCGCGGGCACGCGGAGCGCGAGATCGTCGACGGAGCGGAAGGGGCCGTGGACGCGGCGGGATTCGGCGATCGCGCGGCCCACGTCTTCGCGGAGACCGCGCGCGTAGCCGAGGCCGAGGCGGAGGGCAGGTTGCACGTCAGGAAAAATCCGCTCATTCCCACATCTGCGAACACCGCGCAGATGTGGGGCACCCGGGAGGACAGGTTGCAGGTTACAGGTTGCAGGTTGCAGATGAGCGTTCAGCGTACCGCGTTCAGCGTTCAGAAATGCAGGTCCCTCGGCTGCGCGCTCGCCATGCTCGCGCTCCGCTCGGGATGACACAACATTTTTATCTGGTACTTCTTCTGTGACATATGGGGAATCTTCTTCCTGCTCAACGGTGCAGGCCCAGCCGGAGACCTGCACGTCGATGGGGTGGACCTTGAGGCCGTGGCGCTGCGCGTCCTTTACCAGCACGGCGGGCGAGTAAAAGCCCATCGGCTGGTTGTTGAGGATGGCGCAGGTAAAGGCGGCGAGGTACTTCACCTTGAAATAGGCCGAAGCGTAGGCGATGAGCGCGAAGCTGGCGGCGTGCGACTCGGGGAATCCGTAGAGCGCGAAGGAACTGATGGCCTGCACGATTTCGTCCTGCGTGTGCGGCGCGAGGCCATTCTCCGTCATGCCGCGGCGCAGTTTGCCTTCGAGATCCTTCATGCGCTGCCAGGAGCGGCGCATCCCGACGGCGCGGCGCAGCTCTTCGGCCTCCGCTCCGCTGAAGTTCGCCACCACCATCGCCATGCGCAGCAGCTGCTCCTGAAACAACGGCACGCCGAGGGTGCGCTTCAGCACCGGCTCGAGCGAGGGATGCGGATACGTCACCGCTTCTTTCTTCTGGCGGCGGCGCATGTAGGGGTGCATCATTTTGCCGACAATGGGGCCGGGGCGGATGATGGCTACCTGCACGACCAGATCGTAAAAGCGCTCAGGGTAATTGCGCGGCAGCGAGGCCATCTGCGCGCGGCTCTCGATCTGGAACATGCCCACGGTGTCGGCCTTCTGCACCACTTTGTAGACTTCGGGGTCTTCGGGCAGCTGCGCGAGATCGATGGGCTCGCCGTAGTGCTGGGGGATGAGCGTGAGGCAATCTTTGAGGACGGCCATCATGCCGAGGCCGAGCAGATCGACCTTGACGATGCCGAGGTCGGCGCAGTCTTCCTTGTCCCACTGCACCACGGTGCGGCCGGGCATCGACGCGCGCTCCAGCGGGACGACGTGGTTGAGCTGGCCCTGGCAGATGACCATGCCGCCGGAGTGCTGGCCCAGATGGCGCGGCAGGTCCTGCAGGCGCACGCACAGCTCGAGGTATTTCGCGATGCGGGGGTGCTGGACGTCGAAGCCGGCGTGCGTGAAGGAGTTGGCCATGGTGTCGCTTTCGCCGCGCCACTCCCACTGCGAAACGAGCGAAGTGAGGCGGCCGAGCGATTCCTGATCGAAGCCGAGCGCCTTGCCCACTTCGCGAGCGGCGGACTTGCCGCGATAGGTGATGACGTTGGCAGTCATGGCCGCGCCCAGCTCGCCGTAGCGCTGGTAGACGTACTGGATGGCCTGCTCGCGCATGTCTTCCGAAGGCAGATCGAGGTCGATGTCGGGCCACTCGCCGCGGTTCTCGTTGAGGAAGCGCTCGAACAGCAGCTCCATGCCGACCGGATCGATGGCGGTAATTTCGAGCGCGTAGCACACGGCGGAGTTGGCAGCCGAGCCGCGGCCCTGGATGAGAATGCCGTGGGTTTTGCAGAACTGGACGATGTCCCACACGATGAGGAAATAGCCGGCGAAGCCGAGTTTGGCGATGAGGGCCAGCTCGTGGTCTACCTGCTTGCGCGCTCGCTCCAGCAGGCCGCGATCGTTCTTGACGCCGTAGCGCCGGCGCACGCCTTCGTCGACGCGCTTGCGCAGGAAGCTGTCCATGGTTTCGCCGTCGGGGACGGGGTAGCGCGGGAATTCGTAGCCGAGGTCGGCGAGCTGGAACGGGAGGCGCTGCGAAATTTCAAGCGTGTTGGCGATGGCGTCGGGGATGTCGCGGAAGAGCGCGGCCATTTCCGGAGCGCTGCGCAGGGCGCGCTGTGAGTTCGAGGCAAGCAGGCGTCCCGCGTGGTCGAGATCGACGTGGTGGCGGATGGAGGTGAAGACGTCGAGGATTTCGCGGTCGATATCCTTCGCGTAGCGCACGCCGTTGGTGGCGACGACGGGCAGGCGCAGCGAGCGGGCGATGCGCAGCGCGGCCTGGTTGCGGGCTTCTTCTGCGCGCTCCTGATGGCGCTGCAGCTCGATGTAGACGTTGTCGCGGCCGTAGAGGGCGACGAGATGTTCGACGAGCGCGCGGCCGGCGGCTTCTCCGCCATGGGCCAGAGCGGCGGCCAGCGGGCCCTCATCGCCACCGGTGAGGCAGATGAGGCCATCGGCGTACTGCGCCAGATCGTCGCGCGTCGCAGCGCCTTCGGCTTTGGTCTTCTCGCGCATCTTGAACTGCGTGATCAGCTGGCAGAGATTCTGGTAGCCCGCCCGCGACGTGCAGAGCAGGGGCAGACGCGCGGGACTGGCCGTCGCTGCTTCGGCGCTTTTCGGTTGAGGGAGCCACGGAGCCAGGGCAAGGCGCGAGCCGAAGGCGGTGGTGGCAATTTCCGCGCCGACATGCGCGCGCACATCGTTGCGCTGGGCGCTCGAGTGGAAGCGCGCGGAGCCGTAGAAACCGTTGCGATCGAGCAGGGCCATCGCGGGCATCTCCAGCTCGACGGCGCACTCGATCAGGTCTTCGGGCAGCGACGCGCCTTCGAGAAAGCTGAAGGCGCTGGCGGCGTGCAGCTCGATGTAGCGCGGCTCAGTCATACAACGCCTCGATGCGCCAGTCTTCGCGCATGGGGTGCCGCGCGAGGCAGCAGCAGAGGGTGCCTGGGCCATTCGAAATCTGTGCGGCCGAATTCTGGTTGACCGAATTCTGGCTGGCCGAATTTTGATTGGCCGGGCCGGAGCTTGCCTGCGGCCATGCGGCCCGCGCGATCAGGTCCCACTTCTCGACGGACCAGATTTCCGCGCCCCACCAGTTGCCGGAAGAAAACCACGGCCCGAAGCTTTGCTCCACGAGGTAGCGCTGGTTGCGGAAAACGAACATGGCCGGGCGGCGCTGGCGCAGCGTCACGGGCACGAGTTCCGGTGGACGCAGGCGGCGCACAGCGGAGCGGCTGCGGCCGCGCGGGGCTCGAATCGCAGAGGCTTGCGGGACAACGAAGGGCGCGACGCGAAAGGCCTCCGGCCGGTGCGCATCTTCGAGCACGGCGCGGCCGGCGTGTTCGTCGCCGACGAGGGAGCGGATGCGCGCCAGGGTGACGTCGAGGCGGGAAGGCTCAGGCAGTTGCGGCGTGAAGAGACCGAGCTGCACCTTGCTGGTGCTGCCCGGCTCGGCGTTGACGGTGAGGCCGAGGATGGGCGCAGAAGGCGGATGGGCCTGCAGGTCGAGATGCAGCAGCCGGAGCCAGAGGCGGCGCTCGTTGCTGGGCAGCGCCGGACGCACCGTGCGCGTGTGCGTGCTGCCGCCCTCGAGCGTGAGCGTGACGGTGACGGCGGCCAGCGCGAGGATCTGCCCGGTGGCGCGCGCGATGAGCTGATCGAGCAGAACGCCGAGGACGAAGAGCAGCGAGTCGAGCAGTTCGACGGGAGCCTCAAGCTCCATGCGCTCTTCGAGCGCGAAGACGGGCGGATCGGGAACGAGCAGGTGCGCGGCTTCTCCGCGAGCGAGGCGGCGCAAGCGCTGACCCTCCTGGCCGAGGCGAGCGACGAGTTCTTTTTCCGGCAGCGCGGCAAGCGCGCCGAGCGTAGCGATGCCCCAGCGCATCAAGGTTTCGGCGTGATCGGGCGTGAGAGGCAGTGCGGAGAGCGGCAGCGGCGCGAGCGCGGCCGCTTCGTCGCCGGAAGGAACGACGGCCGTGCTCCATCCAGCAAGCGGACCCACGCCTGCGGCCACGAGAGACTGCGGATGCAGGCTGCGCGCCAGGCAAATAGCCGCGTCGATATTGCGGCTGACGACGACCACTGCCTGGATGCCGAGCGCGCGGGCGGCGTGGAGCAGTTTTTTGGCGAGCTTTTCCGGAGGGCCGAAGAGCTTTTCAGTTCCGGCGATGTCGAGAACCGCGCAGAAGCAGCCTTCGTTTTCAGGAGCGGTGCTGCAATCTTCCACGCGTGGAGAAAATTGCCCGGCGGCCTCGAGCAGCGCGGTGCGCGCGCCGGCTTCTTCGACGAGGGAGCGCGGGAGCAGCGCGACGGTGGGGAAAACATCGAGCTCGGCGCGCGTGATGCCGTGGGTGACGCCGAGCGCAGCAGCGCGGGCGTTGCGCGCACAAACGAACTGGCGCGGCGGCTCGCCCTCGAGGATGGCCACGGGGTTGGGCCGCAGCGCGGGGCGCAGACGCAGCATGGCCTGCGCGGGAAATTCGCGCGCGAAGAGGCAGGCATAGAGCGCGGAAGGCGCGGCGGGGGTCATCGGCTTCCCTGCCCTACTGTCCGATCCGCCCAGGACATGCGACTTTGCCAGCGGACGGGGCCCGGAAAACCGCTGAGCGCATGCAGATCGCGTGCACTGCTGCGGGCGCGACCGAAATCGCTCTGCGGCGGCTTGCGGCTGGACTCGGTGGCGCGCGCGAATCGCTCACGGGCAATCTCCACGCGGTAGGCGGCGCCGGTGAGGACGGTCTCTCCTTCGGAGAGGATGCCGGCGGGCGCGAGCGTGAGCACCAGCCCGGCGCTCGACTTGGTGCAGGCCTGCTGCGTGAGCAGGATGACGCTGGCCTGGGTGCGCTCCGCGGCGGCGCGGTAGCGGAACCAGGAGGTGAGTGGCACGCGCAGGGCGAATTCGGGCGCGATGCTGCCCATGTCGAGCACGATGGCGGAGAAGCCACCGGCCTGGAGCAGCAGGTCGGCGGCGCGGAGGGCCTGATCGAGGCGAGAGTACTCGCGTACGGCCAGGGGCCGCTTCGCGGCGCGGAACCCCCCATCTGCCAAAACCGGGCAGACAGGGGGCACCCGAGGCGCGGAAACGGCTTCCCTGCTCTTGCGGCGAACCGTGGGCTGCGGCTCGGCGCAGCGCGGAGCGAAGTCCTCGCGGACGGCTAAAAGCCGCTTCGCGAGAGGACCAGAGTCGTGGAATCCCCCATCTGCCAAAACCGGGCAGATGTGGGGCACCCGGTTTGGTTCTATGTTTAGGCTGGGTTGCTTTTCCCATCCTTCCGCTGGCGGAATCTCTTTCATCCCCGGCAGCGGCAGTTGCTGCGCTTTGCGGCCGCAGCGCACCCACAGCAGGCGGTCAAGATCGACCCCGGCAGCCGCGGCCGACTCGGGATCGAGCGCGTCGGATACATCGATCCAGGCGCAGACGCGGCCCGCTTCGGTGAGCCCGGCGACGAACGACAGCGCCAGAGAGGTGCGGCCCGAGCCCTCCGGCCCGGTGAGCTCGCTGATCGCGCCCAGGGGCAGGCCGCCGCCGAGCCGCTCGTCGAGCGCGGCGATGCCAGTGGGCGCGGTGGGACGAAGAACCCGTGGAGCCGGGGTAAGCGCCGAAGGGATGCGGTCGGCCAGGGCGGATTCAATTTGCAGGCGAAGGGCGGCGGCGGAAGGCATACAACACCATCTTCGCCTTATCTTCGCCTATTTGGGGAGGCCGCGCAACCGGCAGAAATCCACAGGAGGGCGCAGGCACACGTCGCACTCATTCCCAGCCCTCGTCCTTTCGAAGAGCCAGCCTCGCCGCAGTTCCTCAGCTTCTTGCTTACCGCTGGCTGCTGACTGCTAACCGCTTCTGTTTCCAAATGCTTTAGCATCGCTCCAGTGCTCACGCTTGAAACCCAGGTGCAGTTTGTGAAGGGCATCGGCCCGGCGATTGCCAATACATTGGCAGAAAAGGGGATCGCCACGGTCGAGGACCTGCTGCTCCACCTGCCCTTTCGCTATGAGGACCGGCTCAACCCGCGGGCGCTCGGCGACCTGCAGGCCGGCGAAATGGCCAGCGTCATCGGCGAGGTGCGCGGGGCGGCGCTGCTGCGCACGAAACGGATGCCCATCTTCGAAATGACCGTGGGCCAGGGCCTCGGCTCGATGAAGTGCATGTGGTTCCACGGGAGCTATCTGGAAGGCAAATTCCACTCGGGGCAGATGGTTGCGCTCTACGGCAAGGTGGAGGCTTCGCGGTCAGGGCGCGGGTACAAGATGATCCAGCCGCAGTTTGAGATTCTGCCGGACTCGAGCGATGACGCGCTCGATCGCGTGCTGGAAGTGGGCCGCATCACGCCGGTCTACGAGTCGCTGGGCGGAAGCCGGCTGGCGTCGCGGTGGATCCGGCGCACGGTGTGGAACATTCTGGCGGAGCTGAAGGGCGGGATGCCGGAGACGCTGCCGCGTTCGCTGCCCACATCGATCCTGCAGCGGCTCGATTTGCCCAGCCGCGAGGAAGCGCTGCGCGAGGTGCATTTTCCGCCGGCGGGCACGCCCATGGCGCAGTTGCAGGCGAGTGCGACTCCGGCGCACCGGCGGCTCATCTTCGAGGAGCTGTTCTATCTGGAGATGGGCCTCGAGGTGAAGCGGAGAAAATTCCAGGAAAAGACCGGCGTGGCCTTCGAAACCAGCGACCAGGTGCGCGCGGCGCTGCGCAGCGTGTTGCCGTTTCATCCCACGGCGGCGCAGAAGCGCGCTCTGGGCGAGATTGCCGGAGACATGCGGCGGCCTGCGCCGATGCGGCGGCTGCTGCAGGGCGATGTGGGCTCGGGCAAAACCATTGTGGCGCTGCAGGCGATGCTCATTGCCATCGAGAACGGCTACCAGGCCGCGCTCATGGCGCCCACCGAGATTTTGGCGACGCAACATTATTTGTCGGCCAAGCGGATTTTGGAGAAAAGTCCGAAGCGGTACCGCATCACGCTGCTCACCGGCTCGCTCGACGACGATGGGAAGCGCGCGGCGCGTCGGAAGATCTACCAGGGCGAAACTGACCTGGTGATCGGCACGCATGCGCTGATTGAGGAGAAAGTCGAGTTCGCCAATCTGGGGCTGGTGGTCGTCGATGAGCAGCACCGGTTCGGCGTGCTGCAGCGCTTTCGCCTGATGAAGAAGGACGGCGCGGAGCCGGATGTGCTGGTGATGACGGCGACGCCGATCCCGCGGACGCTGGCGCTCTCGCTCTATGGCGATCTCGATCTGAGCGTGCTCGATGAGCTGCCGCCGGGGCGCACGCCGATCGTCACGCGGCAGGTGAGCGATGAGCGGGCAGCGGAGGTGTGGGACTTCGTCCGCAAGCAGGCGGCGAAGGGGCACCAGGCGTATGTGGTGTATCCGGTGATCGAGGGGCCGAAGGACGATCAGCCGGAGCTGGATTTCGCGCTTCCGGAAGAAGCGCCACAGCCAGAGCCCGCACTCACCGAGCGCGCCACCAGGAAACCGTCTTTGTATCAGGGCACGACCTTGGTCGTGCCGCCAGGCGGCAAAAAGAAAAGGGCTTCAGCCCCTGCAGCCAAAACCGAAAATCTTTTCCCGAAGCTCCCGCTCAAATCCGCCACCGATATGTACGAGCGGCTGCGGACGCAGGAGTTGGCTGGGTTGCGCGTGGGGCTGCTGCACGGACGGCTCGACGCGGATGAGAAAGAAGTCGTGATGCGGCGATTTCAGCGCGGCGAGATTGACGTGCTCATCGCGACCACGGTGATTGAAGTGGGCGTGGACGTGCCCAACGCGACGGTGATGGTCATTGAGCATGCGGAGCGCTTCGGTCTGGCGCAGCTTCACCAATTACGAGGCCGCGTGGGACGCGGCTCGGCCAGGTCGCACTGCATCCTCATGAAGGGCGATTCGTCCGGCGCCCAGCTCACCCCGAACGCCGAGGAACGGCTGGACGCCATGGTGCGGACGCAGGACGGCTTCGAGCTGGCCGAGCTGGATCTGGAGCTGCGCGGTCCTGGTGAGATCTTCGGCACACGACGAAATGCAGTTGAGAAGAGATCTGAAAGTCCAAAACAGGCGGGCTTGCCGGAGTTTCGCGTAGCGAATCTCGTTCGGGATCGGGAGCTGCTTGAGTTGGCGAAGGTCGAAGCCGTACGTTTTTACAGCAAGGCCAAGGAGGAAGCCACCGAGGCAGAGCGAACACGTGTTTGGGCCTTGCTGAAGGGTCCGTGGCAACGGCGGTACGGCCTGGCCGAAGCCGGGTAGTGGCAGGTCCTGAATCCCAAGCCGCAGGAAGCGTCCCTCCATCGCACCGCGCAGTCGATCCGATTGATTGCCGATTTTTGCTCGACAGAGAGTCTCCGGATTCCAGCCGATCCCCACGCCGCTTCCTGTAATGTTTGCCGGGACGCAACAAAAATATTTCCGGCGGCGATTGCGCAATGCGTCGGGGTGGGCGGATAATCGCCGCCATCGAACCCGCAGATATGGGCCCTTGATCTCTCCATGAGGTGCAACCATGACTGTCCCCTCGGGCTATCAGCCATTGGCGGGAAGCCAGCGTCCTCGTCCCGCCGGCGCAACACTGGTGGGGCCTCTGGCCCCCGCAACGAACCTCTCCGCTACCTTGCTGCTGCGTCAGCGCCCCGGAAGTCCGGCGCTCCCCGACCTTTCCTACTGGCAACAGATTCCCCCGGGACGGCGCACTTTTCTATCGCCCGATGAGCTGACGCAGGTGTACGGGGCGGCGCCGGCCGAGATCAGCGCCGTAACGACATTCGTCACCGGCCACGGCATGACCGTGGTCGAGAGCCATGCGGGCCGCCGGTGCGTGATCGTGCGAGGGACCGCGGCTCAGTGGAGCACGGCTTTCGGCGTCGCACTGAATCAATACCAGGCGCCGTTGCCGGTGAATCCTTACGGCGTGAACCAGCAGACACCAGGCGCAGCCGCCCAGGCGGTTCCCGAAGCGGTCCCGGTCTCGCCAGCGCCGGTGACGTCAGCGCCTCCGCCGGCGATGCAGACTTTCCGAGGCTTTGACGGCCAGGCGTATTTGCCCCCGCAGCTGGCCGGGGTCGTGGAATCCATCATTGGCCTGGACAACCGGATCGCGGGGTGCAGGGCCGGGACGGGCGATCCTCCGCTGTCGTTCGGCCTCAGCGCTCCGGAACTCGCGGGACTCTACAACTTTCCGAACACCGGGGCCGGCTGCCAGACCATCGGCGTCTTTGCGCCGGCGCCGGCCGCTTATCTGCCCAGCGACATCACGGGGAAGTATTTCCCGTCGCTCCCGAAAGGCTTCAATACTCCGCCGAAGCTCACCAACATCAATCTGGAAATCGACGGCACCACCTACACCAACAATCCGGCCACCGTTACGTCTCTGACCAAGCCGTTCTCATCGCTTATCGCGAATGACTCCGCCGAGCTGACGCAGGATATTTCCACCTCCGCGACGATTGCGCAGGGAGCCAACGTGAACGTGTATTTCAACGACGGCACCGAGCAGGGATGGCTGACATTCCTGGCCCGCGCCATCTTTCCCAATGCCGGCGAAAATCAGCCGTCGGCGCTCACCGCAAGCTGGACGCTCAGCCTGCAGGACGACAGCGGCACGATCGGCAGCGTGACGGATTCCGGAAGCATCGCTTATGCGCTGAGTGTTTTTTTCGCGTTCGCGGCCATTGCCGGCATCACGGTGTTCGTTGCCCTGGGAGACTGGGGCGCGGACGACCAGGTGATCGACGGACATTGCCACACCAGTTTTCCCAGCAGCGATCCGTGGGTTGTCTCCTGCGGTGGCACGGTGTTGGGAGACATTACCCTCGGTCCCCCGCTGCATTTTACTGAGTTTGTGTGGAGCGATGCGTTTTCCTCGTCGCCGTTTGGGAAGAAGAAGGTTGATTTTGGCGCGACCGGCGGCGGTGTGAGCGATAACTTTGCCGTGCCAATCTACCAGGCGTTAGCCAAGATCACGCCCACATCAAAGAACGATGGAGGAGTGCGGCGCGGCGTGCCGGACGTGGCCGGGATGGTCGCGCTCACCGGGTTCTTTCTCAATGCCCATCCGTACAGCTTCGTTGGAACGAGCTGCGTGGCGCCCCTCTATGCCGGACTGACCGCGGTGCTGAACCAAATTCTTGGGCAGCCGATCGGGCTGTTGCATCCGACGCTGTATCTGCACCCCTCGATCTGCAACGACGTCACATTCGGCAACAACGACTCCGGCGACACGCCCGATTCTCCGTTCTATACCGCCGCCGCAGGCTGGGATCCCTGCACAGGCCTGGGCAGCGTGGATGGGGCGCGTCTTCTGGGGAGCCTGATTACCGGGGAAGAGGTGACCATCCCGGTAGATGTGAACAACCCGTTCAACTTCAGTTATCCGCCCGGCGAAAATGGCTGGGCGGTGGGACAAGGCTACGGAGCCAGCGATTCCTTCGATAGTCTCGATGTGGGGCAGTACAATACCGCCGATAATTTCGGCGGCCAATACGGACCCTATGGGGCCATCAATCACGGCGACGGTGATGGGCCAGACTTGTACGGCGACGTAACCGTGCTGAATACGGCGGTGGGCTATAACGCGACCTTCGCCGGCGACAACATTTTCACGGGCGAGGGCTCGATCGGCTTGTACGGCCGCAGCCGCGGCAGCGACTTCAGCATCGGCGTTTTAGGGCAGTCCTCGACCGGAGCGGGACTGTACGGACTGGCTACGGATGAGAACCCCAGCGCGTCACCCTGCGAGCCGGCGCACGGCATCGGCGTTGTGGGACGCTCGATGGGCGGATTGAGCCCCGAGGGCGTATCCGTGGAGCGCATGGTGGGCGAACCGATTGGCGTGCTGGGCCAGTCCACCACTGGACCGGGAGTGCGCGGTCACGGTGGCCCGTTGTTCATGCCGCCGGCTGGTCCCAATACCTCTCTGCCCGTCACGGCCTCGCCGGGCGGCGTCTTCAGCGCAGGCCGCCTTCAGAAAGATGTGATCGGAACCACCACGCAGCAGGTGAGCCTGGACTCACTGTCGCAACTGAGACTCGTGCCCACACTGGCGGCCAAACTGCCGACGGTGGCTCAGGTGGGCGATCTCTTCCTCGTCTTTCTGCCGGGGGCGGTCGGCACCGCGGATGTGCCTCCCGGCGCAGCGCTTTTCCTGTGTACACATTTCGCGGGCGATGTGCCGCAGTGGCAACAGGTGCAGCTGGGAACAAGCCTCGCGGGCGGCTCGACTATATAGCTGGGCCTGTTGTCTGGTGACGCGGCGCCGCGTTGGCGGACCGGCGATGGCGCGGTTTCACGGCTGCGATTTTCTGCTCGGGGCGGATGCCATGCGTTCGCCCTGAGCGGAAGGCTCGTTCACGGCTTCGGTCCCGAATTGCTTTCCTGGATGTCTCTCAGGCGGCGCGGGTGAGCCAGCTCTTCATCGTATTCGCGTCCACCAGGCCGGCCTGCTGGAACTTGAGGGTCCCGCGAGAAAAGACGGCGAAGTTTGGAATGCCCTGAACATGATAGCGAGCGGCCAGTTCCGGCGAGCGCTCGGTATCGACCTTGAGGACGACCACCTGCCCGGCGAGATCGCGCGCCACCTGCGCCACGTGCGGAGCGGCCATGCGGCAGGGTCCGCACCACGCGGCCCAAAAATCGACCAGGACGGGAACTTTGCTCTCGCGCAGGATCTCGTCGAACTCGGCGGCATCGACAGCGAGCGGCTCAGCCAGCGGTGGCAGCGGATTCTTGCAGGCGCCGCAGCGGCCGCTGTCAGCCAGGTGCCGCGCGGGGATGCGGTTCGGTTTGCCGCAGGAGGGGCAGGTGCGAATGACGGCCATGGTGGATCCTCCCTGCCTCCAGTATTTCGCACTTCGCGCTAATCCTGGCTAATCTGGAAGGGCTTCGCGTTTCGATCCTCAGGCAATCTGGAAAGGAAACTGTATGCAGCTTGCTCGTTTCGTACCGGCCGGCATCGCCGCCGCGACGCTGACCTTACTTGCGCCCGCCGTGATGGCGCAGACCACCACCTGGAAATCGGACCCGATGCACAGCGAGGTCGACTTCTCGATCCTGCACATGGGCATCGCCAACGTGCATGGGCGGTTCGGCCCGGTGGATTGCACGGTCGTCAGCAATGACCAGGATGCGACGAAATCAACGGTGCAGTGCACCATCCACGTGGACGGCATCGACACCGGCGTGGCCCCGCGCGACAACGATCTGAAAAGCGCGAATTACTTCGATGTCGCACAATACCCCACGGCGACGTTTACGAGCACCAGCATCACGAAAGGCGGCTCGGGACTGACCATCCAGGGTAATTTGACGCTGAAGGGCGTGACAAAACCGGTGACGCTGGACGTGAGCGGACCGACGGGGCCGATTGAGGGAATGGGCCACAAGACGCACGAGGGATTTGAGGCCACCACGACCATCCGCCGCACCGATTTCGGCATCGGCGCGAAGATGCCGGCCGCGATGCTCGGCGACGAAGTGAAGCTGACCATCGAACTGGATGTGGCGAAGCAGTAGGAAACCGCGCCGTCATGGGGGGCGCTCGTCTAGAGAGAGTCGTACACCAGCGCCACGAATGTGTCCGGCTTGATGGATCCCTTCGCCCACTGCGCGTCCAGGCTGGCCGTCGGCCTGGCGGCTACCGCCTGCTCCACGGTTTGGCCCTGGGCCTTCAGTTTTTCCACGCTGTCAGCCACCGTCACCAGCATCTGTCGATATCCCTCGAGCGCGGCCTTGTCGCCCAGCGCGCCATGTCCGGGAACGATCTTCGTCCGCTCATCCGCCAGCGCCAGCACGGCATCCACGCCTTTGATCATCCCATTGATGGTGCCGCCGCTTGACAGGTCGATGAGCGGATACATGCCGTTGAACCACAAATCGCCGGTGTGGATGACATTGCCCCGGGTGAAGTGGATGAAGATGTCCGAGTCGGTGTGCGCGAACGGCGCATATTGCAGGTGGGTCTCGTCGTTGTTCACCCACAGCGTCTCCGTGTCGGCAAAGGTCTGCTGCGGCAGCGCCGCATCCGGCGCGGATGAAAAGTGCACATCGTAGACCTGCATGTACTGCGGATTCTTCAGCCGCGTGCGCGTGTTGTCCTGCGCGATGATGAACGCCCCGGCCAGGTGGAGCGCCGCATTGCCGTCAGTGTGATCGAAATGCCAGTGCGTGTTCACCAGCAGCTTCAGCGGGTGCGCATCGAGCTTGCCCAGCGCGTCGAGCAGATGATTCGTGCCCGTTGAAATTTGCGAGTCGATCACCAGCTTGCCATCGGGCCCGATCTGGCAGACGACATTGCCGCCCACGCCCTGCAGCAGAAAAATCGTGTCGGTCAGCTTCGTCGTCTTGATCGTCTCGTTAGCCGCCGCCGTGCGGAGCTGATCCGGCAGTGTCGGGTTGGGCTGGATCGCGGGATTGCTGTTCGGCTGCGCCGCATTGGCCTGTCCCGCCGGACTCTGCGCAGCAGGAGGGGTCTGGCCTGAGGCGGGATTCTGTCCCCCATCGGGCGCGGTTTGACCTTGCTGCGCCTGCAGCTCGCGCCGCCCCAGCAAGACGGCTGCCGTTGCCAGTCCGGACTGCCTCAGGAAATCGCGGCGCGATGTCATAACCTGGTTTAGACGCTCAGAACAGCTCTGGCGGCAGGTTCAGCCCGCCCATCATGCCCTGTACGGTGGACTTCATGATCTCTTCGGCGCGCCGGCCCGCCTCGTTCATGGCCGCGGCGATCAGGTCCTCGAGCATCTCCACATCGGGGCTCGGCCCCGTGAGGCTGGCGATGGCCGCCGGGTCGATGGTCACCTTCAGCACTTCTTTCTTGCCGTTCATCCGCACCGACACGGCTCCGCCTCCCGAGGAGGCCTCTACCACGGACGCGGCCAGCTTCTGCTGCACCTGTTCCTGCATCTGTTTGGCCTGGCCCAGCATTTCCTGAAGTTTCAGTGGATTGATCATGATCGCCCATTCCGATCTTTGTTCCGGTTATTGCGGCTCCCGCAAATCGAGCACGCTGCGAATCTCGGCCTTGAAAAGCTCCTGCGTCCTGCGCACCAGCGGATTCTCGAGCGCCGCCGACTGCGCGCTGCCGGCGATGGGGACCGACGCCTTCGCCGCGGTTCCACTGGCGGCGCTATTCTCGCCGGGCACAAACGCGATCTTCTGCGTCGCGCCGATCGCCTTCATCGCCTTGCGGCAAATCGCTTCAGCCTCTGCGTTGATGGTCAGCGCCAGCATCGCCTTGCGCATGGGCAATCCCACCTGGATCCCGTTGCCCTGCTGCGTCCACTCGCCGCTCATCACCTGGGCGGCCGCGGTCTCGTGGCCTTCGCTGCCGAGCGCCGCGCAAACCGCCTCGCGAATTCGGTCCAGGTCCGGCGCTCCGGCCACAGTAGCTTGCGGCGCCGGCACGGTCGCCGGCACGTCTTCGACCAGCTCGGCGACCGCTACCGCAGTTTGCGGCTGAGCCACGGCAGCGGCGGGCGCTAAGCTCTCCGCGGGAGTTTGCACTTGCTTTCCCAACGACGCCGCTGTTGTTTCCTGAGCGCCAAATGCTGAACGCTGAACGCTCGCCTCGGCACCCTGCAACCTGTCCCCTGCAACCCGGCTTGTGCCCTGGC
>JBARMS010000220.1:0-8461 GCA_049802575.1 Acidobacteriaceae bacterium | reverse complement strand
TCGCGCGTTTGCCATTGGCCAAAGCGCGATCGATGAGGCCGTTGCCCGCGAGCGACAAGAGATTGAGCGCCGGACTGCGCTCTACCGCGGCGGCCGCGAGCCGATTTCCGTCGAAGGACGCACAGCGATTCTAGTGGACGACGGCCTGGCGACCGGCGCGACCATGAAGGCCGCCGTGCGCGCCCTTCGACCTCTGGCGCGGCGGGTGATGGCCGCAGCGCCGGTGGGAGCCGCAACCACCTGCGCGCAGCTGCGCGGGGAGGTGGATGGGCTCGTCTGTCTTGAGGAGCCGCTGCATTTCCTGGCGGTGGGCGAGTTCTATCGCAATTTCGATCCAACCAGCGACGACGAGGTGCGAACGCTGCTGGAGCAGGCGCAACAGGATCGCAATAAGAGCGACCGCTCGTGAGCGCGAAGTCAGGCAGCGTCGAGGCGGGAATGGGGAGTGACGCCTGCGTTCGGTCGCCTGCTGCCGACGGGGCATGGGATTTGGGTGGCAAGATGCCTAAACTGACTTCGCTGCTCGCAACTTCTGACCAGGAGTCCGCCGATGGGACACAGCCTGATCCATTTCACCCTGCAGGCCGGGTACGCCTGGGTTCTCTGCAATCTTGTGGTTTTTGGTTTCCTCGCCGTCGTATTTTCGGTTGAGCAGCTTCGTTTTGCGCTTCGCGGGCGACGGGCGGCTGCGGCTCGCCGTCTGGCTCCCGTCATCTGCATTGCGCGCCGGTAGCGGCTCGGTCGCTCCGCAGCGCGGCTGATAAAATCGACCCGACGGCCTGAGTTCATCGATGGATGAGGATTCAGGCGGTCTGGGCGGTTAGCTCAGCTGGTTAGAGCGCCTGCCTTACAAGCAGGAGGTCGCAGGTTCGAGCCCTGCACTGCCCACCAAGCCATCCGTTCGTCGATTATGAGCCAGAGTCCCAGTCCATACCCGCGGCGACAGACGACGCTTGCGCCTTTGCTGAACGTGCGTGGCGGCATGCGAGCGGTGGCCTTCTATAAGGCGGCGTTCGGAGCGAAGGAAATCTTCGTGCTCGACGAGGATGGCGGGGCGGTGGCTCACCTCTCGATCGAGGGCGCCGAGTTCTGGCTTGCCGATGAGTCGCCGCAGCACCAGAACTTGAGCCCGGAATCGGTGGGAGGGAGCACGGTGCGGATGGTTCTGACCGTCGAGGATCCGGACGCTGTCTTCGCTCGTGCGATTGCGGCCGGCGCTCGCGAGGTGTGGCCTGTCGAAGATCAATCCTATGGCTGGCGGGTCGGGCGGATTGTCGATCCTTTTGGCCACCACTGGGAGATCGGCAAGCCGCTGCGGTAGTGAGGAGCCAAAAAGCAAAAGGGAGCGGATTTCCCGCTCCCTTTATTGCTTGAGCCGAGACTTAGTGCACGACGTCCTGGAAGAGCGGCGACTGCAGCAGGCTCGAGAACTGGCTGTCCGACGCGGCGAACTTCACCGACAACGTAGAAGCCGTCGAGTCAATGGTTGTCGCATCGATGGCCTGTTTTTCGACCGGCGTGCCGCTGACCTTTTCGTACATGGCCGCAGCGTTCAGGAGCGAAGACATGGTCGCGGCGGTGAACGTGTCTGACGTGGCGACGTACAGAGTGAATTTCACTCCGGTGGCGAAATTCATCGTGTAGCTGGAGTTGAGCAGCCGCTTTTTGACCTGCTCGTAGTCGGCGAGCTGGGAGGCCTGGCCGAGCAGCGAGTGCATCATGTACTGCGTGCCTTTGGCGTCGAGGATGCTCCAGATGGGCTCGGTGTCGACCTGCTGCATCGCGGCCATCATGGAGTCATTGGTGAGAAAGCTGGGCGCGAGGCCGTCACGGCAATCGAGTGCGGGCTTCATAGCATCGCTCGATCCGAATAGCATGGTGGTGGGATTGAGGAAGGTAACCAGCATGCCGCTGCCGCCCATCGGGTACAGCTTGTTGTTGCGGATCATGGTGGCTTTCACCTTGTTCTTCTTAAAGGTGGCGAGAATGTCGCTTACCTGGAACTGTCCCTGGGCGATGCCGACGATTTTGATATCGTCACCGCTCGTGCCGGTGCGGTAGGCGGCGAACGCCAGCTCTTCGACGTCCTGATTCTCATTCAGGCCGGACTTGCTCAGCGCCGTTTCGAGTTGTTTCAGCTCCGGCGGCAGAACCCGCGCCTTCAGATCCATGGCGGCGGGAGAGTTCTGCATCACGCGGTAATCGACGACGATGAGCTGCTGCACGTCGTGGGGAATGGCGGAACGCGCGTCGGTATCGATCTGCGCGGCGCGGGCGGAAACGCCGGCCGCGGCCATGAGCGCCATAATCGAACCAAAGAAGAAATATTTGCGAAATTTCACAGCCGAACCTGCTCCCTCTGCCGGAGTGACCGGCTGAGCCTTAAAGAATGAACCTGCGGGAATATAGACCCGAACGGCAGCCAAAAAGCTGCTTTCGTGGGCCCTCTCATCAATTTTACGCCCCGCGACCGGGCGACGGTCACGTTCCGGGCCATGCCAGGGGCTGCTCCAGCCGGCGTTCCAGCACCTTCTTTTCAGGATCAAACTCATGCAGGAGACGCATCCACTCGCTGTTTCGCTCAAGCGCGGCTTCCGGGATAAGGCCAATCAGCTCAGCGCGAGCCGGTTGCGCGCCATGGCGGCGGGCTTTCTCCTTGACGGCGGCGTAGGCTTCCCCCACCGGCGTGCGGGTGAAGTCGGTAATGTTCATTGAGACCTGCGCCTGTCCCTGCGCGGAGACGCCCATGGCTTTGACCCCGGCCAGGCCGCCTCCGGACTGCCGGATGTCGCGGGCAATGGCGCGGGCGATGGCGACTTCGGCCGTGTCGAGAAAGAGATTGAACGCAATGAGGAACTTGCGGGCGCCGACCGCCGATGCCCCCGCGGTGGGATGCAGGCTGGGTCCGCCGACGTCGGGGCGGCGGGCGGGTTCGCGGAGCACGGCATCGCGCAGGCCTTCAAATTGTCCGCGGCGGACTTCCTCCAGCAGGGCGCGGTCGGGCCGCGCGGCGGCAGCCTCGTAGTAATAGACGGGAACCTGATAGCGTTTCCAGATTTCCATGCCGGCCTGGCGTGCGACGAGCGCGCACTGCTCGAGCGAGATGCCGCGGACGGGGACGAAGGGGATGACGTCGGCGGCGCCGATGCGGGGGTGGACGCCCTGTTGGGTTGTCAAGTCGATCAGCTCCGCTGCTTTGCCCGCTCCGCGGACGGCGGACTCGAGAACCGCGGGCGGAGGACCGGCGATGGTCACCACGGAGCGGTTGTGGTCGGCATCCGATGACCAGTCGAGCAGGTACACGCCGTCGACGCGCATGGCTGCGAGGATCGCCCGAACCACCTCCGGCCTTTGGCCTTCAGAAAAATTGGGCACGCATTCGATTAACGCGTCGGACATGGTCGCTCGTTCATCAGAGCCGCTGGCTGGCCATCGTCACCGCCTACGGTTTCCGGCTCCACCAGGTGTATCCAATCTGGAACTGTACGCTGGCGTTGACCCCGGGGTTCCGGTCCCCAAGCGAGGCGTTCGAGATGTGGATTCCGTTGGCGGAAAACATGATCGAGCGCTGCGGACTTATGAAGTATTGCAGACCGATGCCGGCCTGCGGGCTAAAATTCCACACGCTGGTACCCCCGGGAGTACCATGCGGCACTAACACCTCGGGCGGAAATTTATGGGTGGTGTAAATCAGGCCGCCCGCCCCCTGAAACCATGGCGCGACCTTGTGGTGCGGCTGGAAATCCCAGCGCAGGATGATCGGCGTGAGGCTGAAGCCGGTGTAGGTGCCGCCGCCATATGGGGCGTAGTAGGAATAGATCAGTCCCGTCGACGGGTCGTGGTAGGTGAGGAGCTGCCGGTGCGGAGGCGGGGTGTAGGCCTGCCAGTACGGCATGATTTCGCCCGCGTATTCAAACTGGCCGCGCAGGATGCCGGGCAGGTGCGGGTCGGTGATCACTTTGCCGAGGCGCATGCCGGCGCTGAAGAGCTTGTAGTCGGAAATGAGATAGCCGATGCCCTTGCCGCCCTGGAAGAATGGACCATATTCCCAGGGGCGGGTGGCCAGCTCAGCGGCAGCGGGCTGGTCGGCCGCGGCCGATAGGCTGTCTTGCTGTGCCTCGCCGGCCGGCGAAGAACTGGCAAACGCGGCTGCCGGAGCGGAATTGACCGCCGATTGCGCCACAGTGGAAGCAGCAGCGGCCAGGAGGAGCGCTGCAACAGCTGGGAGGGCGAGAAAGCGAGTTTTCATCCCGGATCGATATTCTCCGCAGGCAAAGGAAAGGCCGCCCAGTGGCGGCCTGCCCGACTGATTTGCGCCGCCGCTAACTGGTGACTTCTTCCAGCTGTTTCGCGTCCATGTCGAAATTGGAATAGACGTGCTGGACGTCGTCGTGCTCTTCCAGCGCCTCGAGCAGGCGCACCATCTGCGCGGCCTGGGGCCCTTCGAGCTTGGTATAGGTCGACGCGATCATGGTGATTTCCGACATGAGTGTTTCGATCCTGGCGTCGCGAACGGCCTGAGCGACGGCTTCAAACGCGTGCGGATCGGTGATGATCTCCCACGTGTCGCCTTCGTCGTTCAGATCTTCTCCGCCCGTCTCGAGCACGATGTTCATCAGCTTTTCTTCATCGGCCGCTTCTTTCGAGACGGCGATCAGGCCCTTCTTCGCGAACATGAAGCGCACGGAGTTCGGTTCACCGAGGTTGCCGCCGTGCTTGGCGAAGGTGTGCCGGACTTCGCTCACGGCGCGATTGCGGTTGTCGGTGGTGGCGTCGACGATGATGGCGACGCCGCCGGGACCATAGCCCTCGAAAGAGACTTCCTCGTAGCTGACGCCGGGAATCTCGCCGGTGCCGCGCTGGATGGCGCGCTTGATGTTGTCGTTGGGCATGTTCTCGGCCTTGGCGGCAGCGATGGCGCTGCGCAGGCGAGGATTGCCGTCCGGGTCGCCGCCGGACTTGGCGGCAATGGTGATTTCCTTGATGAGCTGGGTGAATATCTTGCCGCGCTTGGCGTCGAGTGCACCCTTCTTATGCTTAATCGTCGCCCATTTCGAATGGCCGGACATGAGAACCTCAAAATCGCTTTTTTGTGTGGAAATGCGGCAGCAAAGGCCGGAAATAGAGAGATTTCCGGGGAATGCCCGCAACTGCCGAGTATAGCATGTTGCGCCGGCCATCCGGCTGCGATGCCGGGGTCAGCTGGGCTGCCAGGTGACGTCGAACGCCTTGTCTTCGCGGCGCGGGCCGCCGCGTTCCGCAAGGACGGCGTCCTCGTCTTCGCCCTCTTTCCGCTCCGAGGAGTTCATGGCGATGACCATGGAGGCCACCACGGCAACGTCGGCGTCCTGGTTCATGCGTACATCGAATCGTGCGCTCCGGCCCGCCACGTAACGGTTCCGCTCCACTGCGGCAATCTGTTCCCCATTGCGAAAAATGGAGTACCGGCGGCCTTTGTGGTGGTACAGGCGGTACACTTCGTCTCCGCGCTTGCAGGCATACACCCCTTTGCGGAGCTTTTCGCACTGGAACGCGAAGTCGCGGCCGTCGGCAAACTGAAAATCATACTTGCAGTGGATGAGCGAAAAGCGGCCCTGCAGCGTGCCGACCCGGTCTTCTCCATATTTCACGTGGATGCGGGTAGGGAACGACAGGAAATCCTTGCGGGCGCGCAGGATTTGGCCCGAGCCGGAGATCTCATACTCCGAGGAGAAGGTGAATCGACGCTCCTGAATCGTTATGTTCACGTCCTGGTTCGCCTGGGCTCGCTATGAATATTCCGGGGGATGTTGGAGATGGTAGCGGCGAGTGACGAAACCGTCAATGACCTTGAAGTGACACTGGCTCCGGGCACCGTGGCGCCGGACGATCCGGTCCCGAGGAAGCTTCCCTGCGGGCGGGGCGCATCCTACCAAATGAAACCAAAAGAACGACTGAGTCCTGCGGGCGCATCATGCGCCAGAGCGCTTATTCCCCTACCCATCTGAATTGAAGGAGAAACGAACATGAAGGTGTTTTCCGCGAATCTGGACAATCTTCGCAAGCTTTATGTCAACCAGCTGCAGATGCTGCTGTCGACCGAGAACCAGATTACCGAAGCGCTACCAACGATGATCGACAAGGCGCGGGACGTGCAATTGAAGCAGGCCTTCCAGTCGCACCTGCAGGATACGCGCGTACAGGCGCAGCGGCTGGAGCAGATTCTGACCGCCATGACCGGCGAGGCGAAGGAAGTGAAATGCAAGGTGATGGCGGCTTTGACGACCGAAGCCGAGGACCTGGTGAAGGATGCGGCCGATGACGATGTGCGCGACGCGGCGCTGATTGCCGCTGCCCAGCGCGTGGAGCACTACGAGATCGCGTGCTATGGGGCCGTGCGGCACTGGGCGCAGATGCTGGGCGAACAACAGCACGCCGAACTGCTGGACAAGACGATCAAGGAAGAGGGCCACGCCGATCATCTGCTGACGGAAATTTCGAACCGGGTGAATTCGCAGGCGGAGAAGGCAGCGTAAAAACAGCGTTCGGCGCTCAGCGTTCAGCGTTCAGGAAACGGCCGGGGGAAGTGGATCTCCGATCTGCCTGCGCCGATGAAACCACCGGGCAACAAGAGCCGACAGGGCGACAAATGCTCTGCCGGCTTTTTCGTGGACCGGCTATTGCTTGTTCACGTCGACGTAGTAGTGGTCGGTGTCGACCTGGAAGTCCTCTTTGGAGAGCGAGGTCTGCATCGTCTGCCAGTGGGTGGTGGGGCGGATGATCTGCCAGTGATCCGGCGTGCCGACGCGCACGGGCATGGCGAAGTTCTCCTCGTCGGCGCGCCACTTGTACATGACGGTGTTGGGTGCTTCGCCGCCGAACAGCAGCTCGAGGCGGGGAATCTGCGCGTGGCGCAGGTACTGGTTGAAGATGGGCGTGAGGTTCATGCCGGTGCGCTGGTTGCAGTACGCGACGATGTCCTCAGTGAGGATGTTCTGATATTTGAAGTGCTGATAGAGGTCGTGGATCAGCGCGAACCACTTCGCGTCGTCATTGAGAACGCTGCGCAGCGTATTGAGCATGAGCGCGCCCTTGAAGTACTGGTCCTCGGGCGGCTCGGCGTTGACGCCGCGTTCGCCGACGATGGGCCGCTGGTTGAAGATCTTCGGTTTGTAACCGTTGAGGTAACGAATGGCATCACTCTTGCCCCATCGGTATTCGACATAGAGGCTTTCGAGGTAGGTGGTCCAGCCTTCGTGGATCCACATGTCGGATGGGTCGGCGGCGGTGATGCTGTTGCCGAACCACTCGTGGCCGCTCTCGTGAATGATGATGAAGTCAAAGCGCGGGCTGATGCCGACGCCGGTCCAGTCGCGGCCGAGATAGCCATTCTTAAATAAGTTGCCGTAGGTGACAGCGCTCTGGTGCTCCATGCCGGAGTAGGGGGCTTCAATGAGCTTGTAGCCGTCTTTTGCCCAGGGATAGGGGCCGAAGTAGTGTTGATAGGCCTCGAGCATGCCCTTCGCCTGGGCAAACTGCGTCTTCGCCTTGTCGAGGTCTTCGGGCAGCGCATAGAAATCGAGCGGCAGGTCGCCGAGCTTGTCAGAGAAATGCGCGTAATTGCCGATGTTCAGCGAGACGTCGTAGTTGTTGATCGGGTAGCTGACGTGCCAGTCCCAGCGCGTATAGCCGTCGCCGAGATCGGTCTTGCCGACGAAATGGCCGTTGGAGACGTCGGTGAGGCCGTTGGGAATGGCCACGCTGATGTCCATATCTTCGACTTCGTCGCGCCACTGATCTTTGTTCGGCCACCAGATGCTGGCGCCGATGCCTTCGCAGGCGGTGTTGATCCAGTCGTGGCCGGAGGGATCTTTTTTGAAGGTGATGCCGCCGAAGCGCCCGGTTTCCTGTGGGTGGCCGGAGTAGTAGAAGTCGATGGAGTAGGTGCGGCCGGCGTGGAGAGTCTCAGGGAAGTCGACGAAGACAGCGCCGCTGTCGCGCTCGTATTTCAGGGGCGTGGTTCCGTAGAGGATTTTGTCGATGCTGAGCGGGTCCTGCAGGTCGAGCTGGATGCGGTTGCCGTCGCGCAGCATGCGAAAACGGATGGTGTTCTTGCCGGAGAGGAATTTCTGCGCAGGATCGACGCGGATGTCGAGGTGGTAGTAGAGCAGGTCGTTGTTGGCGCGGTAGGGGCCGTACGCGCCGCGAAGGATGGCGGTGCGGGCGGGGAGGGGGACGATGGAATCGTCGCGGCGGAAGCGGGCGAGGCGGGCCTGGTTCGCCTGGCCAGGGGTAGCTTGCCCCGTTTGCGCAGCCGGCACTGCGGGCGCTGCTTGCGCGGGCGGAGTGGACGGGGTGGCTTGCGCGGAGGCGGCGAGGGGCGGGAAGAGCAGAGCGAGGGCGACGCAATACGGCGCAGGCAGGCGGCGGAAATCGAGCATGGCGGTATGCTACCGCGCTGGAGCTGGTTTGGTATTCATTT